>NZ_PCQC01000031.1:0-52185 GCF_002979955.1 Pseudomonas sp. MYb2
GGCGTACGGCACTTCGCTGAGGCTCAGTGTTCCCTCGCTACGGTGTCCATCCGGGGGCATCGCCTACGGTTTGCTTCGCTGCACCTCCTCTCGATGAATGCGGCTTCGCCGCACGGCGCTGCGCGCCTACCCCCGGATGAACACCTCCGCTCGGCCTGCCGATGGGGCAAAAAATCAAAAGCCAAAGCCAAAGCCAAAGCCAAAGCCAAAGCCAAAGCCAAAGCCAAAGCCAAAGCAAGATCAAAAGCCAGATCAAGAGCCCCTCACCCTAGCCCTCTCCCGGAGGGAGAGGGGACTGATTGAGGTGTTTGGGGGGAGCTACGCCGACGTGCGATACCGCGTTGAACTCAGGCTTTGAAAAGCACCGAAATCAGCACCCTCTCCTTCCACTCCCGGAGGGAGAGGGAACTGATCGTGGTGTTTGGGGGAGATACGCCGACGTGCGATACCGCGTTGAACTCAGATTCTGAAAAGCTCACAAATCGGCTCCCTCTCCCTCGGGAGAGGGCTGGGGTGAGGGGCAGCAACAACGCAAATCAAAAGCCGAACATCCGCCCTTAACCACTCAATAGGCCGAGTGTCAGCTCGCCTGCTCTTGATCTTGATCCTCGGGCGACGTCGGAAGGCTGAGTGGAGGGATTGATCCGGGCGTGGGAGCGCAGCGACCGTTTGGCGCAGCCAAATACAGCGAGAGGAGGTGCAGCGAAGCAAACCGTAGGCGCTGCGCCCGGATCGATCCCGCAGCGAAGGAACCCCGAGCCCCAGCGAGCGGGCCGCACGTAGGAGCAAGCGTTTTTTTGCTTACTTTTTTAGGCGTTTGTAAAAAAAGTGAGTCGCCGTAAGGGCGAAACCCTAAGAAGCCGTTACCGCAGCAACGGATATGTACACAACTCTAGCCGATAACCGCCCAATAAAAATGCCCCGATCTCTCAACCGGGGCATTCAGCACAACATTTACAAAACCATCAAACCATCAATGCGAAACCGCCCCGCTCGCCCCCAACCCAGTCTGCGAACGCACAAACTGCGGGAAGAACAGCGCCCGCTCTTTGTCCGCTGCCGCCGACTTGTCAGTGATCGAGAATAACCAGATCCCCACAAAGGCAATGATCATCGAGAACAGCGCCGGGTACTCGTAAGGGAAGATCGCCTTCTCATGATGCAGAATCTGCACCCAGATGGTCGGGCCGAGGATCATCAAGCCAACCGCACTCACCAGACCCAACCAGCCGCCAATCATCGCGCCACGGGTGGTCAGCTTCTTCCAGTACATCGAAAGCAGCAGTACCGGGAAGTTACAGCTCGCCGCGATCGAGAACGCCAAGCCAACCATGAACGCAATGTTCTGGCTTTCGAACAGGATGCCCAAGCCGATCGCCAACACCGCCAAGGCAATGGTGGTGATCTTCGACACACGAATCTCGTCCTTCTCGTTCGCCTTGCCCTTCTTGATCACACTGGCATACAGGTCGTGAGAAACCGCTGAAGCACCGGCCAGCGTCAGGCCCGCCACAACCGCCAGAATGGTCGCGAACGCCACCGCCGAGATAAAGCCGAGGAAGATACTGCCACCGACCGCGTTGGCCAGGTGCACCGCCGCCATGTTGTTGCCGCCCAACAGCGCGCCAGCCGCATCTTTGAAGGCCGGGTTAGTGCTGACCAGCAGGATCGCGCCGAAGCCGATGATGAAGGTCAGGATGTAGAAGTAACCAATGAAGCCAGTTGCGTAGAGCACGCTCTTGCGGGCTTCTTTTGCGTCACTCACGGTGAAGAAGCGCATCAGAATGTGTGGCAGGCCAGCAGTACCGAACATCAACGCCAGACCCAGCGAGAAGGCCGAAATCGGGTCCTTGACCAGGCCGCCCGGGCTCATGATCGCTTCGCCCTTGGCGTGAACCTTGATCGCTTCGGAGAACAATGTGTTGAAGTCAAAGCCTACGTGCTTCATCACCATCAGCGCCATGAACGAGGCACCGGACAGCAACAGCACAGCCTTGATGATCTGCACCCAGGTGGTCGCCAGCATGCCGCCGAACAGCACGTACATGCACATCAGCACGCCAACCAGAATCACGGCAACGTGGTAGTCCAGACCGAACAACAGCTGAATCAGCTTGCCGGCACCAACCATTTGCGCAATCAGGTAGAACGCCACCACCACCAGCGAACCGCAGGCAGACAGGGTGCGAATCTGGGTTTGCCCGAGGCGGTAGGACGCCACGTCGGCAAAGGTGTATTTACCCAGGTTACGCAGACGCTCGGCGATCAGAAACAGAATGATCGGCCAGCCCACCAGGAAGCCGATCGAGTAGATCAGGCCATCGTAGCCGGAGGTGAACACCAGCGCGGAAATCCCCAGAAAGGACGCCGCCGACATGTAGTCACCGGCAATCGCCAGACCGTTCTGGAAACCGGTGATCTTGCCGCCCGCCGCATAGTAGTCGGCCGCCGAGTTGTTTTTCTTTGAGGCCCAGTAGGTGATGTAGAGCGTCGCACCAACGAACGCCACGAACATCAGGATCGCAGGAATATTCAGCGGCTGTTTGGCCACCTCTCCCGTCAACGCGTCAGCCGCCCAGACACCCGGTGCGAACGCTGCAACGCTCAATAAAGCCAGTAGACGCCGGATCATTGCTGAGCCTCCTTGAGAATCGCATTGTTCAGGTCGTCAAACTCGCCATTGGCGCGGCGCACGTAGATACCGGTCAGGATGAAGGCAGACAGAATCAGCCCGACACCGATCGGGATACCCCAGGTTATGGATGATTCAGGACTGATCTTCGCGCCCAGAATATGCGGCCCGTAAGCAATCAGAAGGATGAATGCGGAGTAAAGCCCGAGCATGATTGCCGAGAGAATCCAGGCGAATCGTTCCCTTTTCTGTACCAGCTCCTTGAATCGGGGACTGTTTTGAATCGAGAGGTAAATGCTGTCGTTCATTGTTTTTATCCTCGCAGCACAAATTATTGTTGGAACATAGCTAATGTATGCGGCTGCGGGAGCGGGAACAGACGACCTTAGTAGTAGAACGCCATGACGTAATCGCCATTCTTCGGTACCCCCAAAACAACTGTAGGAGTGAGCCTGCTCGCGATGGCGTCGTATCAGTCGACATTTTCATCAACTGACAGGACGCTATCGCGAGCAGGCTCACTCCTACAGAGGTACGGCGGTGTTGCTTTTATTTGGTCCAGTCAGCCACGCGATCCGGGTGCTTGGCGACCCAATCCTTGGCCGCTGCGTCAGGCTTGGCACCGTCCTGAATCGCCAGCATCACTTCGCCGATTTCGTCTTTCGATGCCCACTGGAAGTTCTTCAGGAACTTGGCCACTTCCGGTGCTTTGGTAGCGAGTTCTT
The DNA here is from genome assembly GCF_002979955.1 of Pseudomonas sp. MYb2. Classification (NCBI taxonomy): domain Bacteria; kingdom Pseudomonadati; phylum Pseudomonadota; class Gammaproteobacteria; order Pseudomonadales; family Pseudomonadaceae; genus Pseudomonas; species Pseudomonas sp. MYb2. The sequence goes on from NZ_PCQC01000031.1 coordinate 3,358, forward strand.
TGCTGCCGATGCTGTTCACGGTTTCAGCTGCGCCGTACACGCCTTTCGGGTCGTCGAGGAAGCGCAGTTTCCACTTGGCGAACATCCAGTGCGGCACCCAACCGGTGACGGCGATGGATTCGTTTTTCTTCTCGGCACGGGTCAGCTCGGCAATCATGCCGGCGCCGGAACTGGCTTTGAGCGAATACTTGTCGAGGCCGTAATCCTTGATCGCCTGATCGGTCTTGAGCATTACGCCTGAACCGGCGTCGATGCCGACGATACGGTTTTTGAAGGTGTCATCGGTTTTCAGGTCTTCGATCGACTTGGCTTTGACGTATTCCGGCACGATCAGGCCGATTTTTGCATCCTTGAAGTTCGGGCCGTAGTCGACGACCAGATCCTTGTTCTTCGTCCAGTATTCACCGTGGGTCACAGGCAGCCAGGCCGAGAGCATGGCGTCGAGTTTGCCGGTGGCAACGCCCTGCCACATGATCCCGGTGGCGACGGCTTGCAGCTTAACGTCGTAGCCGAGTTTCTGTTTGATCACTTCGGCCGCCACGTGGGTGGTCGCGACGCTGTCGGACCAGCCGTCAACGTAACCGATGTTCAGGGTCTGTTTTTCTGCGCTGGCGAAAGTGGAGCTCATCGCAAGCACCAGAGCGGCACCTGCGCCTAAAAGTCGTCGCATCTTCATCGTTACTTCCCCGAAATGCTGCGCCCGACGGATGCCGGGCATCGTCAACGTATTGTTATGGTGCACAGCGCCCCCATCACGCCTGACCGCAAACCAACTCGAACATCAGCGGAGTACTGATGCCTTGATCATCAACCTGACGCCTCAGGCGACCTGCTCTGTCAGCGACCTCAAGGCAACGAGAAACGACATCAGAAGGCCATTAATCGCGGCTTTATAAATGACGCCAAATAATCCGCCCGAACTTTGCATGTGCAAATCATGCAGGCCACCAACCTCTCTATAAATGCAGGTAACATGCGTCGCTTTGCAGCCACTCGGCCCGACCATGTCCGCGACGTCCCGCTTTCCTTTCCCTGCTTATTTATTTGCCTGCCTGCTGGGCCTGTTTGCCCTCGGTGGCTTCTGGTACGGCCTCGGCAAACCGGTGATACTGCCGGACGCTGCGACGCCGACGCACAAGCTGCAATGCGCGTCCTACACGCCGTTCGACAAAGACCAATCGCCGTTCGACGTGCCATTCAAGCTGCGCCCCGAGCGCATGGACGCCGACCTCGCATTGCTGGCGACACGCTTTGAGTGCATTCGCACCTATTCGATGACAGGCCTCGAGGCGCTGCCGGATCTGGCGCGCAAACACGGCTTGAAATTGATGATCGGCGCCTGGGTCAACAGCAACCCGGTGGACACCGAGAAAGAAGTCGACCTGCTGATCGCCTCGGCCAACGCCAACCCGGACGTGGTCAGCGCGGTGATCGTCGGCAACGAAGCCTTGCTGCGCAAAGAAGTTACCGGCACGCAACTGGTCCGCCTGATCAACAAGGTCAAGAGCCAGATCAAGCAACCGGTCACTTACGCCGACGTCTGGGAGTTCTGGCTCAAGCATCCGGAAGTCGCGCCAGCAGTGGACTTCCTGACCATTCACTTATTGCCGTACTGGGAAGATGACCCGTCAAACATCGACGCAGCTCTGCAACATGTCGCGCAAGTTCGCCAGGTGTTCGGCAATAAATTCGCGCCCAAAGACGTGATGATCGGCGAAACCGGCTGGCCGAGCGAAGGCCGTCAGCGCGAAACCGCCCTGCCGAGCCGGGTCAACGAGGCCAAATTCATTCGTGGTTTTGTCGCAATGGCCGAGCAAGAAGGCTGGCATTACAACCTGATCGAAGCGTTTGACCAGCCGTGGAAGCGCGGCAGTGAAGGCGCGGTCGGTGGCTATTGGGGGCTGTTTGATGCGGATCGTCAGGACAAAGGCGTACTCGCCGGGCCGGTAACCAATGTGCCGTTCTGGAAGGAATGGCTGGCGGTTGGTGGTTTGATTTTCCTCGGCACACTGATCCTTGGCGGTCGCGTTCGCACCACGCGCTCGGCGCTGGTGTTGCCGCTGCTGGGCGCCCTCGGCGCTTGCTCGATTGGCGCCTGGGGTGATCTGGCGCGAGTGACCACAAGGTTTACCGGCGAATGGCTGTGGGTCGGCTTGCTGACAGCGTTGAACCTGTTGGTGTTGGCACATGCGGCGCTGGCGCTCAGTGCGCGTACTGGCTGGCGTCAACGTGCGTTCAATCTGCTGGAGCGGCGTGCCGGCTGGCTGGTTGCGGCGGCAGGTTTTGCTGCGGCGGTGATGATGCTCGAGATGGTCTTCGATCCGCGTTATCGCAGCTTTGCCAGCATGGCGTTCGTGCTGCCGGCGCTGGTGTATCTGTGCCGTCCGGTGAGTGTGCCGCGTCGCGAAATTGCTCTGCTGACGTTTATTGTTGGTGCGGGGATTGCGCCGCAGTTGTATCAGGAAGGGTTGCAGAATCAGCAGGCGTGGGGCTGGGCGTTGGTGAGTGGCTTGATGGTGGCTGCTTTGTGGCGCTGCCTGCGCGTTCACAAGATTTAATATTCATCGACTGAAATGCCCAATCGCGAGCAGGCTCACTCCTACAGTTTGGAATGCGTTCCCCTTGTAGGAGTGAGCCTGCTCGCGATAGCTGACGATCAGGCGCTACGGGACTCGCGGACCAACCGCAACCCGGCAATCACCAACGCAAACACCGCCAACGTAGTGTTGTACAACGCCAGCGCCGGCACCCCGAACACCAGCGCCAGTACCGCCAGCCACCACCCTGCCCGCCCGGGCAAGACAAAACCGACCAACGCCGCCCCCAACGCTGCCCAGCCCAACACCTTGAAGTGAATCATCAAACCAAGGTTCGAGCGCACCTGGCATTCCCAGCGACTGGCCTCATCCACGCAGATACCGACCCACTGCCCGTCCTCCATAAAGCCATACCGCGCGGCATAACTGGCAGCCAGCCACAACGGCAACAGAACAAGCAGCAAAATCACGGGCAAGCGGCGGGACATGAAACACTCCAATCTTCGGAAATCGTCGGCCAGCTTAATCTGCAGCCAGCCGTGTGCAAGAACTAACAACTGTTAACTGTTCATTCAGTCGGTGCAAAGTGTATCGTCCAGCTACTATTACTCCGAATTCTGCCTGTTTGGTGCCGCAGCATGGCACTTTGGCGCAAACCCGGTGGTCATAGCCTGCGAACTTCATTCGGCACCTTCCTCTAAGGGATCTAGTCATGCTCCGTTCCTTGCGCTTCGCCGCGCTGTTCAGCGGCCTTATTTTGAGTGCGTCCGCACTGGCGGTGGATATCGATGCCGCCAGTTATGGCTACCCCCTGACCAACCCGTTCGAGGCGACCATCGCCACGACGCCGCCGGACTTGCGCCCGGAATTGCCGCTGGACGACGACATCAATCAGTCGGACCGCAGCCTGACGTTGCGCCCGGAGCGAGAGTTCATCTTGCCGGACAACTTCTGGGCGGTAAAAAAGCTCACCTACCGCATCGCCACCCAGGACAAGCCGGCGCCGTTGATCTTCCTGATCGCAGGCACCGGCGCGCGTTATGACAGCACACTCAACGAATACCTGAAAAAGCTCTACTACAAGGCCGGCTACCACGTCGTGCAGCTGTCGTCGCCGACCAGTTTCGACTTCATCAGTGCCGCCTCGCGCTTCGCCACGCCGGGCGTGACCAAAGAAGACGCCGAAGACATGTACCGGGTGATGCAGGCCGTGCGCGCGCAAAATCCGAAAGTGCCAGTGACCGAGTATTACCTGACCGGCTACAGCCTCGGCGCCCTTGATGCTGCATTCGTTGCGCACCTGGACGAAACCCGTCGTAGCTTCAACTTCAAGAAAGTCCTGCTGCTCAATCCGCCGGTGAACCTCTACACCTCGATCACCAACCTCGACAAACTGGTGCAAACCGAAGTTAAAGGTATCAACACCAGCACCACGTTCTATGAGTTGGTGCTGAGCAAGTTGACTCGCTACTTCCAGCAGAAAGGCTACATCGACCTCAACGATGCATTGCTTTACGACTTCCAGCAGTCCAAGCAGCACCTGACCAACGAACAGATGGCGATGCTGATCGGCACCTCGTTCCGTTTCTCGGCGGCCGACATTGCCTTCACGTCGGACCTGATCAACCGTCGCGGCCTGATCACGCCACCGAAATTCCCCATCACCGAAGGCACCAGCCTCACGCCGTTCCTCAAGCGTGCGCTGCAATGCGACTTCGATTGCTACCTGACCGATCAGGTGATTCCGATGTGGCGTGCACGCACCGACGGCGGCAGCCTGCTGCAACTGATCGATCAGGTCAGCCTGTACGCGCTCAAGGATTACCTGCACGACAGCCCGAAAATCGCCGTAATGCACAACGCCGACGACGTGATCCTCGGCCCGGGCGACCTCGGCTTCCTGCGCAAGACCTTCGGTGATCGCTTGACCGTTTATCCACTGGGCGGCCATTGCGGCAACATTAACTATCGCGTCAACAGCGACGCCATGCTGGAGTTCTTCCGTGGCTAAATATCTCCTGCTGATTGCTGCGCTCCTCTGCACAGGCGTGGTCCAGGCCGACAACAGTAAAGCCAACGCGCCGGTTGTGGTCGACAGCGACGGCTTCAAAGAGCCGCTGTCCAAACTCAAATTCAACCCAGGCCTGGATCAACGCGAATTCGAGCGTTCGACGCTCAACGCGCTGAACGTCTATGACCCGCTGGAATCGTGGAACCGCCGGGTTTACCACTTCAATTACCGCTTCGACCAATGGGTATTTCTGCCGGTGGTCGATGGCTATCGTTACGTCACGCCAAGCTTTGTGCGCACTGGGGTAAGCAACTTCTTCAATAACCTCGGCGATGTACCGAACCTGCTGAACAGCCTGTTGCAGTTCAAGGGCCAGCGCTCGATGGAAACCACCGCACGCCTGCTGCTCAATACCACCATCGGTATTGCTGGCTTGTGGGATCCGGCGACCGCCATGGGCCTGCCGCGCCAGAGCGAAGACTTCGGTCAGACCCTGGGCTTCTATGGTGTACCGGGTGGCGCCTACTTCGTACTGCCGATCTTCGGCCCGTCGAATATCCGTGATACCGCGGGTCTGGCCGTGGACTACACCGCCGAATCGGCGATCAACTTCCTCAATGTCTCGGAAGTCAGCTCCAACCATCCGGAAGTCTGGGCCCTGCGTGCCGTCGACAAGCGCTACCAGACCAGCTTCCGTTATGGCCAGATGAACTCACCGTTCGAGTACGAGAAGGTGCGCTACGTGTATACCGAGGCGCGCAAGTTGCAGATCGCCGAATAGTTTTCGGCAGGTACAAAAAAGGGCCATTCGATGCGAGTCGAATGGCCCTTTTTCATGGCACAACAAAAGATCAAACTGTAGGAGTGAGCCTGCTCGCGATAGCGGTGTGTCAGGCGACACTTGTGGGGCTGATACACCGCTATCGCGAGCAGGCTCACTCCTACAAGGGTTTTGTGTTGAATGTCAGTTTTTCAGGGATTTCCAGATTTTGCCGACGACAGAAACCACCGCCAACACCACCGCACCGGCAATGATCCCCGCCACACCATTAAGCAACATCGGCACCGCAAACCCGACACTGCCGGCCGCCGCGCCTACGCCTTCAATCCAGTCATGCACCACCGGCACGCCGTGGGTGAGGATGCCGCCGCCGACCAGGAACATCGCTGCCGTACCGACCACCGACAGGGTTTTCATCATGTACGGTGCCGCGCTCAGAATGGCGCTGCCGACTTTCTTCGCGACCTGCCCAGGCTTCTGGGTCAGCCACAAACCAAGATCGTCGAGTTTGACGATGCCCGCCACCAGGCCATAAACGCCCACCGTCATCACAATCGCAATGCCGGACATCACGATCACTTGCTGCGTCAGCGAGGCCGTTGCCACGGTACCCAAGGTGATGGCGATAATCTCTGCCGAGAGGATGAAGTCAGTGCGAATCGCGCCCTTGATCTTGTCTTTCTCATACGCCACCAGATCAGTCGCCGGATCGGCTACCGCCTCAGTCAGTTGCGCATGTTCGATCTCGTCTTCTGCCTTGCTGTGCAGAAATTTGTGCGCGAGTTTCTCGAACCCTTCGAAACACAAGTAAGCACCGCCAACCATCAACAGCGGCGTCACCAGCCATGGCACGAACGCACTGATCGCCAGCGCCGAGGGCACCAGAATCAGCTTGTTGACGAACGAACCCTTGGCCACGGCCCAGACCACAGGAATTTCCCGCTCGGCACGCACGCCGGAGACCTGCTGGGCGTTGAGCGCCAGATCGTCGCCGAGCACGCCGGCGGTCTTCTTGGCGGCCATTTTGCTCATCAACGCCACGTCGTCCAGCACGGTGGCAATATCGTCGACCAGCACCAGCAAACTGCTTCCTGCCATGAATCCTGTTTCCTTTTATGTATGAATGTTGCGAAGCATAACGCGACCTTAGACCACGCGGGGCATTCTTGAGCGTCGCGCGAGGCCGGTGCTACCATGCGCAACCGCCAGAACAGGCAAGGAACCACCGGGTTTATGAGCACAATCCGCGAGCGCAACAAAGAACTGATCCTGCGTGCCGCCAGTGAGGAGTTTGCCGACAAGGGCTTCGCTGCGACCAAAACCAGCGACATCGCCGCCAAGGCGGGATTGCCCAAGCCCAACGTCTACTACTACTTCAAGTCCAAGGAAAACCTTTACCGCGAGGTATTGGAAAGCATCATCGTGCCGATTCTGCAGGCGTCGACGCCGTTCAATCCCGACGGTGTGCCGAGCGAAGTGCTGAGCGGCTACATCCGCTCGAAGATCCGCATCTCCCGCGACCTGCCCTTCGCCTCGAAAGTATTCGCCAGCGAAATCATGCACGGCGCCCCGCACCTGAGCGCCGACCTGGTCGAGCAGCTCAACGGCCAGGCCAAGCACAACATCGACTGCATCCAGAGCTGGATCGATCGCGGCCAGATCGCCCCGATCGACCCTAATCACCTGATGTTCAGCATCTGGGCCGCAACCCAGACCTACGCCGACTTTGACTGGCAGATTTCTGCTGTGACCGGCAAGGACAAGCTGGACGAGGCGGATTACGAGGCGGCGGCACAAACGATTATCCGGTTGGTGTTGAAGGGGTGTGAGCCGGATCAGTAAGACCGCGGTGATGCTATCGCTGGCAAGCCAGCTCCCACAGGGATTTGTGTTGTTTGCAAAATTTGTATCCAACACAGAACTGGCTTGCCAACTCTCACAATCACTCATGCAGAACTGCAAAATCTTTGTCCAGCACAAAAACCTGTGGGAGCTGGCTTGCCAGCGATGAAGGCAACTCGGTTTCATATCAAATCCAAATGGCATCCCACAGCGGATAATCACCCAGCTTTTCCACCAAGCCTGCCCGCAATGGGTTGGCCACTACATACCGCGCCATCTTCACCAAATCCTCCTCCCGCCGCAGTGCACGATCATGAAAGCCTTGCTGCCAAAGCGGCCCGCTTCGACCGCTGCACTCGTTCACGTCCCGAGCAATCAAAGATTTGGTTTCCCTCATCAGCCTTCTGAGCGAACAGTTTTCCAGCTCAATCAACCAATGAAAATGATCCGGCATGACTACCCATGCCAACGACTTTGCCAGTCCAACATTTTGCGCGCGACGAAATTGATGAACGACCAATCTGCCCAGAGAGAAATTGGCGAAGATGGGTTTTCGATCAAGAGTGTTCGTGGTCAGTAGATAGATGCGGTTGGGCTCGGCATAGCGACCGGCTCGCAGACGATGTGAAGCAGGAAGATCAGGCAATCCATTGCCCCTTCATGATGGGTTCATCAGAAGGCTAGTCCTCTGTGGTCTATACGGCGGGCTGGTCTTTTTTCTTGATGTGTCAGTCAGGCCGCCATCGCTGGCAAGCCAGCTCCCACAGGTTTTTGTATTGGTTACAAAATCTGAACAAGACAAAAAACCTTGTGGGAGCTGGCTTGCCAGCGATGACAATCGATCAGACGCTAGCGATCAAACCGATACACCCACATCTCAAACCTCCTCCCCCATCAACCAGCGCAACGCCTGCGGCAGCGAGGTGCTCCAGTCGTCCGGGAAAGTATGTCCAGCCTCATGAGTGCGGGATTTGACCTCGTTGCCGTCGCTGAACAATTGGCGGAAATCGGCGCTCATCTGTAGATTGCCCGGCCCTTCTTTTTTGCCATTGATGACAAACACACGCTTGCCGCGCGCCTTGCTTTCGGTGGGCGTCGGTTGATTGCCGCCGGGTGACAGCAGCAGTGCGCCGGCGTAATCGTCCGGGTGTTGCGCCAATAGCGCGCCGGCGTGTTGCGAACCTTGCGAGAAGCCCATCAGGAACACGCGTTTGCGATCGATGCATTGCTGGGCTTCGAGGGCTTTGAGGCCTTTCTGCACGGTTTGATGGGTGCCTTCGAAACCGGGGCCGATCCAACGGAAGCTGTCGACCGCGTTGATCATTTGCGTGCCGTTGATCCCCAGAATGATTGCGCCGGTGTCGGCCAGCGGCTGGTAGTCTGCATCCAGCTCACCATTGACACCGTAACCGTGCAGCCACACCACCACCGGGCGGCAGGCTTTGGGCGCAGGGATCTTCGCCGACGGATTGAGCACGGAAATCGCGCCAACCTTGCCCTCGGCGATTTTCTTGTAACGCTGCTGCGCGCTGGCCAGTACGGATTTGTAGGTGGCGGTGTCGCGGAGCTCGGAGAAGTCTTCGTCCCCTGCCAGCAGCGGGCCGAACCACAGGCCACGGTCATCGGCCTCCTGCAGATAGCGCAGCGCCAGTCGATCATCGCCACGGCGGGCAAACAGCGCCGCCACCTGATAAGGCGCCAGCAGTTGCTTGGGATCTTCACGGGAGGCTGCCAGGTAAACCGCAATTGCCTGCAACGTGTCGGTTTCTTCGAGCTTCTCGGCCCGCTCCATCAACTCCGGTACATCGTCGGCGTTGAGCAGTGCAGAAACCACCGGACTCAGCGCGTTAAAGGCGATTTCGTCGGCGTCGGGGGCTTCCGTCGCATGCAGGACGGGCGTGCAGAGGGTGATGGCGGCGGCCATCGTCATGGCAAATAGCGTTTTCACGCAGATCTTCCTTGATACATAAACGAGAGGGGCGGCAGTCTATAGACCCCGCCCCGCTTCGTCATCATCACGCCATCAGACGTGTTGATTTATTTTCCGGTCAGGCCGCCACCCCCGCATCCGCCCTCAACTCCAACGCCTCCACCGCTTTAATCGCCACCTGCTCATCGATATCCGACAAATCCCCGCTGATGCCGATCGCGCCCAGCACATTCCCTGCCTGATCCCGAATCAACACACCACCCGGTGCCGGCACGACGCTGCCCTGGCCCATGCTGTTGAGTGCGGCAATGAAGGCTGGCCGTTGTTGCGCGTCGAGTGCCAGCAGGCGTGAGCCTTTGCCCAGCGCGATGGCGCCCCAGGCTTTGCCGATGGCGATGTTCGGGCGCAGCAGGCTGGCGCCGTCTTCGCGTTGCAGGGTGATCAGGTGGCCGCCGGTATCGAGTACCGCGATGGTCAGGGGGGCGGCGTTGATGCCGCGCCCTGCGTTGATGGCTTCGTTGACCAGGTTGACTGCGACTTTCAAGGTTAAAGCGCTCATGGTGCCGTCCTCATTTTGTTATAGGGAAAGTCGTGGGGCTGCGCTTTTCTGCCGCAGCCCGATGCAACAAATAGAACACAATGAGTTATTTTTTTGTATACAATAATTCTCGAAAAGCGCCACATGCGACGAAAAGCCACACTCAGAAAGGCTTCCGACGAATGAAACAGGCGCTTGAGAAAATGGATTGACCTGCGCCGTCCGCCGTGAATACACTCTGCGCAAAGCCACTTGTATACAATTACAAAACGTAAAGAGGCACAAAACCATGAGCAAAATGAGAGCAATCGAAGCCGCCGTTCTGGTGATGCGCCGTGAAGGGGTTGATACCGCTTTTGGCATCCCGGGCGCTGCCATCAACCCGCTGTACTCCGCCTTGCAGAAAGTCGGTGGCATCGATCACGTCCTTGCTCGCCACGTTGAAGGCGCCTCGCACATGGCCGAGGGCTACACCCGCACCAAGGCCGGCAACATCGGCGTGTGCATCGGTACTTCCGGCCCTGCCGGTACCGACATGGTCACCGGGCTCTACAGCGCCTCGGCCGACTCGATTCCAATCCTCTGCATTACCGGCCAGGCACCCCGCGCCCGTATGCACAAGGAAGACTTCCAGGCTGTCGACATCACCAGCATCGTCAAGCCAGTCACCAAGTGGGCAACCACTGTTCTGGAGCCGGGCCAAGTGCCTTACGCGTTCCAGAAAGCGTTTTTTGAAATGCGCTCCGGCCGTCCAGGCCCGGTGCTGATCGACCTGCCGTTCGACGTGCAGATGGCCGAAATCGAATTCGACATCGACGCTTACCAGCCGCTGCCATTGGCCAAACCGACCGCGACCCGCATTCAGGTCGAGAAGGCTTTGGCTCTGCTTGATCAAGCTGAGCGCCCACTGTTGGTAGCCGGCGGCGGCATCATCAACGCCGACGCCAGCGATCTGCTGGTTGAATTCGCGGAGCTGACCGGCATCCCGGTGATCCCGACCCTGATGGGCTGGGGCACCATCCCGGACGATCACCCGCTGATGGTCGGCATGGTCGGCCTGCAGACTTCGCACCGTTACGGCAACGCCACCATGCTGAAATCCGACGTGGTGTTGGGGATCGGTAACCGTTGGGCCAACCGTCACACCGGTTCGGTTGACGTGTACACCGAAGGCCGCAAGTTCATTCACGTCGACATCGAAGGCACGCAGATCGGGCGTGTGTTCACGCCGGATCTGGGCATCGTTTCCGACGCTGCTGCCGCACTGACCGTGTTCATCGAAGTGGCCCGTGAATGGCAAGCCGCCGGCAAGCTGAAAAACCGCAGTGCCTGGCTGCAAGACTGCCAGCAGCGCAAAGCCAGCCTGCACCGCAAGACCCACTTCGACAACGTGCCGGTCAAACCACAGCGCGTTTACGAAGAAATGAACCAGGTGTTCGGCAAGGACACCTGCTACGTCAGCACCATTGGTCTGTCGCAGATTGCCGGCGCGCAGTTCCTGCACGTCTACAAGCCGCGTCACTGGATCAACTGTGGCCAGGCCGGCCCGTTGGGCTGGACCATTCCGGCAGCGCTGGGCGTGGTGAAGGCCGATCCGAGCCGGAAAGTCGTGGCCCTGTCGGGGGACTATGACTTCCAGTTCATGATCGAAGAACTGGCGGTCGGCGCTCAGTTCAAACTGCCGTACATCCACGTCGTGGTGAACAACTCGTACCTGGGTCTGATCCGTCAGGCACAGCGCGGCTTCGAAATGGACTACTGCGTGCAGCTGTCCTTCGATAACCTGAACGCGCCGGAACTCAACGGTTACGGTGTTGACCACGTCGCAGTGGCTGAAGGCCTTGGCTGTAAGGCGCTGCGTGTATTCGAACCATCGGAAATCGCCCCTGCCCTGCGCAAGGCCGAACAGATGATCGAAGAGTTCAAGGTGCCGGTGATCGTCGAGATCATTCTGGAGCGTGTGACCAATATCTCCATGGGTACCGAGATCAACGCCGTCAACGAATTCGAAGACCTGGCGCTGGTCGGCAACGATGCGCCAACGGCGATTTCGCTGCTTGATTGATCGTAATTAGCTCCCTCTCCCTCCGGGAGAGGGCTGGGGTGAGGGAAAGGTTTTGCGGTGATCGCAAAATTCGGATCAGACTCAGGATCCCCCTCACCCTAACCCTCTCCCCCAGGAGAGGGGACTGATCGCGAACATTCTGACCAACCGTGTCACATCCGTTTTTTAGGAGACCACCATGCCGCGTTTCGCAGCCAACCTGTCCATGCTGTTCACCGAACAGGATTTCCTTGCCCGTTTCGACGCCGCCGCCAAGGCTGGCTTCAGCGGTGTCGAGTACCTGTTCCCGTACGACTTCAGCTCTGCCGAAATCAAGGCCAAACTCGACGCCAACGGTCTGACCCAAGTGCTGTTCAACCTGCCGGCCGGTGACTGGGCCAAGGGCGAACGTGGTATCGCGTGTTTGCCAGATCGGGTCGAAGAGTTCCGCGCCGGTGTCGATCTGGCGATTGCCTACGCACAAGTGCTGGGCAACACCCAGATCAACTGCCTGGCCGGTATCCGTCCGCAAGGCGTTGACGATGCCACGGTAGAAAAGACCTTCGTCGCCAACCTGAAATACGCCGCCGACAAGCTGCAGGCAGCGGGCATCAAACTGGTGATGGAAGCGATCAACACCCGCGACATCCCGGGCTTCTACCTGAACAACACGGCGCAAGCCCTGTCGATTCGCGAGCAGGTCGGCAGCGCCAATCTGTTCCTGCAATACGACATTTATCACATGCAAATCATGGAAGGCGATCTGGCCCGCACCCTGCAATCGCACCTGGGCGAGATCAACCATGTGCAGCTCGCGGACAACCCGGGGCGCAACGAACCCGGCACCGGTGAAATCAACTACCGCTTCCTGTTCGAACACCTCGACCGCATCGGTTATCAGGGTTGGGTGGGTTGCGAATACAAGCCGCTGACCAACACCGAAGCAGGCCTCGGCTGGCTGAAAACCCACAACGCAATCTGACGCAGATCCCCTGTAGGAGTGAGCCTGCTCGCGATGAATTCACCTCGGTACACCTGATGTACCTCAGCGCCTGAATCGCGAGCAGGCTCACTCCTACATAAAAGCAACAGCTTTCCCCTATTTGCTTGAGCAAGACAAAAACAAGAGGATTTTCTCATGGCTAAAATCGGATTTATCGGCACCGGCATCATGGGCCACCCAATGGCTTCGAACCTGCAGAAAGCCGGTCACAGCCTGTTCCTGTCGGCGCACCACGACGCCGCCCCTACCGACCTGGTTGCCGCTGGCGCCGTCGCCCTGGCCAACCCGCGCGAAGTCGCGCAGGAAGCTGAATTCATCATCGTCATGGTCCCGGATACCCCGCAGGTCGACGACGTACTGTTCCGCGCTGACGGCGTTGCCGCTGGCCTGAGCAAAGGCAAAATCGTTATCGACATGAGCTCGATCTCGCCGACCGCCACCAAGGCATTCGCAGCGAAGATCAACGAGAAAGGCGCGCAATACCTCGACGCACCGGTATCCGGTGGTGAAGTCGGCGCCAAGGCCGCGACCCTGAGCATCATGATCGGTGGCGACGCCGATGCCTTCGAACGCGCGCTGCCGCTGTTCCAGGCCATGGGCAAGAACATCACCCTGGTCGGTGGCAATGGCGACGGTCAAACCGCCAAAGTCGCCAACCAGATCATCGTTGCCCTGAACATTCAGGCCGTCGCCGAAGCCCTGCTGTTCGCTTCGAAAAACGGTGCCGATCCAGCCAAGGTGCGTGAAGCGCTGATGGGCGGTTTCGCCTCCTCGAAGATCCTCGAAGTGCACGGCGAGCGCATGATCAAAGGCACCTTCGATCCAGGCTTCCGCATCAGCCTGCACCAGAAAGACCTGAACCTGGCCCTGCAAGGCGCCAAGGAGCTGAACATCAACCTGCCGAACACCGCCAATGCCCAGCAAGTGTTCAGCACCTGCGCAGCGATCGGTGGCAGCAACTGGGATCACTCGGCGCTGATCAAAGGTCTGGAACACATGGCCAACTTCTCGATTCGCGACAACAAATAAGCCTTCATCAAACCTGTAGGAGTGAGCCTGCTCGCGATGAAGTCACCGCGGTGAGTCAGATTTACCGCGCCGCCTGGATCGCGAGCAGGCTCACTCCTACAAGGGATCTGAGTTGCCCTTTCGAATAACAAGAATTCCGGGAGCCCGCCATGTCGGTCGATCCGCAACAACTGCTGCGCGAGCTGTTTGCCACAGCCATCGACGCGGCCCATCCGAACCAAGTCCTCGAAGCCCATTTGCCTGCCGATCGCAGCGGTCGGGTGATCGTCATCGGTGCCGGCAAAGCCGCCGCCGCCATGGCGCAAGTGGTCGAGCGCTGCTGGGAAGGTGAAGTGTCTGGCCTGGTGGTGACCCGTTATGGTCACGGCGCCCCGTGCGAAAAAATCGAAGTGGTCGAAGCCGCGCACCCGGTGCCGGACGCTGCCGGCCTGGCCGTGGCCAAACGTGTGCTCGAACTGGTCAGCAACCTGACTGAAGACGACCGCGTGATCTTCCTGCTCTCCGGTGGTGGCTCGGCCCTGCTGGCGTTGCCGGCCGCAGGCATCACCCTCGCCGACAAGCAGTCGATCAACAAAGCCCTGCTCAAATCCGGCGCGACCATCGGCGAGATGAACTGCGTGCGCAAGCACCTCTCGGCGATCAAGGGTGGCCGTCTCGGCAAGGCCTGCTGGCCTGCCACTGTTTATACCTACGCGATTTCCGATGTCCCGGGCGACCTCGCCACGGTCATCGCTTCCGGCCCGACCGTGGCCGACCCGAGCACTTCTGCCGAAGCCCTGGCAATCATCAAGCGCTACGGCATCGAGATCCCTGCTTCAGTGCGCAACTGGCTGCAAAGCCCGGAGTCGGAAACCGTCAAACCCGGTGACCCGAGCCTCGCTCGCAGCCACTTCCAGTTGATCGCCCGTCCTCAGCAATCGCTGGATGCCGCCGCAGTGAAATGCCGTCAGGCCGGTTTCAGCACGCTGATCCTCGGCGACCTCGAAGGTGAGTCGCGCGAAGTGGCGAAAGTCCACGCCGGTATCGCCCGCCAGATCATCAACCACGGCCAGCCATTGGCGGCGCCGTGCGTGATTTTGTCTGGCGGCGAAACCACCGTGACCGTGCGCGGCAATGGCCGTGGCGGACGCAACGCCGAATTCCTCTTGAGCCTCACCGACAACCTCAAAGGCCAGCCCGGCGTCTACGCGCTGGCCGGTGACACCGACGGCATTGATGGCTCGGAAGACAACGCCGGCGCGATCATGACCCCGGACAGCTACGCCCGCGCCGCCGCCCTCGGTTTGAGCGCCAGCGACGAGCTGGATAACAACAACGGCTACGGCTATTTCGCGGCGCTCGATGCGCTGATCGTCACCGAGCCGACCCGCACCAACGTCAACGACTTCCGCGCCATTCTGATCCTTGAGAGCTGCAAATCATGACGCCTGATAAAAAGGTCAAAATCCTCGCCACCCTCGGTCCTGCTGTCGATGGCATCGAAGACATCCGTGAACTGGTCGAGGCCGGGGTGAATATCTTCCGCCTGAACTTCAGCCACGGCGATCATGCCGACCACGCCAAGCGCTATCAGTGGATCCGCGAAGTCGAGCGCCAGCTCAACTACCCGCTGGGCATTCTGATGGACTTGCAGGGGCCGAAACTGCGCGTCGGCAAGTTCGCCGACGGCAAGGTGCAGCTGCATCGTGGTCAGGCGTTCCGTCTCGATCTGGACGCGACACCGGGCGATGAGCGCCGGGTCAATCTGCCGCATCCGGAGATCATCGAAGCGCTGGAAGCGGGCATGGATCTGCTGCTCGATGACGGCAAACTGCGTCTGCGTGTGGTCAGCAAATACGCCGACGCGATTGATACTACCGTGCTCAACGGCGGCGAACTGTCGGACCGCAAAGGCGTCAACGTACCGCAAGCAGTGCTCGACCTCAGCCCGCTGACCGCCAAGGATCGTCGCGATTTGAGCTTCGGTCTGGAGCTGGGTGTGGACTGGGTCGCGCTGTCGTTTGTGCAGCGCCCGCAAGACATCGTCGAAGCCCGCGCACTGATCGGTGACAAAGCCTTTCTGATGGCGAAAATCGAGAAGCCTTCCGCCGTTGAGCAACTGCGCGAAATCGCTGAATTGAGCGACGCGATCATGGTTGCTCGTGGCGACCTCGGCGTCGAAGTGCCGGCGGAAAGCGTGCCGCAGATTCAGAAAAACATCATCACCACCTGCCGCGAACTGGGCAAACCGGTGGTGGTGGCGACGCAAATGCTCGAGTCGATGCGCTTCTCCCCTGCCCCGACCCGTGCCGAAGTGACTGACGTTGCCAACGCCGTGGCCGAAGGTGCTGACGCGGTGATGCTGTCGGCAGAAACCGCCTCCGGTGAATACCCGCTGGAAGCCGTGCAGATGATGAGCAAGATCATTCGTCAGGTGGAGAACGGCCCGGATTATCAGACTCAGCTCGACGTCAGCCGGCCAAAGGCGGAAGCGACCGTTTCCGATGCGATCAGCTGCGCGATCCGTCGTATCAGCAACGTGCTGCCGGTGGCGGTGCTGGTCAACTACAGCGAGTCGGGTGCATCGAGTTTGCGTGCGGCGCGGGAACGGCCGAAAGCGCCGATCCTCAACCTGACGCCGAACCTGCAGACCGCACGGCGTTTGAGCGTGGCGTGGGGGATTCACTCGGTGGTCAATGATCGTCTGCGCCAGGTGGATGAAGTCTGCTCGACCGCGCTGGAAATCGCCCAGGCCCAAGGCATGGCCGAGCGCGGGGACACGCTGCTGATCACGGCCGGCGTGCCGTTTGGCCAGCCTGGATCGACTAACTCGCTGCGTATTGAAACATTGATTTAAGCCCCCCACCATGATCGTTCCCACGCTCTGCGTGGGAATGCGGCCCGGGACGCTCTGCGTCCCAAGAGCAGACGCAGAGCGTCCTTTGAGGCATTCCCACGCAGACGGTTCGACGCCTCGACGTGGGAACGATCAGTACCGAATGAACTGCCATGCCTGCCAATCATTTCAACACCCACTGCCCCGACTGGGCCGAGGCTTTGCTCAACGGTTTCAGTCAAATATTCCTCCAGCGCCATCCGCTGTGCGGCCTGCTGTGTCTGTTGGCGATCCTGCTGACCGCACCGGTGCTGTTCGCCGGCGCGCTGCTCGGTGCCGTCGCCGGTTTGCTCACGGCGCAACGGCGTAACTACGCCAAGGCTGATCGTCAGGCCGGATTGTTCAGCTACAACGGCATCCTGCTCGGCCTGCTGCTGAGCCTGTATTTCCCTTGGTCGCCGCTGCTGCCGCCGCTGATTCTCGCCGCCGGCGGCTTGAGCGCCATGGCCACGCAGCAATGGCTCAAACATGTGTACCGCAGCCGATCGATTCCGGCCTACACCTCGCCGTTCGTGGCGCTGAGCTGGGTTCTGCTGCTGTTCGCCGAACCGTCAGCGCCGATGGCGCACATCGAGATGAACACGCTGAATCTGCTCGCCGCCGAACTGCGCGGTCTGGGTCAAGTGATGTTTCTCGGTCATCCGCTGGCCGGCGCGCTCATCGCCATTGGTTTGCTGATGGCTGATCGCCGGGCGTTTTGCTGGGCAATGCTGGCGTCAGCCATCGGTCTGGCCTCAAGCCTGCTGCACCACGAAACCAGCGCTGCGCTTTTAGGTTTGGGCAGCTACAACGCCGTGCTGGCCGCCCTCGCCTTCAGTGCGCAACGCCAACACCCGTGGCTTCCACTGCTCGGCATCGTGCTGGCGCTGCTGGTTACACCGCTGTTTGCAGCGGTGGGTCTCGCTACTTTAACCGCGCCATTCATCCTCGCCGGCTGGCTGATCCGCGCCGGCATCCAGATGCTCGGCAAAACCCCGGTTGAGCGTGCGCCTTGCGCTCATGGGGAGAATCAACCTAGGCTGCGCTGATCTTCGATTCAGGCGTTATCCATGGACAGCAGCAACAATTGGCGCGAACGGCTTTACGTGATGATTTTCCAGAGCGACACCCTTGCCGGGCGTCGCTTCGACGGCATCCTGCTGTTGATCATCCTCTCCAGTCTGGTGATCGTGATGCTCGACAGCATCGACAGCATTCACCAGAACTACGCCGACGTGCTGGCCTACATCGAATGGGGCTTCACGATCATCTTTCTCGGCGAGTACATCCTGCGTCTGTATTGCTCACCGAAGCCGTTGCGCTACGCCTTCAGCTTTTACGGGCTGGTGGATTTGCTGGCGATCGTGCCAGGCATCCTCGCCCTGTATTACAGCGATGCGCAGTACCTGCTGATCATTCGGATCATCCGCATGCTGCGGATTTTCCGCGTGCTCAAGCTCAGCCCGTACCTCAAGCAAGCCAACTATTTGATGTCGGCGCTGCGTGGCAGCAAGCAGAAAATCGTGGTGTTTCTGGTCAGCGTCTGCACGCTAGTGACGGTGTTCGGCACCCTGATGTACGTGATCGAAGGCCCGGAACATGGCTTCACCAGCATTCCCAAAGGCATCTATTGGGCGATCGTCACGTTGACCACCGTGGGCTTCGGCGACATCGTGCCGAAGACGCCGCTGGGCCAGGTGATTTCGTCGCTGGTGATGATCACCGGTTACTCGATCATCGCCGTGCCGACGGGGATTTTTACCGCCGAACTGGCCAACGCCATGCGCGGTGAACAGCTGCAACACGACTGCCCGGTGTGCAAGAAAAACAGCCACGAGCATGGCGCGGCGTTCTGCTCGCGATGTGGCAATGCCTTGTTCAAGAAACTGGAATAAGCAAAGAGCTTTTTAATCTTTAAACGACTATGCGCGCGCCGTTATAGTCAGTGGCAATTGAACATCACCCCCTGCTCCTACACAGATAAAACAAGGAATGCGCAGTGAAAAAACTCTTTGGCGCCTCACTTCTCGCCGCCGGCCTGGCCTTGGCCAACATCGCCCAGGCAGCCCCGACGCTGCTCAACGTTTCCTACGACGTGATGCGCGATTTCTACAAGGACTACAACACTGCGTTCCAAAAACACTGGCAAGCCGAGCACAACGAAAACATCACCGTGCAGATGTCCTTCGGCGGTTCGAGCAAGCAAGCGCGCTCGGTGATCGATGGCCTG
Source organism: Pseudomonas sp. MYb2 (assembly GCF_002979955.1). Lineage (NCBI taxonomy): Bacteria > Pseudomonadati > Pseudomonadota > Gammaproteobacteria > Pseudomonadales > Pseudomonadaceae > Pseudomonas > Pseudomonas sp. MYb2. The sequence goes on from NZ_PCQC01000031.1 coordinate 22,157, forward strand.
CCGGCTGACGTCATCACCATGAACATGGCCACCGACATCAACGCCCTCGCCGACAACGGCAAACTGGTCCCGGAAAACTGGGTCACGCGCCTGCCGAACAACAGCGCGCCGTTCACTTCGGCCACCGTGTTCATCGTGCGCAAAGGCAACCCGAAAGCCCTGAAAGACTGGCCGGATCTGCTCAAGGACGGCGTGCAAGTGATCGTGCCAAACCCGAAAACCTCGGGTAATGGCCGCTACACCTACCTGTCGGCCTGGGGTTATGTGCTGAAGAACGGCGGCGACGAGAACAAGGCCAAGGACTTCGTCGGCAAACTGTTCAAGCAGGCGCCAGTGCTGGACACCGGTGGCCGCGCCGCCACCACCACGTTCATGACCAACCAGATCGGCGACGTGCTGGTGACCTTCGAAAACGAAGCCGAAATGATTGCCCGCGAGTTTGGTCGTGATCAGTTTGAAGTGATCTACCCGAGTGTTTCCGCTGAAGCCGAGCCACCGGTGTCGGTGGTCGACAAAGTGGTCGACAAGAAAGGCTCGCGTGCGGCGGCGGATGAATACCTGAAGTTCCTGTGGTCGCCGGAAGGTCAGGAAATTGCGGCGGCGAACTACCTGCGCCCGCGTGATCCGGCGGTGTTGGCGAAGTACACCGATCGCTTCCCGAAAGTTGACTTCCTTTCGGTGGAGAAGACCTTTGGTGACTGGCGTACGGTGCAGAAGACTCACTTTAATGATGGTGGGGTTTTCGATCAGATCTACAGCGGCCAGTAACACCTGACCTCATGTAGGAGCTGCCGCAGGCTCGGGCCGCGTTCGGACGATCTTTTGACTTTGATGTTTAGAAGCAAGATCAACAGATCGCAGCCTTCGGCAGCTCCTACAGGGGGAATTGGGTGAACCATTACATCGGTGGGGTGACGCCGTCCTTGCCGGCAGAAATCGACTGCGCCGTCAGCGTGCCATCCGCGCTCTGCGTCACGAACGTCACAATCTTCACCCCAACCTTCAGCAAACTCCGATCCCCCGGCACCAGATTGACGATCGGCACATCCTCCGGCACCAGTATCTTTTGCTGTCCGCCCTTGTAATTCACCGTCAGCACCCGCCCGTTGCTCACCACCAGATCGCCGACGCTGCCATTGGTCATGCTGCTGCCCTTGGCCAGATCGAACGGCCGATGACCGTCGCCGCTACCCGCCAGCTCCGGCGGAAACACATGCACTTCCAGCGCCTTGAGCGTGCCATCCTCCTGCGACATCGCCGCCGAACCGATGTAGCTGCCGGGCTTGATGTCTTCGATATTGGCCAGGGTGACGGCGCGAATTTTGGTGTCGCCGGTCAAGTGAATCACCACGTTCTCGCCGCTGTTGACTTTGACTTTCAAGCTGTCTGCGCTGACCCCGGTGATCTCGCCGCGTACGCCGAGGCGCATCCCCGGTGCATCAGCGGCCTGCACGCTCGTCGCGCCGAGCAGACTGATCAGGACAATCGTTGCGGTATGGCGAAGCGTCTGACGAAACATTGCATTCCTCCGGTGATCTACGTGGAACAACCGATGCAAACATAAGCACGCTATCGAAGAAGATGTAAGTGAATGTATCATCAGCCCTCAACGGTCGGACGCAAGGTTCGCCCCGAATGGCCACGGCCGTCATTACCCGACGTAATAACTGATATCAACCGAAGGCTGCTTCTGCCCGTTCGGTTTGTCCCTTAGCCTCACCGCATTCCTTTCGCTGGATCGAGTAACTCCTATGATCGCCACGACTCACGCAATGACCCGAGGCATGGTGCTGCTGTTCGCCTTCTGCTGCGGCGCCATCGTTGCCAACATCTACTATGCGCAGCCAATCATCGGCCTGATCGCGCCGGACATTGGCCTGAGCGACACCATGGCCAGTTTCATCGTTTCGCTGACGCAGATCGGCTATGCGCTGGGCCTGTTTTTTTTGGTGCCGCTGGCGGACCTGCTGGAAAACCGTCGGTTGATGATCATCACCACCGTGGTGGCGATTGCCAGCCTGTTGGCGGCGGCGTTTACCGATCAGCCTAATGTATTTCTGCTGATCTCGTTGTTGGTCGGCTTCAGCTCGGTGTCGGTGCAGATTCTGATTCCTCTGGCGGCGCACCTTGCTCCGGAGGAATCCCGTGGCCGTGTGGTCGGCGGGATCATGGGCGGTTTGTTGCTGGGGATTCTGTTGGCGCGACCGGTATCGAGCGTGGTTGCAGATCACCTCGGCTGGCGGGCGATGTTCATGATTGCTGCGGCACTGATGGCAGCGATCAGCGTGGTACTGGCGCTGACCGTGCCCAAGCGCCAACCGGATCACAGCGCCACGTATGGCCAACTGCTTGGCTCGTTGTGGACGCTGCTGCGCCAACAACCGGTGCTGCGTCAACGCGCGTTTTATCAGGGCTGCATGTTCGCAACCTTCAGCCTGTTCTGGACCGCCGTGCCGCTGGAACTGGCCCGCAACCATGGCCTGTCACAAAGCGAGATCGCGATCTTCGCCCTGGTCGGCGCCATCGGTGCCATCGCCGCGCCGATCAGCGGGCGCCTGGCCGACGCCGGCCACACCCGCATCGCTTCGCTGCTGGCCATGCTGTTCGCCAGCCTGAGCTTCCTGCCCGCCTTCATCCACCCGGCCTACAGCGTCATCGGCCTGGCCGTGACCGGCGTGGTGCTCGACTTCTGCGTGCAGATGAACATGGTCCTCGGTCAGCGCGCGGTCTACTCGCTGGACGCAAAGAGCCGTGGTCGTTTGAACGCGCTGTACATGACCAGCATCTTCATCGGCGGCGCCTTCGGCTCGTCGGTCGCCAGTGCGTTGTATGAGCATGGCGGCTGGTTGTGGATCGTGATTGTCGGCAGTGCGTTCCCGCTGTTGGCATTGTTGCGGTTTTTGAGTGTTTCGCAGCGTGGTTCATTGGCGACTGCGTGAAGCGTCAAAAGCTTCGCGAGCAGGCTCGCTCCCACAGGTTATTCACTGAGCCTGGGGGAGCGAGGAAGCTTAATAACGAACCAGTTTCTCCATTGCCGCATCCGCCAGAAAGGAGGAGCGGCTTTTGACATTGTGTTCGCGCACATAACGATCGATGCGCTGAATCACGTAACCGGGCAGCGTTACGTTGACCTTCTCGGTCTTGCCCAGATACGGCGAAATGTCCAGCTCGAGCATGCCCCATCCCATATCGGCAAAGTCCGGATTACTGCGATGAGCAGATGCCGAAGTCGGCATAGGAATCGACTCCCCGTCTGCCGCGATCTCCTGCAGCATGATGTGGGCGACTTCAACCGCAGCCTTGTAGGCATCTTCAAAGCTATCCCCTGCCGTTACTGCGCCGGGAATATCAGGGATCTGAATACCGATGGCGGTATTTTCATCACCCCATTCGATGCAGATTGGATATTGCATTACGGATCTCCTTCATAACTGGCTGGCGGGTTGTACAACCCGGCACGCCTCCTGATGCTTTTGACCGTCCCCAGTGGCAAATCCTTTTTCGGGTGAGGAACGGGAATCGTGTACGGGTTGTATCGGTGCCTGAAGATGTGATGACTGCCAGTGACCCGATCCAGCGTCCAGCCTGCATCCTCCAACTCCTTGATCAATAGCCTGCTCTGCACCAACCGCCTCCTTGCCTTGGCCTCACAAAAATAACTCTAGAGTTATATTTACTCAAGCATAGAAATTCTGGAAGCGACGCCCGGTTGTTTTACAGAATGTGATTGATTGCATCGCAACCGGACCCGATTACACTCAGCGGCTCACATCCAAAGCCCTGAACAATGGAAGACCAGAAGGGATTGTTATGGCAATGGCAGTTTCTACCTTCAGAACAGAGTGGCTTCATCACCGGGCAGACATTGTTCGTCGATGGCGGCTCCTAGGTCGGTAAAGCCTCGTTTTAATCAATACGACTCCCCTGTAGGAGTGGACGCTGCCGGATAACGATGTGTGGGCGGTTTTTCCGACGGGGCAGATGGCGAGTGCCAAGGCAAGGGCGATTGTTGAGTGTGTCCACGGGCTTCTAGTGAGCAACCATTGACGCGTAACGTTTCGTTTATTGCGATTTTCGTTTAATTCGAATAACGTCCCGACATTGTCTTTTCAGAAAGCTGGAAAACCATCATGTCGATTGTTATTCATCCGCCGGTCACCCTCCCCGTAGAGCGCGAGATCAAAGCCGCCATCGAGGGCCAGCGTGCCTTGGCCGCTTACCTCGCTACCCAATTCGAAACCCAGCACATACATATCTTCGATGAGCAGAACGAAGCTCATCGTGTCGAGTTGCCAACGTCCGCCCTGCGCTTGCTTGCTGACATTCTTACAGCGCTGGCAGAGGGCAACGCCGTTAAAGTCGTGCCAGTACACGCCGAACTGACCACCCAAGAAGCCGCCGACCTGCTCAACGTCTCACGCCCGCACATGATTAAACTGCTGGAAAGTGGCGAGATTTCCTACCACAAAACCGGCAAGCACCGACGTGTGCGCTTTGCCGATCTGATGGATTATAAGACCCGGCGTGACAGCGCCAGCGAGCAGGCAATGATGCTTCTCGCAGAGCAGGCACAAGCGTTAAGGACAGGTTACGAGTGAGGCATTCCTCTTTCACTGCTGTATACGATGCATGTGTTTTGTACCCAGCCCCATTGAGAGACTTTTTGATGTGGTTAGCCCTCTCAGGGCTATTCCGGGCACGATGGACCAAGGAGATTCACGGCGAATGGAAACGCAATCTGTTGAAGAACCGCACTGACCTGACAATCGAGCAATTGGATCGCACCTCGGAGCTGATGGATCAGGCGATTCCCGATGCCTGCGTCTACGACTATGAAAATTTGGTCAGTGGATTGTCATTGCCCGATCTGGATGACCGCCATGTTCTGGCAGCAGCGATTCGTTGCAATGCTGGCGTGATCGTGACGTTTAATTTGAAAGATTTTCCCGACAAATACCTCGCCCCTTTCGGTATTGAGGCGCAACACCCGGATGAGTTCGTCGAAAACCTGTTTCATCTGGATTCGGCAGCCGTTGTCGCAGCCGCGCAGCACCAACGCAAACAATTGAAAACACCCACGATGGACGTCGAATCGTTTCTGAATTTGCTACAACGTCAGGGGTTGAAGAAGTCGATTCAAGCGCTCGGCAGCTACCGCGCGATCCTGTGAAATCACCAGCGCAATCGACAGACAAAAAAAAGGCGATCCGAAGATCGCCGTTTTCATTTACTGCCCGAATTTCTTGCCCAACCCCGGTGGCACGCCGTGAATGTTGGTGTCTTCCCACGGGCCGTTGGGGCTGACGGAACGGCTCCAGCCGTTGTTCCAGCGGTAGTAGGTGCGCTGGCGGTAGAAGGTGTTGGTCTGGTCGTCGAGGACGTAGACGCCGAGCTTCTGGTCCCAGTGGCTGTTGCCGCCCGGTGGCGGTGCGAAGCTGGCCGAGGTGCGCGGCACCGGTTTGGCCGGTTTCGCCGGGATGTTTTTGCCCGGTGTTGGCGAAGTCGACGGGGTCGGGCTCGGTTGCGACGGCGGAATCGGCGGCAGGTTGGTGGTCGGTTCCGGTCGTTGCACCGCACATGCACTCAAGCCCAGGGCCAGTGTGAGGACTGTGATTCGGGCGATGGTGTGCATGGCGGTGCTTTCCTGTTGTGTCCGGCTATTTGTCCGGGCTGTCGATGGTCAGTTTTTGTAGCGCAGTGGTGCTGCTGGCCAGTGGGCCGCTGCGACCGACCCACTCGCCGGCAGTCGGTTGGCCGGCGCGGGAGATGCGCGCAACCAGTTGGACTTCAGGGAAGTTCGACAGTTTCAACTGCGGCATCATTGCGTCGGCATCGCCCAGTTCGACGGTGACTGGCAGATCGGCCACGGTCAGGCGTTTGGCCGCCAGCGGTGCCGGCGGGCCGGACGTGGCGCGGGCGAAGATGAACACGCTGTCACCCGGCTGCACTTTGCCTTTGAGCTCGCTGGCCAGATCGACGCTGACTTTCAACAGCGCAGTTTTTGCGGCTACCGGTGCCTGAGCGACCTTGCCGCCGCTGGCTTCGAGACGCTCGGCGGCACGTTTGATCCCGCCTTGCAGCGCGGCGCGGGAACTGTCCTCCGGCGGCAGTTGCGCCAGCAAGCGGTTCCAGTAATCGATGGCTTGCTGATAACGCTCGCCTTCAAACGCAGCGATGCCAAGCAGACCGAGGCTGGTGACTTCTTTCGGATCGGCCTTCAGCGCTTCGTCGGTCAACGCCTGGATCTTTGCCGACCACTTTTTGCCGTCAGCAAAATACTGCGCCTGCGCCCACTGGCCGAGCAGTTCCGGCTGGCGACCGGCAAGGTTGGCAGCGCGTTCGAACATCTTTGCTGCGTCCGCCGGACGCTCTTGCGCCATGTAGGTACGGCCGAGGAAATACAGGCCTTCGGCAGAGTCCGGTTGTGCCGCGACGGCACGCTCCAGACGCTGGGTCATCTCTTCCATCGACTGCGGCGCCTGGGCGAATTCGCGGGTCAGTTCGACTTTGTCGGCAGCACCGAAATGCAGATACAGGCCCAGGCCCAGCACTGGCACAAGGACTGCCGCCAGCAGCGGCAATGGTTTACCCAGTTTCGAGATACGCGGTGCGGCAACCCCTTCGGTATCTGCCAGCAACTCACGCGCCGCCTCGGCGCGGCCGCTGTCCATTTGCGCAGCGTCGAGCACGCCTTCGGCCTGTTGCGCTTGCAACTCGGCGACACGCTCCTGATACAACGCGACGTTCAGGGCAGTCCGATCCTCTTCACGCTGGGCGCGACGCTCACGCAAAACCGGGATCAGCAGAAAACTCAGGGCGACCAGAAGCAACAGCCCTGCGGCAAGCCAGAAATCAATCATTCTTGGTTTTTATCCAACAGTTGGTCGAGGCGCTGACGCTCTTCACTGGACAGCGCTTGCGGAGTCTCGGCGCGCTGACCGCGACGACGGCGGACGATCACCGCGATCACCACCAGACCACCGAGCAGCAGGCCGGCCGGGCCGAACCACAGCAGCGCAGTCTTGGCGTTGAGCGCCGGTTTGTAGCGGACGAAATCACCGTAGCGATCGACCATGAAATCGATGATCTGCTGATTGTCCTTGCCTTCGCCGAGCATGCGGAAAATCTCTTTGCGCAGGTCGGCGGCAATCGGCGCGTTGGAGTCAGCGATGTCCTGGTTCTGGCACTTGGGGCAGCGCAGCTCTTTGGTCAGCTCGCGGAAACGCTCGCGATCAGCTTCTTTGGCGAACTCATACGTATCGATGGCCGCATGGGCGACACCGGCCAGACTCAAGCCCAATACCAGCGCCGCTAAAAAACGCTTCATGGCGTGGCCTCATCGACCAGCGCCTGATACTTGGCCGCGAGTTTTTCGCGCCAGACCTGCTCATCGATCACGCCGACATACTTGTCGCGGATGATGCCCTTGGCGTCGATGAAGAAGGTCTCCGGCGCACCGTAGACACCGAGATTGAGGCCCAGCGAGCCTTCGTCGTCACGAATGTCCAGCACGTACGGATTGTGGAATTCGGCCAGCCACTTCAAGGCATCGGCATTGGTGTCCTTGTAGTTGATGCCGTAGATCACCACGCCGCGCTCGGCGAGTTTGTTCAGCACCGGATGCTCGACCCGACAGGAAATGCACCAAGTACCCCAGACGTTGACCAGCGCCGGTTTGCCGAGGATGTCGGCCTTGGTCAGGCTCTTGTCGCCCTGCACGTTTGGCAGGGAAAACTCCGGGAACGGCTTGTTGATCATCGCCGACGGCAACTCCGCCGGATCGAGGTACAGACCGCGATAAAGAAATACCGCCACCAGCAGGAAAATCGCCAGTGGCACCAGCATCAACCAACGTCTCATGCAGCCGCTCCTGTCATGCCCAGCGCTTCACGCACCTTGGCTTTCACCTTGACCCGATAACGTCGATCCAGCGCCGCCAGCAAACCACCGAACCCGGTGAGCAAACCGCCGAACCAGATCCAGCGCACGAACGGTTTAACGTGCACCCGAACCGCCCACGCGCCGTTGTCCAGCGGCTCGCCCAATGCGACATACAAGTCACGAGTGAAACCGGCGTCAATGCCCGCTTCGGTCATTACCGAGTTCTGCACGGTGTACAGACGTTTTTCCGGATGCAGCACGCTGATTTCCTTGCCATCGCGAATGACCCGAATGGTGCCTTTGTCGGAGGTGAAGTTCGGCCCTTCGAAGTGCTTGGCGCCTTCGAAGACGAAGTGATAACCGGCCAGGTCCATCGACTCGCCCGGCGCCAGACGCAGATCGCGTTCGGCACTGTTCTGACTCGACAACACCACGCCCAGCGCACACACGGCGATGCCGAGGTGGGCAATCTGCATGCCCCAATAACTGCGGGTCAATGTTGGCAGGCCTTTGATCAGGCCTTTGTGACGGGTCTTGTCGACGATGTCACGGACACCGGCGAGCAACACCCATGCGGCGAGCAGGAAAGTCGCGATCACTGCCCAATTGAAATCGCCATAAGCGACACCGGCAACCACCGCCAGCGCAACGCTACCCAACAGCACTGGGGTCAGCATGCTCGCCAGCCATTTCACCGGCGTGTCCTTCCAACGGACGATCACGCCGACCGCCATGACCAGCATCAGCAGCGCCATCAACGGAATGAACAGCGCGTTGAAGTACGGCGGGCCAACCGACATCTTCGCGCCGCTGAGGGCATCGAGAATCAGCGGGTACAGGGTGCCGAGCAGGATCATCGACGCAGCCACCACCAGCACCAGGTTGTTACCCAGCAGCAGGGTTTCCCGCGACCACAGGTTGAAGCCGACCTGACTCTTCACGACCGGTGCGCGCAGGGCGAACAGCGTCAGCGAGCCGCCGACCACAAACAACAGGAAGATCAGGATAAACACGCCGCGCTCGGGATCGGAGGCAAACGCGTGCACTGAGGTCAGTACACCGGAACGTACGAGGAACGTCCCGAGCAGGCTCAGTGAGAACGCGGCAATCGCCAGCAACACCGTCCAGCTCTTGAACACGCCACGTTTTTCCGTGACCGCCAGCGAGTGGATCAGTGCGGTGCCGACCAGCCAAGGCATGAAGGAGGCGTTTTCCACCGGGTCCCAGAACCACCAGCCGCCCCAGCCGAGCTCGTAATAAGCCCACCAAGAACCGAGGGTGATGCCGATGCCGAGGAACGCCCAGGCGACGATGGTCCACGGGCGCGACCAGCGTGCCCACGCGGCATCAAGGCGACCGCCCATCAACGCCGCAATGGCGAAGGCGAACGCCACCGAAAAGCCGACGTAGCCCATGTACAACATCGGCGGGTGAACGATCAGGCCGATGTCTTGCAGCAGCGGATTAAGGTCAGCGCCATTGCTCGGCATTTGCGGCAGGATGCGTTTGAACGGGTTGGACGTAAGGATCAGGAACAGCAGGAAACCGGTGCTGATCATGCCCATCACCGCCAGCACGCGGGCGAGCATGACTTGCGGCAACTGGCGGGAGAACACCGACACGGCGAAGGTCCAGCCGCCGAGGATCAGGGCCCACAGCAGCAACGACCCTTCATGCGCGCCCCACACCGCGCTGAATTTGTAATACCACGGCAACGCGGTGTTGGAGTTGTTCGCGACGTAGGCGACGGAGAAGTCGTCGGTCATGAACGCGTAGGTCAGAATGCCGAACGCGAACAGCAAAAAGGCAAACTGCCCCCATGCGGCCGGCTGGGCCAGACTCATCCAGAAACGGTCACCGCGCCATGCCCCAACCAATGGCACCACGGCCTGCACCAGCGCAAAGCACAGCGCCAGAATCATCGCCAGGTGGCCCAACTCAGGAATAAAAATTGCCGACGTCATCGATCAACCCTCCTTTGCAGGCGTTGGTGCGGATTGACCGCTGTCTTTCAAGGCTTTGGTCACTTCCGGCGGCATGTACTTCTCGTCGTGCTTGGCCAGCACTTCATCGGCTACCACTACGCCATCGGCGTTGATCTTGCCCAGCGCCACAATACCCTGCCCTTCGCGGAACAGATCCGGGAGGATGCCGCGATAGGCGATGGTCACGGATTTGTTGAAGTCGGTGACGACGAATTTGACGTCGAGCGAATCCGGCGAGCGTTGCAACGAGCCGGCCTCAACCATGCCGCCAGCGCGGATGCGCGTGTCTTGCGGTGCTTCGCCATTGGCGATCTGGGTCGGGGTGTAGAACAGATTGATGTTCTGCTGCAGGGCGCTGAGGGCCAAACCGACGGCAGCGCCGACCCCGACCAGAATGGCCAGAATGATGATCAGACGTTTCTTGCGCAGCGGATTCACTTGCCGTTCTCCCGGCGCAGACGACGCGCCTCTTGTTGCAGATACCGCTTGCGGGCCAGGATCGGCGCCGCCACGTTGAAAGCCAGCACCGCCAGACAGATGCCATAGGCCGACCAGACATACAGGCCATGATGGCCCATGGCGAGGAAGTCGCCGAATGAAGCAAAACTCATCGAGCGGCCTCCAGGCTGCGCTGCACTTGTTCTTTCACCCAACTGGCGCGGGATTCGCGCTTGAGTACTTCGAGGCGCATGCGCAGCAACAGCACGGTGCCGAAGAAGCAGTAGAAACCCAGCACGGTCAGCAACAGCGGCAGCCACATCTCGGCGGGCATCGCCGGTTTTTCCGTGAGGGTGAAGGTCGCGCCCTGGTGCAGGGTGTTCCACCACTCCACCGAATATTTGATGATCGGGATGTTGATCACACCGACGATGGCCAGCACCGCGCAGGCCTTGGCGGCGCTGTCACGGTTGCTGATGGCATTGCCCAGGGCGATCACGCCGAAATACAGGAACAGCAGAATCAGCATCGAGGTCAGGCGCGCGTCCCAGACCCACCACGAACCCCAGGTCGGCTTGCCCCAGATCGCCCCGGTGACCAGCGCCACGGCGGTCATCCACGCGCCGATCGGTGCGGCGCATTGCAGGGCGACGTCGGCCAGTTTCATTTTCCACACCAGCCCCACCACACCGCAAACCGCCAGCATCACGTAGATCGACTGAGCGAGCATCGCGGCGGGTACGTGGATGTAGATGATGCGAAAGCTGTTGCCTTGCTGATAATCCGGCGGCGCGAAGGCCAGGCCCCAAACGACGCCGACGCCAATCAGCAGCAACGCTGCGATGCTCAACCACGGCAGGAACTTGCTGCTGATGCCGTAGAACCACTTGGGCGAGCCGAGCTTGTGAAACCAGGTCCAGTTCATACTGTTTCCATCACGGATGCTCTTCGCTATGAAGAGCCAGGGTCTTTACTGATCAAAAAATGATCAGACCTCATTATTCGCCGACGCTGATCTTCAGGCCAGCGGCTATTGCAAAGGGTGTCAGGGTGATCGCCAGAGCGGTCAGGCTACCAAGCCACAGCAGATACCCGGTCGCCGGCATGCCTTGGAGGGCGGCCTGCAAGGCGCCACTGCCGAGGATCAACACCGGGATGTACAACGGCAGAATCAGCAGCGCCAGCAACAGGCCGCCACGTTTCAAACCGACCGTCAATGCCGCGCCCACCGCGCCGAGCAAGCTCAGCACTGGTGTGCCCAACAACAACGAAAGCAGCAAAACCGGCAGGCAGGCGACGGGCAAACCGAGCATCAACGCCAGCAAGGGTGAGAGCAAAACCAGAGCCAGACCGGAGAAAAGCCAGTGTGCCAGCACCTTGGCCAAGACCAGAAGTGGCAGCGGGTGCGACGAAAGGACCCACTGTTCCAGGGAGCCGTCTTCGAAATCACTGCGGAACAGCCCGTCCAGCGAGAGCAGGACCGACAAAAGCGCCGCCACCCAGACTAACCCGGGGGACAGGTTTTGCAACACTTGAGTTTCCGGGCCGACGGCCAGCGGGAACAAAGCAATGACGATAGCGAAAAAAATCAGCGGATTGGCCAGTTCCGCCGGGCGGCGAAACAGCAGTCGGGATTCACGGGCAACCAGCAGGCCGAACACACTCATACTGCCCAGTTCCCCAGATCGATGTCGCGATAACCGGCCGGCATCCGGCTCAGTGTGTGGTGCGTGGTCAAGACCACCAGACCGCCGCGCTCACAGTGTCCGGCCAGATGTTCTTCGAGTTGCGCCACGCCCTGCTTGTCGAGGGCGGTAAACGGCTCATCGAGAATCCACAGCGGCGGGCTGTCCAGATACAGGCGCGCCAGCGCCACGCGGCGTTGCTGACCGGCAGAAAGACTGTGGCAGGGAACATCTTCGAAACCGCGCAATCCTACTGCTGCCAAGGCTTGCCAGATGGCGTCGCGTTCGGCGGGATGATGCAGGGCGCAGAGCCAGGAGAGGTTCTCTTCCGGGGTCAGTAGATCCTTGATCCCGGCAGCGTGGCCGATCCACAGCAGGTTGCGTGCAAGTTCGCTGCGCTGTTCGGTCAGCGGCCGGCCATTGAGCAGGACCTGACCGTCGGTCGGCTGCATCAACCCGGCCAGCAAACGCAATAAACTGGTTTTACCGCTGCCGTTGGGCCCGCTGATCTGCACCATATCGCCACTGGCGAGTCTCAATTCGAGATTTTCGAAGAGCAGCCGCAGATCACGCTCACACGCGAGGGCAACGGTTTGCAGGACAGGACTGGTCAAGGGATCACGGGCCTTATACGGTTCAAGTCGGCTCTGGCGCGGCCGTTAAAGAGGTGCAGCATAAATGCATTGACGGCTCGATCCAGAGAGCTGGGTCAAACAATTGCTATGTTTTTTATTCGAAGCGCAAGACGGGCGGCATTATACATGGCGTGCCTTACTCTCAAGAGTGCATTTTCCTCAGGTTGTGTCCGCGTATGACAGGCGAAATGAACATCCTCCCGCTCCCGCCCACCACCCCGGCGACGGTTCGCCCGCAGGTGGGTGAACTGCTCAAGCTGCTGACACCGGTCGAGGGCTTGATCGGCGCCGGGCAAAGCGCCAAGGCTGAGGTGTTGTCGCTCAAACAGGCGGATCAGACCTTTCAGTTATTGCTCAAGGTGACTGTCGACGGCGGCCGTCAGACCACCGTGCAAGCGACCAGCAACCTGCCGTTGCCGCAAGGCACCAGTCTGGCGATCACTCAGCCCTCGGCGGGCAACCTGGCGATTACCGTGCAGCAAGCGATTGCCAGCAGCGTCGCCGCCCTCACCCGCATTGACACCGCGCAATTGCCAGTCGGCACGCTGCTGCAAGGCAAAGTGCTGACCTCGCAGGCGCTGCCACAGACGCCGGGGCAAGCAGCAGTGTTTCGCTCATTGGTCAGTCTGCTCAACACCGCACAGAGCGGCAGCACGCTGACCATCGACAGCCCGCAGCCGCTGCGCATTGGCACCCTGCTGTCGGCATTGGTCGAAGATACACAAACCCTGAAATTCCTGCCCATGAGCAGCCGCCAGGAACAACTGGCCGTCAGTCAGCAACTGCTCGGCCAGCAAAGTCGTCAGGCATCCCTGACAGGGTTGCTGAATGCTTTGCAGAATCTGCCGAGCGATACCGATCAGACATCGCAGGATTTACGCGCGGTGGTCGACAAACTCCTTGCCAGCCTCCCGGACGTGCAACAACTGAGCACCGCCAAAGGCGTCGCACTGGCGCTGGCCAACAGCGGCGCGTTCCTCGAAGCCAAACTGCTGACCGGACAAACCCCGACGCTGGCCCCGGACATGAAAGCCGATCTGCTCAAGCTGATCGCGCAACTGACCCCGGGCCTGCCGAGCAGCACCAGTTTCAACGCGATCATCGCCGCCAACACCCTGGCGCAAGCGCTGCCGAGTTTCGTCCGCAACGCCCTCGGCATGCTCGGTCAGGTCAGCGCCAAACCGGTACCGAGCAGCTTCCCGCTGCCCGAGCGTTTGCTGCAAAGCCTGGACGGCGAAGGTGATCTGGAACAGTTACTACGCCTCGCCGCCGCAGCGGTTTCGCGCCTGCAAAGCCACCAACTGTCGAGCCTGGAACAGACCGGCGTTACCGACGACGGGCGTCTGCTCAGCACCTGGCAGCTGGAGATCCCCATGCGCAACCTGCAGGACATCGTGCCGTTGCAGGTCAAGTTCCAGCGTGAAGAAGCGCCGGAGCGCGAACCGCAACCGAACGAGCGTCGCGATGAGCGCGAGCCGAAACAGCAACTGTGGCGTGTAGACCTCGCATTCGACATGGAGCCGCTCGGGCCGATGCAGATTCAGGCGCAGTTGATTGCCGGCAGCCTGTCGAGCCAACTGTGGGCCGAACGGCCGTACACCGCTGACCTGATCGAAAACAACCTGTTCGCCCTGCGCCAGCGCCTGCTTGATCGCGGGTTGAACGTCGGCGACATCGACTGCCATCTCGGCACCCCGCCGCAAGGCAACCAAACCCGTCTCGAACATCGCTGGGTCGACGAAACCGCATGAACGATTCCACTGCCCCACGCCAGGCCATCGCCCTCAAATATGACGGCAACCACGCGCCGACGCTCACTGCCAAGGGTGACGAAGAACTGGCCGAAGAAATTTTGCGCATTGCTCGCGATTGCGAAGTGCCGATCTATGAGAACGCCGAGTTGGTGCGCTTGTTGGCGCGGATGGAACTGGGCGACAGCATTCCCGAGGAGCTGTACCGGACGATCGCCGAGATCATCGCGTTTGCGTGGAATCTGAAGGGCAAATTCCCTGAGGGGCAGGACCCGAATGCGCCGATGGTCGAGAAGGACGTCACCGAGCGTGGGGATGACTATTGATCGTTCCCACGCTCTGCGTGGGAATGCCGCCCGTGACGCTCTGCGTCACATTTCACAGGCGGAACGCGGAGCGTCCCAAGATGCATTCCCACGCAGAGCGTGGGAACGATCCCTGTACGACCATCAGTTCTTGTGAAGCTTGCGCATCAACTCCGCCTCAGCCTGGGTCAACCCACACGACTGAGTCAGCTCATCAACGCTCGCACCCATGCCCACCAGTTTCGCCGCCTGGGCGAATGACAGGCTCGATGGATCGCGCTGTTCCAGCTGAACGATTTTGTCCGGCAACGGACTGACTACCGCGCGCAGTTCGTGCAGGGCTTCGCCCATGCGCACGTTGCCGTTCTGGTAATCGTCGACACGCTTGGCCAGGTCCTTGATGCGCTGATCACGCAGCGCATCGCCCTGAGCCTGTTGCGCAGCGATTACCCGCTGCGCCTTGATGTACGACACAAACATTGCCAGTGTGCCTGCCCAGAATAGGAACAGGACAATGACCGCAACTTCGAGAATCAATCAGATATTCTCCAGGTCCGACCATTCTTCTTCGCTCATCATCTTGTCCAGCTCGACCAGGATCAGCAACTCGTTGTTCTTGTTGCACACGCCCTGGATGAACTTGGCCGACTCTTCGTTACCGACGTTCGGCGCGGTCTCGATTTCCGACTGACGCAGGTAAACCACTTCGGCCACGCTGTCGACCATGATGCCAACGACTTGCTTGTCGGCTTCGATGATGACGATACGGGTGTTGTCACTGATCTCGCCGCTGTTCAGGCCGAAGCGCTGGCGGGTGTCGATCACGGTGACCACGTTACCGCGCAGGTTGATGATGCCCAGCACATAGCTTGGCGCGCCCGGCACCGGAGCGATCTCGGTGTAGCGCAGCACTTCCTGCACGCGCATCACGTTGATGCCGTAGGTTTCGTTATCCAGTTTGAAGGTAACCCATTGCAGGATCGGATCTTCAGAACCTTTTGCATTCGTCGCCTGACTACTCATACCCTGACCCCTCGAAAAAACCGCGCTGGGCGGTGTGTGTTCTGTGTGGCGGCATTCAACAATGCCGTCGCCTGATTGTTATGTCGGCTGCTATGTCGGTTTATGTAGCGGCTTGTGGCCGCCGAGGTGCTTTGCCCCACCGCTGGCGATCAACTCGGCCAGTGCGGAAACGTCAAGCAATGCACACATGTGCTCAATCACGGTGCCGGCGAGCCATGGCCGCTGACCCCGGTGACTTCTCCATTTGATTTCATTCGGGTCCAGACGCAACGAGCGGCTGACCTGATGCACCGCCAGCCCCCACTCGTAACCTTGTACCGAAATCACGTACTGCAAGCCCTGACGGAAGTCATCGCGATAGCGATCCGGCATGACCCAGCGCGCGGTGTCCAAGACTTTCAGGTTGCCGGCCTGGCTAGGCAGGATCCCGAGGAACCATTCCGGCTGACCGAACAACGGCGTCAGCTCATGGCCGGCCAGCGAATAGATCGAGCCGAGGCACACCAGCGGCACCGCGAGGGTCAGGCCGGCGACGTCGAACAGCAGGCATTCGAAGGCTTCAGAGGCCCAGGCCGGGCGACCATCGGTTTCCACCGGTGGCGGCGTGTTGTTCGGCGGCAGATGCACTTCGACCAGCGGCGGCACCAGCGTCTGCTCGACAGGCGCGGGCGCAACCGGAGCTGGAGCGGGCTCGACCACGGCCGGTTCCGGCGCAGTTTTCAGCAGTTGGGTTTGCAGCAGCGGCGCCAAAGTCGAAACGGACGCGCGAACCGGCTCGGCTTCTTCGATCAATGCAATCGGTGCTTTGGTCACCGCTGCGGCGGCAGGCGCGGCAACCGGCGCAGCAGGCCGGGCAGCCTTCTGCGCATCACGCGCCTGCTCTTCCAGTACCGCTGCCTGGAACTCGTCCAGCGCCTCAGTGCTTTCGACAACTTCAGGCTGCGCCTCAATGACCGGCGGCAGCTCCTCAGGAATTTCCTGCAGCAAATTATCCAGATAAGACTGCAACGCCAATTGCGGACGCGAGGTGAGCTTGACTGGGCGATTCATACGCAACCCCATGTAGGAGCTGCCGCAGGCTGCGATCTTTTGATCTTTTCAGGAACGCCACAAAGCAAGATCAAAAGATCGCAGCCTTCGGCAGCTCCTACACAAGTCAAAATCATTCAAGCCACCTGCGGAACAAGTTGTTGCGCCAACAGGTGCTTGAGCAGCGCGCGGTAGGCCAGCACGCCACGGCTCTTGCCGTCGAATTGCGAAGGCGTGACACCGGCCCGGCTGGCGTCGCGCAGACGAGTATCGACCGGGATGTAACCCTGCCAGATCTCCTCGGGGAATTTGTCCCGCAGCACGCGCAAGGTATGCATCGATGCCTGTGTACGGCGATCGAACAGGGTCGGCACGATGCTGAACGGCAGCGCCTGTTTGCGCGAGCGGTTGATCATCGCCAGGGTGTTGACCATGCGCTCCAGACCTTTGACGGCCAGGTGTTCGGTCTGCACCGGGATCACCAGCTGCTGGCTCGCCGCAAGCGCATTGACCATCAGCACGCCGAGCAACGGCGGGCTGTCGATCACCGCGTAATCGAAGTCCTGCCACAGTTGCGCCAGACTCTTGGCGATCACCAGACCCAAGCCACTCTGCCCCGGCGACTGACGCTCAAGGGTCGCCAGTGCGGTGCTCGATGGCAGCAGGGAAATTCGCTCGTCGCTGGTCGACAACAGCAACTGCCCCGGCAGGCCTTGCGGCACGCTGCCCTTGTGCAGAAACAGGTCGTAGTTGCTGTGTTCCAGGCTGTCGGGATCGTAGCCGAAATAGCTGGTCATCGAGCCGTGCGGGTCGAGATCGACCACAACCACGCGCTTGCCCGCCTCGGCCAGCAATCCGGCTAAAGCGATGGAAGATGTGGTTTTACCGACACCACCCTTTTGATTGGCGACTGCCCAGACTCTCATTCAGTTCGTTCCTCCCGGCCGATATGCTCGACCGAGACATAGCTCAGCGTGTTAATGCGGGTGACGGAGAATTGACGGCACTCTCGCGTCCCGGCGTCTTGACCGGGGTCGGTGCAGTTTGTGTGCCAGCACGCTTCAATGCGGCGTCCGGTTGCGCATTGGCGGTTCCGGTGCCCGTGAGGCTGCGACGTACATCGAGATTGCGCGAGACCACCAGAACCACCCGGCGGTTTTTCCCCCGGCCTTCAGCGGTAGCGTTGTTGGCCACCGGTTGAAACTCGCCGTAACCCACCGATGCCAATCGGCCAGGGTTCACACCCTGCATCGCCAGCATGCGCACGATGCTCGCCGAACGCGCCGAAGACAGCTCCCAGTTGGTCGGGTACTGCGCGGTGCGGATTGGCTGATCGTCAGTGAAACCTTCAACGTGGATCGGGTTATCAAACGGTTTCAGAATCGCCGCCACCTTGTCGATGATGTTGAAGGCGATGTCGCTCGGCATGGCGTCGCCACTGCCGAACAACAGGCTGGAGTTGAGTTCGATCTCGACCCACAGCTCGTTGCCACGCACAGTCATCTGGTTGGAGCTGATCAGGTCACCGAAGGCGGCGCTGATGTCATCGGCGATGCTTTTCAGCGGATCGCTGGCGCCGGCGATACCGGCGTCGATCTGCTCGGCGTCCTTGACCAGTGGCTTGGCCGGGGTCACGGTTTTCGGTCGTTCGTCGCCGATCTGGATCGGTTTGAGCGCGCGATCGGAGTCTTTGAAGACGCCGACCAGCGCTTCGGAAATCTCTTTGTACTTGCCTTCGTTGATCGACGAAATCGAGTACATGACTACGAAGAACGCGAACAGCAACGTGATGAAATCCGCGTAGGACACCAGCCAGCGCTCGTGATTGACGTGTTCTTCCTGATGCCTGCGACGAGCCATGAGGTTATTCCCTTAATCCATGAAGCCTTGCAGCTTCAACTCAATGGAGCGAGGGTTTTCACCTTCGGCGATCGACAAAATGCCTTCCAACAACATTTCGCGATAACGCGACTGCCGCAACGCGATTGACTTCAATTTGGCTGCCACCGGCAGCAGGATCAGGTTGGCACTGGCCACGCCATAGATGGTCGCGACAAAAGCCACAGCAATGCCGCTGCCCAACTGGGTCGGATCAGCAAGATTGCCCATCACGTGGATCAGGCCCATCACCGCACCGATGATGCCGATGGTCGGCGCGTAACCGCCCATGCTTTCGAAGACTTTCGCCGCTTCAATGTCGCGCGCTTCCTGGGTGTAGAAATCCACTTCAAGGATGCTGCGGATCGCTTCCGGCTCAGCGCCGTCGACCAGCAGTTGCAGGCCTTTGCGCGAGTAGTTGTCAGGTTCGGCATCCGCCACGCCTTCCAGACCGAGTAGGCCTTCCTTGCGCGCAGTGAGGCTCCAGTTGACCACGCGATCAATGCCGCCGGCCAAGTCCACACGCGGCGGGAAGAAGATCCACGCCAGAATCTGCATGGCGCGTTTGAACGCGCTCATCGGCGATTGCAGCAGTGCGGCACCGATGGTGCCGCCCAGTACGATCAATGCCGCCGGGCCGTTGGCCAGCGCACCGAGGTGACCACCCTCAAGGTAGTTACCACCGATGATGGCGACGAACGCCATGATGATCCCGATAAGGCTTAAAACATCCATCAGATACACGCCTCGACAATGTGCTTGCCGATGTCGTCGAGGCTGTACACCGCGTCGGCGAGGTCAGCTTTGACGATAGCCATCGGCATGCCGTAGATCACGCAACTGGCCTCATCCTGCGCCCAGATCGAGCTGCCACCCTGCTTGAGCAGGCGCGCGCCTTCACGGCCATCGGCGCCCATGCCGGTCAACACCACCGCCAGAACTTTGTCGCCGTAGGACTTGGCTGCGGAACCGAAGGTGATGTCCACGCACGGCTTGTAATTCAAACGCTCGTCACCCGGCAGAATCTTCACCGCGCCACGGCCGTCGATCATCATTTGCTTGCCACCCGGTGCCAACAGCGCCAGGCCCGGACGCAGGATGTCGCCATCCTCGGCTTCCTTGACGCTGATGCGGCAGAGCTTGTCGAGACGTTCGGCAAAAGCCTTGGTGAACGCCGCCGGCATGTGCTGGATCAGCACGATCGGCGCGGGGAAGTTCGCTGGCAACTGCGTCAACACGCGTTGCAGCGCAACCGGGCCGCCCGTCGACGTACCAATGGCAACCAGTTTGTAGGCTTTGCGTTTCGGCGCGGGCGACGAAGCGCTGGCGGCCGGGGCGCGAGTCGGTGCCGGCGCTGGAGCCGGACGTGCCGGCGCGCTGGTGCTGTGACTGCTGCCGTGGCTGCCGAAACTCGACGGCGCCGGAGCAGGCGTCGGTGCTGGTGCAGCCGCTGGAGCCGGCGCGCTATAAGCACTGAAACGACGATTACTGCGCGAGATGCTATGGACCTTCTCGCACAGCAGTTGCTTGACCTTCTCGGGATTGCGCGAGATGTCTTCGAAATTCTTTGGCAGGAAATCCACCGCGCCGGCGTCCAGCGCATCGAGGGTGACCCGGGCGCCTTCGTGCGTCAGCGAGGAGAACATCAACACCGGGGTCGGGCAGCGCTGCATGATGTGCCGCACCGCCGTGATGCCGTCCATCATCGGCATCTCGTAGTCCATGGTGATCACGTCCGGCTTGAGCGCCAGCGCCTGATCGATCGCCTCTTTACCGTTGGTTGCGGTGCCGACCACCTGAATGCTCGGATCCGCAGAAAGAATTTCCGAGACGCGGCGGCGGAAAAAACCCGAATCGTCCACCACCAGGACTTTGACTGCCATAAACACTCCATTAGGTGCAGCGGGACGTCATCGCCCCGCCGCCCCGGATTCAAATACGCCGTGCGGCGTAACGCTTGAGCATGCTTGGAACATCGAGAATCAGCGCGATGCGGCCGTCACCGGTAATGGTGGCGCCGGACATGCCCGGAGTGCCCTGCAGCATTTTGCCCAATGGCTTGATGACCACTTCTTCCTGGCCGACCAGTTGATCGACGACGAAGCCGATCCGCTGCGTGCCCACCGAAAGGATCACCACGTGGCCTTCACGCTGCTCTTCGTGAGCGGCGGAGCTGACCAGCCAGCGCTTGAGGTAGAACAATGGCAGCGCCTTGTCCCGCACGATCACCACTTCCTGACCGTCGACGACGTTGGTGGTCGACAGGTCGAGGTGGAAGATTTCGTTGACGTTGACCAACGGGAACGCAAACGCCTGATTGCCGAGCATGACCATCAGGGTTGGCATGATCGCGAGGGTCAGCGGCACCTTGATGACGATCTTCGAGCCCTGGCCCTTGGTCGAGTAGATGTTGATCGAACCGTTGAGCTGGGAAATCTTGGTCTTCACCACGTCCATGCCGACACCACGGCCAGACACATCGGAGATCTCGGTCTTGGTCGAGAAACCCGGGGCGAAAATCAGGTTGTAGCACTCGGTATCGCTCAAGCGATCGGCCGCGTCCTTGTCCATCACACCGCGTTTTACCGCGATGGCGCGCAGGACGTTCGGATCCATGCCTTTGCCGTCATCGGAAATCGACAGCAGGATGTGGTCGCCCTCTTGCTCGGCCGCCAGCACCACGCGACCGCCACGGGCCTTGCCCGACGCTTCGCGTTCTTCCGGCGACTCGATGCCGTGGTCGACAGCGTTGCGCACCAAGTGGACCAGCGGGTCGGCCAGGGCCTCGACAAGGTTTTTGTCGAGGTCGGTTTCTTCACCCACCAGTTCCAGGTTGATCTCTTTCTTCAGCTGACGCGCCAGATCTCGAACCAGACGCGGGAAGCGCCCGAAGACCTTCTTGATCGGCTGCATCCGCGTCTTCATGACGGCGGTCTGCAAGTCAGCCGTGACCACGTCGAGGTTCGACACGGCCTTTTGCATGGCTTCATCGCCGCTGTTCAGGCCCAGGCGCACCAGACGGTTACGCACCAGTACCAGTTCGCCGACCATGTTCATGATTTCGTCGAGACGTGCCGTGTCGACGCGCACGGTGGTTTCGGCTTCGCTCGCCGGTTTTTCCGCTGGCGGTGTCGCCGGCGCACGGGCCGGAGCCGGTGCAGCAGCGGCAGCCGGTTTTGGCGCTTCGGCTTTCGGTTCAGGCTTGGCAACAGGCTTGGGCGCTGGCGCTGCGGCCGGCGCCTTGGCAGCAGGCGTGGCGACGGTCGAAGCACTGCCAGCAGCGGCGGTGCCGACTTCGGTGAACTTGCCTTTGCCGTGCAATTCGTCGAGCAGCGATTCGAACTCGTGATCGCTGATCAGATCGCTGCCGGCCGCCGCAGCAGCCGGTGCGGCTGGCGCAGGTGCCGAGGCAATCGCCGACTCCAGCGCATCCACGGCAAAGTTGCCCTTGCCGTGCAACTGATCGAGCAAGGCTTCGAATTCGTCGTCGGTGATGTCGGAGCTGTCGCCCTTGGCCGGCGCCGCAGGGGCTGCTGCAACTGGCGCAACTGCGTCCACGGCGAACTGGCCCTTGCCGTGCAACTGATCGAGCAACGACTCGAACTCGGCATCGGTGATTTCATCGCTCGCGGCTTCATTGGCCGTTTGCGCAGGTGCAGCAGCGGCCGGGGCTTCGGCTTCGGCCTTGACGGCGTTCAGCGAATCCAGCAGCTGTTCGAATTCGTTATCGGTGATGTCGCCCGACGCGTCGCCTTCGACGACCAGTTCTTCGATCATCTCGGCCACCGGCGAAGCCGGAGCAGCGTCTGCCGATTGCGGTTCGGCCAGGCGCGCCAGGGCGGCCAGCAGTTCCGGGGTGGCAGCAGTGATCGGCGCACGCTCGCGGACTTCGCTGAACATGCTGTTCACCGCGTCCAGTGCTTCGAGGACAACGTCCATCAGTTCTGCATCAACGCGACGCTCACCCTTACGCAGGATGTCGAACACGTTTTCGGCGATGTGACAGCACTCCACCAGCTCATTGAGCTGAAGGAAGCCGGCGCCCCCTTTTACAGTGTGGAAACCGCGAAAAATTGCGTTGAGCAGATCTGCGTCATCCGGACGGCTTTCCAGCTCGACCAGTTGTTCGGACAGTTGCTCAAGAATCTCGCCGGCCTCAACCAGGAAATCCTGAAGGATCTCTTCATCGGCGCCGAAGCTCATTAATGGGGTGCTCCTACAGGTCTAAAAACCCAAAAAACCCAAATTCCAAAACTCTAGAATCCAAGGCTGGATAACAAATCGTCCACATCGTCCTGACCGGACACAACGTCTTCTCGTTTATCGGCATGAATCTGCGGACCTTCACCCTGCGAGAGATGTTTTTGTGGATCTTTTTCTGCAAGCATCGCGGCACGGTCATGTTCAATGCCCGCAAAGCGGTCAACCTGACTGGCCATGAGGACAAGTTTGAGCAAATTGCTTTCGACTTCGGTGACCAATTGGGTCACACGCTTGATCACCTGACCGGTCAGGTCCTGGTAATCCTGGGCCAGCAGGATGTCGTTGAGATTGCTCGACACCGCACGGTTGTCCGTGCTGCTGCGTGACAGAAAACCGTCGACCCGGCGCGCCAGTTCGCGGAACTCTTCAGCTCCGACTTCACGACGCATGAAGCGACCCCAATCGGCACTCAAGGTCTGGGCTTCATCAGCCAGACTGTTGACCACCGGCGTGGCGCTTTCCACCAGATCCATGGTGCGGTTGGCCGCGGCTTCTGTCAGCTTGACCACATAGCCCAGGCGTTCGGTGGCGTCGGTGATTTGCGACACTTCCTCGGCCTGCGGCATGTTCGGATCGATCTGGAAGTTGACGATCGCACTGTGCAGTTCACGTGTGAGCTTGCCCACTTCCTGGTACAGGCCACGGTCACGGGTCTGATTGAGCTCATGGATCAGTTGCACAGCGTCGCCGAACCTGCCTTTTTCAAGGCTCTCGACCAGTTCGACCGCGTGTTTTTTCAGGGTCGACTCGAAATCGCCCTGTGAAGATTCGTTATGCTCCATAGCTCCCCCGCGCGTTCATCAGCCGATGCGTTCGAAAATCTTCTCGATTTTGTCTTTCAACGCCTGAGCCGTGAAAGGTTTGACTACGTAGCCGTTCACACCGGCCTGAGCGGCTTCGATGATCTGCTCGCGCTTGGCTTCAGCCGTCACCATCAGTACCGGCAGGTGCTTGAGCTTTTCATCGGCACGCACGTGACGCAGCAGGTCGATACCGGTCATGCCCGGCATGTTCCAGTCCGTTACCAGAAAGTCGATGCTTCCGCTGTTGAGCACCGGGATGGCGGTAGTGCCATCGTCGGCCTCGACGGTGTTGGTGAACCCAAGATCACGCAGCAGGTTCTTGATGATCCGCCGCATCGTTGAGAAGTCATCAACGATGAGGATTTTCATGTCTTTGTTCAATTCGACCTCCAAGCAGTCTTAAACGCGCCCAGCACCTGGACGCGCCACTTCAATCAATCGGCGCAGCACTCAAAGACTGTCTGGAGCACAACAGAGCAAGACCGGTGCCGTTCATCACCGCACCAGCCTCGTTCGCAGTGTCCCCACACTGCCTTCAGCGCGCTCGCCACTCCCCCAAACGCCCCCGCAAACGGGCCGCGCACTGGCTGTGTAACTGGCTGACCCGCGATTCACTGACGCCAAGGACTTCACCGATTTCCTTGAGGTTCAGCTCTTCGTCGTAGTACAGCGCCAACACCAGTCGCTCACGCTCCGGCAAATTGGCAATCGCGTCCGCCAGCGCTGCCTGGAAGCGTTCATCCTCCAGATCGCGCGACGGCTCAAGATGAGCACTGGCGCCATCCTCGTGCAGCCCTTCGTGTTCGCCGTCCTGCAACAGGTCGTCGAAACTGAACAGGCGGCTGCCCAAGGTGTCATTCAAAATCCCGTAGTAATCGTCGAGACTCAATTGGAGTTCGGCTGCAACCTCGTGATCTTTAGCGTCACGGCCGGTTTTAGCTTCAATTGAGCGAATTGCGTCACTGACCATACGGGTATTGCGGTGAACCGAGCGTGGAGCCCAGTCCCCTTTGCGCACTTCGTCGAGCATCGCGCCGCGGATTCGAATGCCCGCATACGTTTCGAAACTGGCGCCTTTGCTGGCGTCATACTTGGTCGAGACTTCGAGCAGGCCGATCATCCCGGCCTGGATCAGGTCTTCGACCTGCACACTCGCCGGCAACCGCGCCAGCAAGTGATAGGCAATGCGTTTGACCAGTGGCGCGTAACGCTCGATCAGCTCGTACTGAGCGTCGCGTGCCGACTTCTTGTAGTAATTCATACCGCTAGCGGTCATAACACGGGCCCTGCCGTTTGCTGCACGAGACGCTCGACGAAAAATTCAAGGTGGCCGCGCGGGTTGGCGGGCAGCGGCCAGGTGTCGACCTTCTGTGCAATGGCCTTGAACGCCAGCGCGCACTTGGAGCGCGGGAAGGCTTCGTAGACTGCACGCTGCTTCTGCACCGCTTTGCGTACGCTTTCGTCGTAAGGCACGGCGCCGACGTATTGTAGAGCGACGTCAAGGAAACGATCCGTGACCTTGGTCAACTTGGCGAACAGGTTGCGCCCTTCCTGCGGGCTCTGCGCCATGTTGGCGAGGACGCGGAAGCGGTTCATGCCGTAATCGCGGTTGAGCAATTTGATCAGCGCGTAGGCGTCAGTGATCGAGGTCGGCTCGTCGCAGACCACCAGCAACACTTCCTGCGCTGCGCGTACGAAACTGACTACCGAGTCACCAATACCCGCAGCGGTGTCGATCACCAGTACGTCGAGATTGTCGCCGATGTCGCTGAACGCCTGAATCAGACCGGCATGTTGCGCCGGGCTCAGGTGGACCATGCTCTGCGTGCCGGACGCCGCCGGGACGATGCGAATGCCGCCGGGGCCTTGCAACAGGACGTCGCGTAGCTCGCAGCGGCCTTCGATGACGTCAGCCAGCGTGCGTTTAGGGGTCAGACCCAACAAAACGTCGACGTTCGCCAGTCCCAGGTCGGCGTCCAGCAGCATGACCCGACGGCCAAGCTCTGCCAGCGCCAGGGACAAGTTCACTGACACGTTAGTCTTGCCGACGCCACCTTTGCCGCCGGTCACCGCGATCACCTGTACGGGATGCATGCTGCCCATGTTATTTCTTTACCTTGTCTTGCATAGACGGAGGCCACATTACTGGCTGCGCGTTCACAACCGGAACAATGCATGGCAGACCATCGATGTAGGTACAAAAACTGTTCATGAATACCTCAGCCTACCTGCTTGGTCGGGCTGTGATAGATATCAGCGAACATGTCAGCCATGGCTTCTTCGCTGGGTTCTTCCTGCATTTGCACGCTGACGGCGCGGCTGACCAGTTGATGACGGCGCGGCAGATGCAAATCATCCGGAATCCGTGGGCCATCGGTCAGGTACGCGACCGGCAATTCATGACTGATCGCCAGGCTCAACACTTCGCCCAGGCTTGCTGTTTCATCCAGTTTAGTCAGGATGCAGCCAGCTAGCCCACAACGCTTGTAACTGTGATAAGCGGCCGTTAGAACCTGTTTCTGGCTGGTGGTTGCCAGCACGAGATAATTTTTTGAACGGATGCCACGCCCAGCCAGACTTTCCAGCTGCATGCGCAGGGCTGGATCGCTGGCTTGCAGGCCGGCAGTATCGATCAATACCACGCGCTTGCGCAGCAGTGGATCCAGTGCCTGAACCAGCGACTGGCCCGGATCGACGTGAGTCACCGGCACATTGAGAATACGGCCCAGCGTCTTCAGTTGTTCCTGCGCGCCGATGCGGAAGCTGTCCATGCTCACCAGCGCGACATTCTGCGCGCCGTACTTGAGCACATAACGCGCAGCCAGTTTGGCCAGCGTGGTGGTCTTGCCCATGCCGGCAGGGCCGACCATCGCAATCACACCGCCCTCTTCCAGCGGCTCGACTTCCGGTACGGCAATCATCCGCGCCAGGTGCGCAAGCAACATGCGCCAGGCCTGACGCGGCTCTTCGATATCGGTGATCATCGCCAGCAGATCGCGCGACAACGGCCCGGACAGACCGATACGTTGCAGACGGCGATACAGGTTGGCTTGCGCCGGACGGCTGCCTTGCAGCTGATTCCAGGCCAGGGTGCCGAGCTGAACTTCCATCAGCTCGCGCAGGCTGTTCAATTCAAAGCGCATCGAATCCAGTGCACGCGGATCCACGCCGCCGGAGGACTGCGCAGGCGCCGGCGCCGGGCGCGCCGGAGCGGCGTAGGTCGGTTCGCTCAGCGGTTCGGCAGCGGTCAGTGGCAGGCCAGCCGTCAACGGCAGCCCGGCAAAGATCTGGCGATTGCTATTGCCGTCGGCTTCGCCACGCAGGCTCAACTCGGCCTGGGCGGTGACGATGCGCGACTGGGTCTTGCGCAGCTCGTCTTCGAGTTCCATGTTCGGAACCCGTGGCGCGAGCGCCGACAGTTTGTAATCCAGTGCCGCCGTCAGTTCGACACCGCCGGCAATGCGGCGATTGCCAATGATGGCGGCATCAGCGCCCAGCTCATCACGAACCAGCTTCATGGCCTGACGCATATCGGCGGCAAAGAAACGCTTAACTTGCATAAACCACTACCTCAGCCGTTGGGCCCTACTGTCGCAACGATGGTCACTTGCTTGTTGTCCGGTATTTCCTGGTAGGCCAGCACATGCAATCCAGGGACTGCGAGGCGGCCGAAGCGCGAAAGCATCGCGCGCACCGGACCTGCTACCAACAGGATAACCGGCTGACCTTGCATTTCCTGACGCTGCGCCGCTTCGATGAGCGAACGCTGCAGCTTCTCGGCCATGCTTGGCTCCAGCAGAACGCCCTCTTCCGAGCCTTGTCCTGCCTTCTGCAGACTATTGAGCAATATTTGTTCCAACCTTGGCTCCAAGGTGATCACAGGCAGCTCCGACTCAGTGCCTACAATGCTTTGGACGATGGCGCGGGATACGCCGACCCGCACCGCAGCCACCAACGCGGCAGTATCTTGACTCTTGGCGGCGTTGTTGGCGATGGCTTCGGCGATGCTGCGGATGTCGCGCACCGGCACGTGTTCAGCGAGCAACGCTTGCAGCACTTTGAGCAACTGCGACAACGTGACCACGCCCGGCACCAGCTCTTCTGCCAGTTTCGGCGAGCTTTTGGCCAGCAATTGCATGAGTTGCTGCACTTCCTCGTGGCCGATCAGCTCACTGGAGTGCTTGTACAGAATCTGGTTCAAGTGCGTGGCAACCACGGTGCTGGCGTCAACCACCGTGTAACCGAGGGATTGTGCCTGGGCGCGCTGGCTGATTTCGATCCACACCGCTTCCAGACCGAAAGCCGGATCTTTGGCGTTGATACCGTTGAGCGTGCCGTAGACCTGGCCCGGGTTGATCGCCAGTTCGCGATCCGGGTAGATCTCGGCTTCGGCGAGGATCACCCCCATCAGGGTCAGGCGATAGGCGCTTGGCGCCAGATCGAGGTTGTCGCGGATGTGCACGGTCGGCATCAGGAAGCCCAGATCCTGCGAGAGCTTCTTGCGCACGCCCTTGATCCGCGCCAGCAATTGCCCGCCCTGGTTGCGATCCACCAGCGGGATCAGGCGATAACCGACCTCCAGCCCGATCATGTCGATCGGCGTCACGTCATCCCAGCCCAGCTCCTTGGTTTCCATGGCACGGGCCGGCGACGGCAGCAGTTCCTGCTGACGCTTGACCTCTTCCAGCGCGACCACTTTGGCGACGTTCTGCTTCTTCCAGAACAGGTAGGCGCCGCCAGCGGCCAGTGCCGCCATGCTCAGGAAGGAGAAGTGCGGCATGCCCGGCACCAGGCCCATGACCGCCATCAGGCCGGCAGCCACCGCCAGCGCTTTTGGCGAGGCGAACATCTGGCGATTGATCTGCTTGCCCATGTCTTCCGAACCGGAAGCACGGGTCACCATGATCGCCGCTGCTGTAGATAACAACAGTGATGGCAATTGCGCCACTAAACCGTCACCGATGGTCAGCAAAGCGTAAACCTTGCCGGCATCACCGAAGCTCATGTTGTGCTGAAAGATACC
This sequence comes from Pseudomonas sp. MYb2, assembly GCF_002979955.1. NCBI lineage: Bacteria > Pseudomonadati > Pseudomonadota > Gammaproteobacteria > Pseudomonadales > Pseudomonadaceae > Pseudomonas > Pseudomonas sp. MYb2. The sequence continues at coordinate 50,856 of NZ_PCQC01000031.1, forward strand.
GACGGCCATGCCGCCAATGAGGTTGATGAACAGAATCAGCAGGCCGGCGATGGCGTCACCACGGACGAACTTGCTGGCACCGTCCATCGAACCGTAGAACTCGGCCTCTTGGGCAACTTCCTGACGGCGCATCTTGGCCTGATTCTGATCGATCAGACCGGCGTTGAGGTCGGCGTCGATCGCCATTTGTTTGCCGGGCATTGCATCGAGGGTGAAACGCGCGCTCACCTCGGAAATCCGCCCGGCACCCTTGGTGACCACGACAAAGTTGATGATCATCAGGATCGCAAACACCACGATACCGACCACGTAGTTACCGCCGATCACCACCTCACCGAAGGCCTGGATCACCTTACCGGCAGCGGCGTGGCCGTCCTGACCGTGGAGCATCACAACGCGCGTCGACGCTACGTTCAACGCCAGCCGCAGCAAGGTCGCGACCAGCAGAATGGTCGGAAACACGGCGAAATCCAGCGGCCGCAGTGCGTACACGCAGACCAACAGGACGACGATCGACAGGGCAATGTTGAAGGTGAAGAACACGTCGAGCAGGAACGGCGGAATCGGCAACATCATCATTGCCAACATAACCAGCAGCAACAACGGCACGCCCAGATTGCCTCGACTGAGGTCGGCAACATTCGTGCGAGCAGTGTTGAATAACTGAGAGCGATCCACCGGTTTTCCCCGTTCCTTTAAAGCAAACTTTTGACGCCCAGAGCGGGCTCACGGCGGGTACTGCAAGAAGCTTTCCAACTTTTGCCGGGGAGTGAAATCGGGAGAGAAAACATGACTCATGCAGGAGTGAGCCTGCTCGCGATAGCGGTCTGTCTGGTTCGAATCCATCGACTGAAAAAGCCCCATCGCGAGCAGGCTCACTCCTACAGGGGGACCGCATTCCAAATGTGGGAGCGAGCTTGCTCGGGAAGGGGCCAGTGCAGTCAGCGCAATGCGCTTCTTAAACTCTGGCGTTTAAAAGACACCTCCAGACACGCCTTTGAGGCTACAAATCCTTGCGCCTTTGCCTACAGCCAAGCCAGAATCCGCCGGCTTGTGCGCTTTGGGGTCGGGTTCTATTGTGGGTCGGTCGCTGACGAATCAGCGATCGGGTTTAGCGACTCGAACTCAAGTCAAAGGTGCATCGGCGTTCCAGGCTTCGTTGCGGATCTGTATTTTCGCGATTTCGTCATGGTGGCTGTATGCGGGAGACCTTCGGGTCTGCCGGGTGCCTTTGACCGGTTCGCTAACCTGCGTACAGCCGCCACCCCTCCTGTTTAGCGACAGGTTGTAGCGGCTCCACCTCAAAGGAGCTTCACCATGATCAAACCAA
>NZ_PCQC01000032.1:0-11973 GCF_002979955.1 Pseudomonas sp. MYb2
TGGCCTGCCAGAAATGCCACCCTGACACCCAACCGTTCTCCACTGATGTACACGGCGCTGGCGATTCAGCAAATCGTCATGCTCGCCGAACTGGCAGTGAGCCGCGCACTCGACCGGATTGACCCACAATCCTGAACCACCCCTGTAGGAGCTGCCGCAGGCTGCGATCTTTTGATCTGGCTTTTTAAAAACCAACATCAAAAGATCGCAGCCTGCGGCAGCTCCTACATTGGGTGCGGTCATTGTGGGAGCCGCTCTGAAGGCCCTGGAATGAGGTCGTGAAAATTGACGCCATCATTCTGACATTTTAGTAGTGTCGAAATGATGGCTCGTGTACATTCCCCGCGCCCGAACCAGGCCAACTGGAGGGTCGGTAGGGATGCCAGTTGAATGTGAGCCCTGCTGAAACTGTTTCATAAAGTTTTGGAAGGGAATCTCGCTTGAATACCGCACGCTTGCGCCAATCGCTGCTGGCGCTGTCCATTGCCGCTGCCACGCTGCACGCTTCTACTGCCGTTGCCGCCAACCTGAACCATGACCTCGGCGGTGGGTCGCTGAACAGTAACCTGCAGACTTGGGGGCTGGTCGATTTGAACGGCAACGGGACCATCGCTCCCGGGTCGCCGTCGACGTTTACTTACGCTGCTCAGTTCATGGGACTGACCGCCGACCAATTGCGCAATAACGCTGATATCCGCATTGACGGCGCCAACCATGGCGTAGGTATCCTCTTGGGTTCCTCTGGCGTAGTGCCGAGCAAAATTACCAGCAGCCTGATCAATCAAGGTTCTATTGCTGTTCACGGATTGACCGGTTCGGGCGATTCCACCGGTATTTCCGATACCGGCAGCACCATAGGTGGAAGTCTCTCCAATACCGGCAGCATTGATGTCAGTGGCGAGCGGGCCGGTGGTGTGATGTTTGTACACACTACCTTGGGCGGGATCAGCAACAGCGGCACGATCAACGCCAGTGGTATTGATGCACTCGGCGTGTTTCTCGACGGTGCCACACTCAAAGGCTCAATCAATAACAGCGGGGTCATTCGTGCTCGCGGTACTGATGCCGAGGCGCTGACGCTGGAGGGTGTGAAGTTCACTTCCGGCGCAATGCTGAGCAACAGCGGTACGATTTCCGGTGAGTCGATTGGTGTTCACGTCAGTGACCAGACAGCCGGCAGCGGTCTGTCGAGGATTTATCAACTGACGGGGTTGATCGAGGGCGGTACGGCGGCGATTCAGGTTGATGACGGGCAAACGTATTTCGACTTCTTCGGCGGCACGGTCAAGGGCGATATGCTTGGTTTGGCTGGCGTGCTGGTCGATGGCGATGCAACGTTCGACGGTTCGACCATCAGGTCCGGGTACGTCACCATCGAAGAAGGCACGCTGACGCTGGTGCGCCCGCACACCACGATCATCGGCGACTTCGACATGGAAGAAGCCAATTCGGTACTGGAGTTGTATCTGGGCAATGACACCAACCCGGCGCTGCCGGTGTTGAAAGTCACCGGCACCACCGACATTGCACCCGGCGGGCAATTGCGTTTGCTGGCGCGCTCCAGCGACTTCCGGGTCACACCCGGCGGCACGCGCTACACCTTGATCAGCTCGGGTAATCTGGTCGGCGGTAATAACCTGACCGTGACTTCCAGCTCTGCGCTGCTGGATGTCAAAAGCTTCGGTGTCGAAGGCAATGACATCATCACGGTGGTGGCGACCAAGTCCGCTGAAGAACTGGCAGACAACACGCTGGCCGTCGGCGGCAGTGTCAACGCAGCCAGGGCGATCGGTCGTCTGTCCGGATCGCTGATGAGTCGCCTCGACGAGCAGGATCCGGTGTACCAGGCCTTCGCCAATGCCAGCACCGATGCTGAGTTGGCGCGCTTGTCCGAGACCCTCAGCCCGGATGTCAGCCGTGGCGTTCTGCATGCAGCAACCAACAGTCAGACGCTGGTTTCCGGTGTGATCAACGAGCGCTCGGCGCGCGCTCGGGCACAGTCGGGCTCGAATGAAAAAGGTGTCTGGCTGCAAGCCTTGAGCAGTGATGCCAACCAGGACGAGCGCCGTGGCGTGAGCGGTTATGACGCTGACAGCCACGGGATCGCGGTGGGGGCCGACGGCCAGTTGAACGCCGATACGACCTTGGGCCTGGCCTACAGCTACCTCGACACCGACGTGAAATCCGATCTGGGCAGCAAGACCCAGGTCACCGGACATGCGCTGACCCTGTACAGCAATTGGCTGCACGACAACTGGTTCGTCGATTCTTCGCTGATGTATGGCTGGAACGACAACGAGTCGAAACGCTACATCGCCGGCACGCGCGCCAAGGCCGATTACGACAGTGATGTTTTCGGTGTGAGCGCGCTGGCCGGTTACAGCTGGCACCTGCTGCCTGCTGTGGTACTCGAGCCGCAGGTCGGTACCCGTTATGCCAATGTCGGCATGGATGCGTATCGCGAGAAGGGCAGTTCGGCGTCGTTGAATGTCGGCAGCCAGCGTTACGAAGTCGGTGAAATAGGCGTGGGTGCACGTCTGGCCGCTGCGTTTGCGGTCGGCACCGGCAGTCTTGAGCCGGAAGCGAAAGTCATGGCATGGCACGACTTTATCGGCGACAAGGTCGACACGACGTCATCGTTCGTTCTGGGCGGCGATTCGTTCACCAGCCGTGGCACCACGCCGGTGCGTGACAGCTATGAACTGGGGCTGGGCGCCAACTACCGCATGGGCGCCTGGAGTGTCGGCGGGTCGTACAACTACGTGACGGCCAGCGGCTTTGATTCCGATGGTTTCACGGCAAAAGTGCGTTACGCCTTCTGACCGGTGCAGGAGCTGCCGAAGGCTGCGATCTTTTGATCTGGCTTTTTAAAAAACAACATCAAAAGATCGCAGCCTGCGGCAGCTCCTGCACGTGGAGGGTTTTAGAGTTGGTAGCTGAAACTGATGCTATACCGCGCTCGACGGTTGAACGTGTCGAGCGCTTCATCGGACATCGCCTTCGCCGCCTCCAGCGCAATGTTGTAGTACTTGGCATCGCCGAAACGCAGACCGATCGCCGCTGACGACAGACTGTTGGCCTGTACCGGCAATTCATTGAACCAGCTGCGCGAGCGGTCCAGCACAACATACGGCTGCAGAATCCTCACCCAGTTGCCGTCGCGGTTGAAGCTGTAGTTGACCTCGTATGCCACCCCCCATCCCTTGTCGCCGGATGCCTGATCGTCAGGATAACCACGACCGAAATTCTGCCCGCCGAACACCGCGCGTTCGCTGTCGGGCAAGCTGTCGTCGCTCCAGTACAGCGCAGCCGACAGCACGCCCTGCCAGTTGTCGAGGAATTTGTTGCTCTGCACCCCGGACAGGCGCACGCGGAAGAAGTCGAGATCGATAGCGCTGTTGTTGGTTTTTGCGCCCATGCTGTCGACGCCCTGGTACACACCTCCACTCAAAATCCGCAGTTGTCGGGCATCAGCCTTGCGCCAGTCGCTTTCGAAGGCGAGGGCGCGTATGTCGGTGCGTTCTTCGACGCTCAACGGGTAGCCGATGACCTTGTAGCGGGTTTTGTCGTTGACCGCGTAAAGCCGTGAGCCGGCGGTGAGCAGCTCGTTGGAGGCGGCAATCAGCGGCAGGGTGAAACCGATCGAATAGCGGTCGTTCTCGCGATGGGGTTTGAGCTCCAGGCCGTTGTCGAGCAACAGGCTGGTGCCCGGGTCAGCGCGGTAGCGCGAAGCGGACAGGGCCAGTTGTGCACCTTCGCTGTTGATGAACTGGTTGTAGTCCAGGCGGTAGTAATGCTCGTGATCATCGCCCGGCGGGAACAAGCCGCTGAGGGTCAATTGCTCGCCCATCGAGGTCTGCGAATTGCTGCTGACACCGAGCAAGGCCTGAGTACCGTTGCGGTTGTCTTCGGTGGTGCTCAGGGTGCTGGTGAACGGTTTGCGACTGGCTTCGGCGACCAGCGTGGTCGCGCCGTCGGTGGTGCCCGGCGGCGGCACCTGGGCCTGAATCGTCACGCCGGGGATGCGCGTCATCAGCGTCGTGTAACGCTCGAACGTCTTGCGGGTCAGCGGGCGTTCGGCCTGGATTTTCGCCGCCAGTTCATCGATCAGGCCTTTGACGCGGCCGATGTCGCCCTGCATTTGCACGTCGCGCACGTAGCCTTCCACCAATACCACCCGTGCCACACCGTCCTCGAAATTCTGTTGCGGCAGGAACGCGTACGACAGCAGATAGCCGTCCTGCTGATAGCGCCGGGTGATGTTGCGCGTGGCTTCGATCAGCTCGGCGAGGCTGGTCTCATGGCCGATCAGCGGTTGGTAATTCTGCGCCAGTTCGGTCAGCGGGTAGATCGTGCCGCCTTCGATCTGCACGGTTTTCAGATTGACCTTGGTGCTCATCATCAACGGCTGCGCAGCGGTCGCCCCGGCATCCGGTACTTGCACCGGCGCGGCACTCGGGCGATAGGCATCGGCCGGCAAGTTGGGCACGGGCAGGTTGCGGATGGTTTCGTTGCTGTTGAGGAAGCTGGGCAGAGTGTCGGCGAGAGCAGCAGAACTGAGGCTGAGGCACAGCAGGGACGCCATAACGCGCATAGGACACTCCATGGTCAGGTCACAGCTTGAGGCTGTTTTTTCCTAAGAAAAAAGCGGAAGACTCGTGGGAATCTTCCGCCCTCAACCAAGCGTAGGCGCTGTAGGTAAGGCCGTCGAATCGGCCAGGTGCAATTTAGCGTTTGTTGCCTCCCAGGGCGCCGGTCAGACCGCCGAGCACACCGCCCAGACCGCCACCGGTGGTGCCCCCGCTGGCACCGCCGTTAACCAGCCCGCCGACCGCCGTGACGGTGCTGCCGACGTTGGTTACCAGCCCACCGACGGCGGTAGTGACCGGATTGTTGGTGGCGGCAATCGCGCCACCGAGGTTGCCCACCGCACCGCCAACCTGGCTGGTGAGACCGGCGACTGGCGAACCGAGACCGGTAGCGGCACCCAGTTGTTGAGTCACGTTGGTGACGCCGCTGGTGACCGGATTCAGCGCTGTGCCCATAGTGGCGCCCACGGTGGCCAGTGGTGAGGTAGTGGCCGTGATCGGTGAGCCCGAGCCGCCCAGCACAGTGTTCAGCGAAGCGACGGTATTACCCAGGCCGACAGCGCTGACGCCACCGGCGCTGACCACGCCATTGGTGTTGCCGGCATTCAGACCTGCGCCGACATTGACCACTGCACCGCCCACGGTTTGCAGCAGACCGGTCCCGCCGAGGCCGCCACCGAGGCCGCCGCCAATACCGCCGCCAGTACCTGAACCGGTGCCGTTGGAGACCAGACCGCCGGCCTTGCCGACTGCAGTCCCGGCGTTGCTCAGTGCTCCACCGAGGGTATTGGTCAGCGCATTGCCATTGCCCGCGTCGGTCACTTTGTCACCCACGCCGTTGACGGTATCGCCGACTTTCTGGATCACGCCTTTGAGCGGATCGCCCAGACCTGTCGCGCTGCCGACCTTGTCGGTGGTGCTTTCGACCATCGCAATCACCGGCACCAGATTTTTACCGAGCTGATTGGTCAGTTGACTTGTCGGGCCATTGGTCAGCGTGGTGTCGAGGGTATTGCCGAGCATGGTGACTTTCTCGCCAACGCCGTCGAGCAGTGGCGCCACTCGAGTGACCACACCTCCGACCACTGGCACGCTGCCGGTGGCGGTCGCCAGTTTGCCGCTGAGGTCGGAGACGCCGTTGCCGACATCCGTGACCACGCCGCCGACCGAGGCGACGGTGGTAGTCAGGCCGTTAGGGTCGGTGGCCAGTTTGCCGATGCCGTCGGCCACACCATTACCCAAGGTGCTGACGACGTTGCCGGCAGTGTTGGCCGCGCTTTGCACGACGCCGCCAACCACGGGAACGGTGCTTAAAGAGTCGCCAACCTGACCGACACCATCGCCCACGCCGGCCACGGTAGTACCGACATCCTGCACCAGCGTCGTGGTCACCAGCGGCGTCGGTGTCGGATTGGTCGGGTTGGTTGGATCAGTAGGATCTGTCGGGTTGGTTGGATTGGTTGGATCGGTTGGGTTGGTGCCGCCAGTACCGCCAGTACCACCGGTTCCGCCGGTTCCGCCGGTGCCTGCTGTATCACCCGTGCCGCCAGTACCACCGGTGCCACCTGTTCCAGCGGTGTCGCTGGACGGCGAAGAGCTGCCGGAACTGCTGTGATGGCCGCCACCGCCGCTGCTGCAGCCAGCGAGGCCAAGGGAGAAAATCAATGCCAGAGCGATTGCAGATTTGCACCATACGTCTTGAGTTTTCATGATCGAGATTCCTTGCACCTGTCACAACGTTCGTTGCCTTCGATGGCTCACCGATCTGTCGCCGGTGATGCCTCGTCCGTGGCTGTAATTTCAGTCGGTGCGCGGATTTCAACCATTCTCAAGTTGGTATTAACGCCTTTATATATAAGCGCCAGTGCAGTGCCTAACGACTAATACCCAAGATATACACGGGCAAAAAAAGGCCTTGAAAATCAAGGCCTGGGGTTTTACGGAAAGGGCGAGGAACGCGAGGAAAACTTAAGTGATATATACACAATTTACGGGCTGTTTCTGCTCTGCCAGAGCGTCAGGCAATCGGTTGCCATAGACCGACCATGTGCTCCAGGTCGCCAGCGCCCATCAACTGCAACTCGCCACTGGAGCCTGCGGCGCTGGCCAATAACCTGACCTCGCTGGGCAGGCGCACCGGTTTGCGAAAATGCACAGCGATTTCCAGATTGGCCTTGGGCAACTGATCCGCCAGCGCTGCCAGCGTGCGTGCCTTGTTCCACAAACCATGGGCGATGGCGGTGGGGAAGCCGAACAGTTTTGCGCTCGCCGCGCTCAAGTGAATCGGGTTGTAGTCGCCGGACACCTTGGCGTATTGCCGGCCAATGTCGGCCGGAGCTTGCCAGTGCGCCACTTCCGTCAGCGCCTGGCTCGGCTGCCACTCCTGCTCGAGCGCCTCGCCTTCGAGTTTCACCCCGCGACAGAGCATCTGGCTTTCGGCCTCCCATAACGGCCCGAGTTGATCATCGAGGGTGGTCAGCAGATCAAACGTCGCGCCTTTGGGATGCGGCTGCAGGTTGTGCACCCGCACACTGACGTGCGCGCGGCTGATCCCGCCCATCGGCCGTAACACGCGGATGCGATTGCTCAGGTGAACCAGCCCCAGCAACGGAAACGGGAAGTCCTTGGCCGTGAGCAACTGCATCTGCAAGGCAAAGGCGAGGATGTGTGGATAAGTCGGCGGCAACAGGCCGTCATCGGCGAAACCGCAGACCTTGCGATACGCCGCCAGGCGTTGGCCATCGACATCGATCCAGCAACGCAATCCGCCGTCGGGCAGTTGCGTGCCGGTGATTTTGCGTCGCGTCGCCGCCCGCGCGTAGAGCCCGGGCAAACCCGGTTCGCGATCCAGTGTGTGCCATTCGATGCTCATGCCTTAAGCCCCCAGAACACTTTGTCCACAGACCCGCAGCGCCTGCCCGGTGAAAGCGCCGGTGCCCGGTTGCGCCAGCCATGCGACGGCTTCGGCGACGTCTTGCGGCAGGCCGCCCTGACCCAGCGAACTCATGCGCCGCCCGGCCTCACGCAGGCCAAACGGGATGTGTGCGGTCATCTGCGTTTCGATGAACCCCGGGGCCACGGCGTTGATGCTGATGCCGCGTTCAAGCAGTGTCGGCGCCCACGCTTGCGCCAGACCGATCAATCCGGCCTTGCTCGCCGCGTAGTTGGTCTGCCCACGGTTACCGGCGATGCCGCTGATCGAGGCAAGCAGCACCACTCGTGCGTTATCGTGCAGCGTGCCGTTGTCGAGCAGAGCCTTGGTCAGCACTTGCGGGGCGTTGAGGTTCACTGCCAGCACCGCGTCCCAGAATTCCGGGGTCATGTTGGCCAAGGTCTTGTCGCGGGTGATGCCGGCGTTGTGCACCAGAATGTCGAGGCCATCAGGCAACTGTTCGATCAGTTGACTGGCGGCGTCTTCGGCGCAGATATCGAGGGTGATCGCGCGTCCACCGAGGCGGGCGGCGAGAGCTTCAAGTTCGGTCTTTGCGGGCGGTACGTCGAGCAGGATCACCTCGGCGCCATCACGCGCCAGGGTTTCCGCAATGGAAGCGCCGATGCCGCGCGCTGCGCCCGTGACCAGCGCCTTGCGCCCGGCCAGTGGTCGCGTCCAGTCCGTCACCGGTGTCGCACAAGCCGTCAGGCGAATCACCTGGCCGGAGACGAAGGCACTTTTCGGCGACAGGAAAAACCGCAGTGGTCCTTCGAGTTGATCTTCGGCCCCTTCGCCGACGTAGATCAGTTGCAACGTGCCGCCGCTGCGCAACTCCTTGGCCAGCGACCGGGAAAAGCCTTCGAGCGCCCGTTGCGCACTGGCGGCGAAAGGCTCGCGCAGGGTTTCCGGAGCGCGGCCAAGAATCACCAGATGCGCACTGGATTCGAGGTTTTTCATCAACGGCTGGAAAAATTCACGCAGCTGCTTGAGCTGGTCGGTGTGCTGCAACTCACTGGCGTCGAACACCACGGCTTTGAGTTTCGGACCGTGGCCGGCAATCCACTCGCTGGCGCTCGCAGGCTGTTCGCCGTAGCGATAGATGCCGTCGGTCAAACGGTTGGCGAAGCGGCTGATGCGCTCGGCCAGCGGCCCGCCACCGATCAGCAGCGCGCCCTCCACCGGACGCAGACGTCCGGCCTGCCAGCGTTCCAGCCGCACCGGCGACGGCAGGCCCAGTGCCCCGACCAGACGATGGCCGATGGACGAGTTGGCGAAGTCGATATAGCGGTCAGACATGGAACGCTCTCCAGAAGTTGGGGTTCAAAGTGTGGACTATCGACGGCAATCAATCGTTCGATCCACGCAATACGGCCTACGCTAGAACAGCAGAGTAGTTTGCCCCCGACGGTTTTGTTGCGGAGCACAAATTCAGTAACACAGCAGAACCCTGTAGGAGCGAGCCTGCTCGCGATCGCGGTGTATCAGATGAACATTTGCTGACTGACACACCGCGATCGCGAGCAGGCTCACTCCTACAAGGGGCCAGCGTGAAACCGATCAATCTGAAAAGGAGTTATGCATGAGTCAGCTGCGCCGCGTCGCGATCATTGGCGGTAACCGTATCCCTTTCGCCCGTTCCAACGGGCCGTACGCCACGGCCAGCAATCAGGCGATGCTCACCGCCGCCCTCGAAGGTTTGATCGAACGCTACAACCTGCACGGGCAGCGCATCGGTGAAGTGGTGGCCGGTGCAGTGCTTAAATTGTCACGGGATATGAACCTGACCCGCGAATGCGTACTCGGCTCGCGTCTGTCGCCATCGACGCCTGCGTACGATATCCAGCAAGCCTGCGGCACCGGCCTTGAAGCGGTGATCCTGGTGGCGAACAAAATCGCCCTCGGCCAGATCGACAGCGGTATTGCCGGCGGCGTCGACACCACCTCCGACGCGCCGATCAGCGTCAGCGAAGGCCTGCGCCGAATCCTCCTGCAAGCCAACCGTGGTAAAACCACCGCTGACAAGCTGAAAGCTTTTCTGCAACTGCGCCCAAAACACTTGATCCCCGAATTCCCGCGCAACGGCGAGTCGCGCACCGGCCTGTCGATGGGGCAGCATTGTGAGTTGATGGCGCAGACGTGGAACATTTCCCGCGAAGATCAGGATCGGCTCGCACTCGAGAGTCATCACAAACTGGCAGCGTCCTATGCCGAGGGCTGGCACAACGATCTGATGACGCCGTTTCTCGGCCTGACCCGCGACAATAATCTGCGCCCGGACCTGACCCTGGAAAAACTCGCCTCGTTGAAACCGGCCTTCGAGAAAAGCGCCAAAGGCACGCTGACGGCGGGTAACTCCACGCCACTGACCGATGGCGCCTCGGTGGTGCTGCTGGGCAGTGAAGCGTGGGCGAAGGAACGTGGCCTGCCGATTCTCGCTTATCTGCGCGATGGCGAAGCGGCGGCGGTGGACTTCGTCAACGGTGCCGAGGGCCTGTTGATGGCGCCGGTATACGCCGTACCACGCTTGCTGGCGCGCAATGGGCTGACCTTGCAGGATTTCGATTACTACGAAATTCACGAAGCGTTCGCCGCGCAAGTGCTGTGCACGTTGAAGGCTTGGGAAGATCCGGAATATTGCAGAACCCGCTTGGGCCTCGACGCGCCGCTGGGCTCGATCGACCGCAGCCGGCTCAATGTGAAGGGCAGTTCGCTGGCAGCGGGGCATCCTTTTGCCGCCACTGGCGGGCGTCTCGTGGCGAACATGGCCAAGCTTCTCGATGCCGCAGGCAAAGGGCGAGGCCTGATCTCGATCTGCGCCGCCGGCGGTCAAGGCGTCACCGCCATCATCGAACGCTGACCCCACAGGATCTTCAGTGCATCGGCATGTCAGATTCTGTCGCAAATGCCCTCGACGGCCGATAACGCCAAGTGACCCCGGCTCGGCTATGATTCGCAACGGTCGATTTTTTTCGGCACAGTGTATGCATTCATAGGGTTCACAGGTCGGCAACCCCTCCCCGTGGTGCGAGGATTGCCGTATAACGAGTGACATTCGCGTGTTTGGTAATAAAGGACCCACAATAAAAGCTGATGAAGACTCCAAAACGCATTGAACCCCTGATCGAGGACGGTCTGGTCGACGAAGTGCTGCGCCCACTGATGAGTGGCAAAGAAGCAGCTGTTTATGTAGTGCGCTGCGGTAATCAGTTACGTTGCGCGAAGGTCTACAAGGAGGCGAACAAACGCAGTTTCCGCCAGGCGGCCGAGTATCAGGAAGGTCGTAAGGTTCGTAACAGCCGACAGGCGCGGGCGATGGCCAAAGGCTCCAAGTTCGGTCGCAAAGAGACCGAAGACGCCTGGCAGAACGCCGAAGTGGCGGCGCTGTTTCGGTTGGCCGGTGCCGGTGTCCGCGTGCCCAAGCCGTACGACTTCCTCGACGGCGTACTGTTGATGGAACTGGTCGCCGACGAGTATGGCGACGCCGCGCCGCGTCTGAACGACGTGGTGCTGGAGCCGGATCAGGCGCGCGAATATCACGCGTTCCTGATTTCGCAGATCGTGCTGATGTTGTGTACCGGTCTGGTGCACGGTGACCTCTCGGAGTTCAACGTGCTGCTGACGCCGACCGGCCCGGTCATCATCGACCTGCCGCAAGCGGTCGACGCTGCCGGCAACAACCACGCGTTCAGCATGCTGGAGCGCGACGTTGGCAACATGGCTTCGTATTTCGGCCGCTTCGCGCCGGAGTTGAAGAACACCAAGTACGCGAAAGAAATGTGGGCGCTGTACGAAGCCGGCACCTTGCACCCGGCCAGCGTGCTGACCGGCGAGTTCGATGATCCGGAAGACCTCGCCGATGTCGGCGGGGTATTGCGCGAGATCGAAGCGGCGCGCCTCGACGAAGAGCGCAAGCAGGCTATCCGTGCGGCAGACGACGAGCCCAAAGGCAAGTCCGACGAACCACCGCCACCGCCGTGGATGCAGTGATCACTTGAACAGAAACCCGGCTTCGGCCGGGTTTTTTGTGTCACAGGCACCCTCACCCCAACCCTCTCCCAGAGGGAGAGGGGGCCGACCGCGCTGTCTGTCGATTTACATCGACCTGAAATACCGAGTTGATTATGGAATGGGCTACCGGGTTGATTGTGGATTCGGTAAGGCACTTTCACGTCGGCGCATCTTTGAAGCATCCCCCAATCAGTTCCCTCTCCCAGAGGGAGAGGGGCCGACCGCGCTGTCTGTCGATTTACATCGACCTGAAATACCGAGTTGATTATGGAATGGGCTACCGGGTTGATTGTGGATTCGGTAAGGCACTTTCACGTCGGCGCATCTTTGAAGCATCCCCCAATCAGTTCCCTCTCCCAGAGGGAGAGGGGCCGACCGCGCTGTCTGTCGATTTACATCGACCTGAAATACCGAGTTGATTATGGAATGGGCTACCGGGTTGAT
>NZ_PCQC01000032.1:12031-43184 GCF_002979955.1 Pseudomonas sp. MYb2
AATGGGCTACCGGGTTGATTGTGGATTCGGTAAGGCACTTTCACGTCGGCGCATCTTTGAAGCATCCCCCAATCAGTCCCCTCTCCCCTTGGGAGAGGGGGCCGACCGCGCTGTCTGTCGATTTACATCGACCTGAAATACCGAGTTGATTATGGAATGGGCTACCGGGTTGATTGTGGATTCGGTAAGGCTCTTTCACGTCGGCGCATCTTTGAAGCATCCCCCAATCAGTTCCCTCTCCCCTTGGGAGAGGGTTAGGGTGAGGGCCCCTTTCGGATCAACGCAAATTCACGTCTACTGTCCACCGCTCCAACCACACTCAAGGATTGAATGTGAGCACTGCGCGCAATACCCACCTGATCGTCACCGCTCGGCTGATCTCCGATTTCGGCGCTTTCCTCAACATGGTCGCGCTGGCCACTTACGTCTACCTGCTGAGCAACAGCGCCATGAGCGTCGGGATTTTTCTCGCCAGCCGTGTCGGCGGGGGGATATTTGCCAGTCTGATCGGCACCGCGTTTTACCGCCGCTGGGGTGGGCGCGTGCCGTTGATTGCCTTCGATCTGCTGCGGGCGAGCCTGCTCGGTTTGCTGCTGATCGTGCCTGTTGCACAGCAGTCGATCTTCTTGCCGGTGGTTGCCTTCGGTCTGGGTCTGGGCAATTCCATGTTCGCCATCGGCCTCAACAGCCAGTTGCCGCGTCTGATCCCCTGCGATCAATTGCTCAAGGCCAACGCCTGGATCACGTCGGCCTCTTCGGCGGCGATGGTCGGTGGCAGCCTGGTGTCCGGTTTGCTGGTGGCCGGTTTTGGATTTGAAACGGTGTTCGCCCTGAATGCTGCGACCTACTTGCTGGCGGCGTTGCTGATCGTGCCGCTGCGTTTCGAAGCGCCCACGGTCAACCACGCGCCGGAGCGCGGCGAATGGTCCGCCCTCAAACAGGGCTTGCGCAGTGCACCAGTGATTGCCGCCATGCTCGCCGTGACGATGGCCGATACCTTGGGCAGCGCCGCACACAATGTTGGTTTCCCGATTATTTCCAGACTGCTCACGCCTGATTCTGCGAGCACCACGCTGGGTCTGATGCTGGCGGTGTGGGCCAGCGGCAAACTGCTTGGCGCACGGATCGCCAGCCGCCTCAAACGCTCGGACAACGGCGATCTGCAGCGCCGCTATTTTCTCGGCGTGGCACTGATGTCCTGCGGTTTCATCCTGATGTTCCAGCAGCACAGTCTTTACGGATTGCTGCTATTTTCACTGCCGGCGGGTTTGGGCGATGGCATTAGCGAAGTCAGCCTGATGTCGCGCCTGCAGCGCGAACCGGAACAACTGCGTCTGCCGATTTTCAGTTTCCTGACCCTGCTGCAAATGACCGGGTTCGGCATCGGCATGCTTATCGCCGCGCCGTTCTACGAGTGGTGGACGCCGGGTGCCGTGGTCATGTTGTTCCACGGCATTCCCCTCGGTACGTTGCTGGCGGTGAAGCTGTTGGCGCTCAGACGCGGGCGGGTTGCGCGCAGCAGCCCGACGCCAGTTCCTTGAGGATCGGGCAGTCAGGGCGATGGTCGCCGTTGCAGTGCTCGACCAGGTCCTGCAGGGTGTCGCGCAACTCGCCGAGTTCGCGGATCTTCTGATTCAGCTCGTCGATGTGCTGGCGCGCCAACGCCTTCACATCGGCGCTGGCGCGTTGGCGATCCTGCCAGAGGGTCAGCAGTTTGCCGACCTCTTCCAGCGAAAAGCCCAGATCCCGCGAGCGCTTGATGAACGCCAGCGTGTGCAGGTCGTCATCGCCGTAGACGCGATAGCCGCTGTCGGTGCGATGGGCCGCTTTGAGCAAACCGATCGACTCGTAATAGCGGATCATTTTCGCGCTCAGGCCACTGTGTTTGGCCGCTTGACCGATGTTCATCGGTGCTCCTCCAGATCCTTGGGTTTCCAGGTTTTCAACAGTAGCGCATTGCTCACCACGCTGACGCTCGACAGCGCCATCGCCGCGCCGGCCAGTACCGGATTCAGGAAGCCAAACGCTGCCAGCGGAATGCCGATCAGGTTGTAGATGAAGGCCCAGAACAGGTTCTGGCGGATCTTCGCGTAAGTCTTGCGGCTGATTTCCAGCGCCGCCGGCACCAGACGTGGATCGCCGCGCATCAGGGTGATGCCCGCCGCGTGCATGGCGACGTCGGTGCCGCCGCCCATGGCAATGCCGATGTCAGCAGCAGCGAGGGCCGGGGCGTCGTTGATACCGTCACCGACCATGGCGACCACGCCGGTTTTTTTCAGCTCGGCGACGGTGGCGGCTTTGTCGGCTGGCAGTACTTCGGCATGGACATTGCGGATGCCCAGTGCCTCGGCCACCACCCGAGCACTGCCACGGTTGTCGCCGGTCAGCAAATGGCTATGGATATCTCGCGCGGCGAGCTGCTGCACGGCTTCCAGTGCGCCGGGTTTCAAGGTATCGCCAAAGGCGAACAAACCGAGCACGCGCGGTTCCGGGCTTTGCTCGATCAGCCACGACAGCGTGCGACCCTCGGTTTCCCAGGCTTTGGCAGATTCGGTGAGGTCGCCGGCGCTCAAGCCGCTCTCTTCGAGCATCCGCCGATTGCCCAGTGCAAGGCGTCGGCCATCAAGATTGCCGGCGATGCCGCGCCCGGTCAGGGATTGGCTGTCGCTGACATCCGGGACGGTCAGTTCACGTTCGGCTGCAGCATCCAGCACCGCTTTGGCCAGCGGATGTTCGCTGCCACGTTGCAACGCTCCCGCCAGTTTCAGCAGATTGTTTTCATCTCCATCTACTGCACTGAAATGGGCAATACGTGGCGTGCCGGAGGTCAGTGTGCCGGTCTTGTCGAACACCACGCTGCTGACTTCATGGGCACGCTCCAGCGCTTCGGCATCCTTGATCAGAATGCCGTGGCGCGCCGCGACACCCGTGCCGGCCATGATTGCGGTCGGCGTGGCGAGGCCCAGTGCACACGGGCAGGCGATGACCAGAACCGCGACGGCATTGATCAGTGCGGTTTCCATTGGCGCGCCATACAGCCACCAGCCAATCAGTGTCGCCAAGGCGATCAACAACACCGCAGGCACGAAGATCTGGCTGACTTTGTCCACCAGTTTCTGGATCGGTGCCTTGGCAGCTTGAGCGTCTTCGACCAGGCGAATGATCCGCGCCAATACCGTTTCCGCGCCGAGCGCTTGAGTGCGCACCAGCAAACGACCTTCACCGTTGATCGCGCCACCAGTGACCTTGTCCCCCGGTTGTTTCGGCACCGGCAGGCTTTCGCCGCTGATCAGCGCTTCATCGGCGTGGCTCTGGCCTTCGATGACTTCACCATCAACGGGAAAGCGTTCTCCGGGTTTGACCAGCACCAGATCGTTGAGGCGCAGAGCGCTGATGGCGACATCCTGCTCGCGACCGTCGATCACTTGAATGGCCCGTTCCGGGCGTAACGCCTCGAGGGCGCGGATGGCGCTGGCGGTCTGGCGTTTGGCGCGGCTCTCCAGATATTTGCCCAGCAGCACCAGGGCGATGACCACCGCCGATGCTTCGAAATACAGATGCGGCATACGCCCGGCAGCGGTGGCCCATTCATAAAGGCTCAGGCCATAACCGGCGCTGGTGCCGAGGGCGACCAGCAAGTCCATGTTGCCGGCGCCGGCACGCACGGCTTTCCATGCGGCGACATAAAACCGCGCACCGAAAATGAATTGCACCGGTGTGGCGAGGGCAAATTGCGCCCAGGCCGGGAGCATCCAGTGGATGCCGAACGGTTGCAGCAACATCGGCGCCACCAGCGGCAGGGCGAGGGCAATCGCGCAGATCAGCGCCCAGCGTTCATGCGTGAGTTTCTGTTGCTGGGTATCGGTTTGCGGATGTTCGGCTTGCCAGACGCTGGCCGAGTAGCCGGCCTTGCTGACGGCGTCGAGCAGGGCTTGTGAATCGACCTGACCGAGCAGTTCGAGGTGCGCGCGCTCGTTGGCCAGGTTGACGCTGACACTTTTCACGCCGGGGACTTTGTTCAGGGCGCGCTCGACGCGACCGACGCAAGAGGCGCAGGTCATGCCGTCGATGTTCAGTTCGATCGTTTGCTGCGGCACGCTGTAACCGGCGCGTTCGACCGCGTCCATCAACGCCGGCAGACTGTCGCCGGGTGCCTGCACGCGGGCCTGTTCGGTGGCGAGATTGACGCTGACGGCACTGGCGCCGCTGACTTTGCTCAAGGCCCGCTCGACGCGCCCGGCGCAACTGGCGCAGGTCATGCCGGCAATCGGCAGGTCGAAAGTGATGGAATCGGACATCGGTCGTACTCCCTGTAGTAGATGCCTACAAGGATCAACCTTGCCATGCGGGCAAGGTCAAGCGCCAATCTTCCTGCCGTGATCGTTCCCACGCTCCGCGTGGGAATGCCTCCTGTGACGCTCTGCGTCACGCATAGGGACGCGGAGCGTCCATGGCTGCATTCCCACGCGGAGCGTGGGAACGATCACGCGCATAAATCAGTATTCGAGATCGGCGCGTTTCAGATAGACGCCTTCGGAATTCATCGCCAACCGATACTTCAGCACATCCCCGGCACGCAGCTTGATCTCCTGCGAACCCGGCGCAAGCATGCCCGGATTGCAACCGGCGACCTGGCCCGGCAGCAATTTCAAGCGCAGCGACACCGTGCCCGGCGGCAGGTTGAAGGAGATGCTTTGCTCCTGCAGCAGTCGCGCCGAGAGTTGATCCTGGATGTACACGCCGATCTCGCAGGAGGTCGACACTTCCAGACGCTCGCGGGAAATGATCAGCACCGCGTAATCCTCGCCGGCGGCTTGCGCTTGGGGGAGGGCGGCAAAAAGGCTGAGGAAGCCAAACAGGCTGAAAGCTGACCAGCGCATGGCTGAATCTCCTGAATTCGAGTCATTGATGCACGCAGCTTGGCCGAGCGCGGCGCCGATTGCCAGCCCGGCAGTTTATTGCAGAACTTGACCTTGCCATCGTGGCAAGCTCGACACTGCCGGCAACCTCACTCAAAGGAGTCACTTCATGCAAGTGTTCAACGTTGAAGGCATGTCCTGCGGTCACTGCGTCAAAGCCATCACCAACGCGGTTCAGGCCAAAGACCCGGCGGCGAGCGTACGCGTCGATCTGGCGGCAAAAGAGGTCGGCGTCGAAAGTGCGCTGAGCGCCAAACAGGTGATCGAGGTCATCAGCGAAGAAGGCTACGCGGTCAAACTCGCCTAAAAGCAAAAGATCGCAGCCTGCGGCAGCACCTGCATTGGAATGCGTCCTGTAGGAGCTGCCGCAGGCTGCGATCTTTTGCTGTTTTTATAGTTAGCGAGCTATCGGAATGTTCAAGGCGCCCAGCCGCAGCTAGACTGTCGGGCTGCCGACTTGCCTGACTGGATGCCTGATGAATTTCCGTATCATTCTGATTCTCGGTGCCTTGACCGCCTTCGGGCCCTTGGCAATCGACTTCTACTTACCCGCATTTCCCTCGATGGCGCTGGCGTTCGGCACTGACGAGAAACATGTGCAGATGACGCTGGCGGCGTATTTCGCCGGCCTGTCCATCGGCCAACTGCTTTACGGGCCCGTGGCGGATCGCTTTGGCCGCCGCGTCCCGCTGCTGGTGGGGCTTACGCTGTTCACCTTGGCCTCGCTGGCCTGCGCCTACGCGCCGAACCTCGAATGGCTGATCGGCGCGCGCTTCGTGCAGGCGTTGGGCGGTTGCGCAGGGATGGTGATCTCCCGTGCAGTGGTCAGCGACAAGTGCGATGCGGTCGGTTCGGCCAAAGTCTTCTCGCAGTTGATGCTGGTGATGGGCCTGGCGCCGATTCTGGCGCCGATGCTCGGCGGTCTGTTGGTCAATACCACAGGCTGGCAGTCGATCTTCCTGGTGCTGACCGGTTTCAGCGCGCTGGCCGGACTGGCCGTGGCGCTGGGTCTGCCGGAAAGCATGCCGGCGCACATGCCGCGCCAACCGTTGTCCGGGGCATTGCGCCAATACGGGCGACTGCTCAAGGATCGCGTCTACCTCGGCCATGCCCTGACCGGTGGTATCGCCATCGCCGGGATGTTCGCTTACATCGCCGGTTCGCCGTTCATCTTCATTAAACTGTACGGCGTGCCGGCCGAGCATTTTGGCTGGTTATTCGGCACCAACGCGGCGGGTTTCATTCTGGTG
The DNA here is from genome assembly GCF_002979955.1 of Pseudomonas sp. MYb2. Lineage (NCBI taxonomy): Bacteria > Pseudomonadati > Pseudomonadota > Gammaproteobacteria > Pseudomonadales > Pseudomonadaceae > Pseudomonas > Pseudomonas sp. MYb2. Next base: position 18,201 of record NZ_PCQC01000032.1, read on the forward strand.
GCCCAGGTCAACGCGCGACTGTTGGTCAAGCGTGGCCCGGCGTTCCTGCTGGCGCGGGCAGTGTGGGTTTATCTGGCGGCGGGACTGACGTTGCTCGCAGTCAGCGCCCTGCACACCGAGTCCCTGTGGCCGCTGCTGATTCCGCTGTTCATCTGTGTGTCCAGCCTCGGCTGCATCAGCCCCAACGCCGCCGCTTGCGCGATGAACGGGCAGGGCGGGCGCGCCGGCAGTGCTTCGGCGTTGCTCGGCTGCATGCAGTTCAGCGTCGCCGCTGGCGCTTCAGCACTGGTGGGCGTGTTGCACGACGGCACGGCTGTACCGATGGCAATTGTCATCAGTATTTGCGGTGTACTGGTGGTGTGCGTCGCAATGTTCACCCGCCGTCTGCAGAACGCGCGGGCACTGGCGCAAGCCCAGGCCGAGGCGTGAATTCTCAGCCGGCAGCGCGCTGCTGGCTGCGGTCGGGAAACTGATGGGGCGCGCAAATTCGTGCTTCGAGAGTGCGGGTGAAGGCCAGTGCTTCGGCTTCACTGCGAAATGTCACGGCGTGTTGGTCCAGACGAACTTGCCATTGAGACTTTGCCACTTCTTTTATCAGGATCTTCATTGCTGACCTCCCTTGCGTAAAAGATGTACCGCAGAGGCTTCGATTGTAGTCCTGAATACGATCGCAATTGTGACAAGGGTCAACTGTCGGACTGACGGCAAAAAGCCCTCGCAGCCCGTGTAAGCGCTGCCGAGGGCTTCGATTTTTCAGTCTTGGAAACCTTCTAAAACAATTTTCCCCTTGGCTTTGCCACTTTCCAGCAACTCATGGGCGCGGCGCAGGTTGCTCGCATTGATCGTGCCGAAATGCTCGCCCACCGTGGTCTTCAACGTCCCGGCATCAATCAGTTCAGCCACGCGGTTGAGCAGTTTGTGCTGTTCGATCATGTCTGGCGTCTCGAACAGCGAACGGGTGTACATGAACTCCCAGTGCAGCGACAGGCTCTTGCGCTTGAGTTTGCTCACGTCGAGCGACTTCGGATCGTCGATCAACGCCAGTTTGCCTTGCGGCGCCAGGGCCTCGACCAGTTGATCGAGATGCTGATCGGTCTGGGTCAGACTGGCGACATGGGTCACGTTGTTGATGCCCGCACGTTTCAGTTCTTCGCTCAGCGGCTGGCTGTGGTCAATCACCAGATCGGCGCCCAGCGCCTTCACCCAGTCACGAGTCTGCTCGCGGGACGCGGTGCCAATCACGTTCAGGCCGGTCAACTGCTTGGCCAGTTGCGTCAGAATCGAACCCACGCCCCCCGCCGCGCCGACGATCAGCAGGCTCTGTCCTTCATTGGTTGTGCCTTCGCAGATTTGCAGGCGTTCGAACAGCAACTCCCAAGCGGTGATCGCGGTCAGCGGCAGGGCGGCGGCTTCGGCGAAACCGAGCGATTTGGGCATATGGCCGACAATGCGTTCATCGACCACGTGCATCTCGCTGTTGCCGCCGGCGCGGGCGATGGAGCCGGCGTAAAAGACTTTGTCGCCAGCCTTGAACAGCGTCACCTCGCTGCCGACAGCCTTGACCACACCGGCGACGTCCCAGCCCAGCACTTTCGCCGCGCCGTTTTCCGGTGCCACGTTCTGCCGCACTTTGGTATCGACCGGGTTGACCGAGATGGCTTTGACCTCCACCAGCAGGTCGCGTGGGCCGGCGACCGGTTCTGGCAGTTCGATGTCTTGCAGGGATGTGGCGTCGCTGATCGGCAGGGAAGCGTAATAGGCGATGGCTTTCATGAAAGGCTCCGTAGAGTTGATGGAAGAAGGGTTCAGGCAATCGCGCCGAGGCGCTTGAGCTGGAAGTGTTCGATGGTCTGGCCGGCAGTGGCCTGGAAGTGCAGGAAATGCGCGCTGGCGTTGTGCGCCTGGAGAATCTCTTCAATGGCCCAGTGTTCGATTACGTAGAACACCTGGGGATCGGCGAGATCACGATGCAGGTCGTACTGGCTGCAACCCTCCTCGGCACGACTCGGTGCAACCAATGCGCGCAGGCCCTGTTCGAGCAGATCCTGCTGGCCGGGTTTGGCAATCAGGGTTGCGATAGCGGTGAATGGCTGGGACATGTTTGGCTCCAGAGAAGCGAAATGAATTCGATGAACAGATGATTGGCTATTTCTGTGCAAGATAAAACCGGCTAAAAGAGCAGTCTCTTTCAATATTTTTTTGATAATCGAGGCTGAGAATGCTGCGTTTCGATGACTTGCAGTTGTTTGTCCGGGCGGCGGATCTGGGCAGTCTGTCGGCGGCAGCCCGGGTGATGGACATGTCTGCCGCCGTGGCCAGCGCTGCGCTCAAGCGTATCGAACAGCAACTCGGCGCTCGTTTGCTGGCCCGTTCGACGCGCAGCTTGCGCCTGACTGCCGAGGGGGAAGGCTTTCTCGAATACGCGCGGGCAGCATTGAGCAATATCGATGAGGGACGGCGCCTGCTCGCCAGCGGGCAGGATCAGGTGAGTGGGATCCTGCAGCTGTCGGCGCCTTCGGATTTCGGGCGCAACCTGCTGTTGCCGTGGCTCGACGAGTTTCAGCGCGAGCACCCGAAACTGACGGTGCGCCTGCTGCTCGGTGACCGCATCGCGGATCTGTTTCGCCAGCCAGTGGATATCGCCTTGCGCTATGGCGAGCCGGAGGACTCCAGCCTGGTCGCCCTGCCGATCGCTCCGGAGAACCGCCGCGTGCTCTGCGCATCCCCGACCTACCTGGCCCGGCACGGCGAACCGCATCAGCTCGAACAACTGGCCCAGCACAATTGCCTGTTGTACATGCTAGGCAGCCGGATCCACGACCATTGGAGTTTTCATGACGGCAAACGCGAAGTCGGTCTGACCGTGAGTGGCGACCGCTTCAGTGATGACGCCGACGTCGTGCGGTTATGGGCGGTGGCAGGGGCAGGAATTGCCTATAAATCCTGGCTCGACGTGGCGACCGATGTGCTGGCCGGACGGCTCAAGGTGCTGATGCCGGAGTTGCTGTGCGAGCGCGCTCCGCTGAATTTACTGTGCGCACATCGCGCGCAATTGAGTAAGCCGGTGAACCTGTTGAGGGAAATGCTCGCCAGCCGATGCGCTGCAGTGAGTAGTCAATTTCCCGTTTTCTCGAAACTTGATCATTAGTCGCAGTTAAATAGAGAAATTTCTGTCAGGAACAATCACCACCCGCGCAGGCTCCGGCGCGGGACGGGGCCTGCATCCCGCTTATACTAGCGCCCGCCTCATGCCAGTACCGAAACCCCGGCGCGGACACCGTCAGACTGAGTGGGTCCTGTTCAAGTCAGGGCTGCGCAAGGCCGCGACGTCGGTGCCGGAAGATGTTGTGTCAAGGGGCTGCATTGCCCCGGCTCATGGCGTTTTTCGCGTCTTGGCCGCCGACTCATTACTGGTCAAGATGTCTGCGAGCAGTAGACGATACGATTCCACAGGGAGTGAATACATGGAACATGCACCTTGCATCAGCCAGATCGCCACGTTGCTGGCCGACCCCAAGCGCAGCGCGATGATGTGGGCGTTGATGGATGGTTCGGCCCGGCAAACCGAGGAGCTTGCGCTACTGGCAGGGCTGTCACCGTCGTCGGCCAGCGCGCATCTGGCGCGGCTGTCCACGGGCGGTCTGTTAAAGGTCGAAGTCCGTGGTCGCAAGCGTTTTTTCCGCCTCTCGGCACCGGAGGTCGGCGCGGCGATAGAAGCGCTGGCCAGCGCCACCATCGCCAGCACCCCGCGAGAAATCCCCGAGATGTTCAAACGCTCCACGCCCTTGGCGAAACCGCAGGCCGCGCCGTCATCGTTGTTGCGCGCTCGCTTTTGTGATGATCATCTGGGCGGGACGCTGGCTGCCGATCTTTATCAGCGATTGCTCGACGCCGGCTGGATCGAACAGTTTGAGCTGCGCGTGGTAGTGACGCATAAGGGCGCAAAGCAACTGGCCGGACGTGGGGTGTTTATCCAGGCGCTGGCCCATCGCAATGTGCAGGTGGCCTGCGCATGTCCGGACTGGAGCGAACGTCGACCGCACATGGGGGGCTCGCTCGGCGCGGCGCTGCTGCAACTGTTCATGCAATCCGGCTGGCTGACCTTGCCCAATGATTCAAGAGCGCTGCAACTGTCGGCCACCGGGGAGCGAGAATTGCTGCGCTTCGCCAAAGAAACCGCTCTACAAATGGCGTAGTAGAGCCGTGCGTCACCACCGTTCGGGGCTGTCGCCTACGACTGCGAACAGGTCGCATCCAGCACGAGCGCAGGGACGCTATCGCGCACACTCGATCCGGGGACTTTTCGGATGGGGTAGGCGGCATGGACACTCAGGGCTTCAGTGCGGCAGAACGCTTGGAACGACTGCCGGTCAGTGGTTATCACCGGATCATTTTCATCATCATTGCCTTGGCGTTTTTCTTCGACTCCATGGATCTGGCGATGATGACTTTCCTCCTCGGCTCGATCAAAGCCGAGTTCGGCCTGAGCAGCGCCCAGGCTGGGCTGCTCGCCAGCTCGAGTTTCTTCGGCATGGTACTGGGCGCCTCGTTGTCAGGCATGCTCGCCGATCGCTTCGGGCGCAAACCGGTGTTCCAGTGGAGCATCGTCCTGTGGGGGGTGGCGAGTTACCTGTGCTCGACGGCGCAAACGGTCGAGACACTGACACTGTTTCGCATTCTGTTGGGAATCGGCATGGGCATGGAGTTTCCGATTGCGCAGTCGATGTTGTCCGAGTTGATTCCCGCCCAGCGACGGGGGCGCTACATCGCCTTGATGGATGGCTTCTGGCCGTTGGGTTTTGTCGCTGCCGGCGTGCTTTCGTATTTCCTGCTGCCGCTGATTGGCTGGCGTGACATCTTTCTGGTGTTGGCGGTACCGGCGGTGTTCGTGCTGGCGATCCGCTTCTTCATTCCCGAGTCACCTCGCTGGCTGGAGCAGGCCGGGCGAGATGACGCGGCGGACAAGGTGCTGAGCGGCATCGAAGCGCGGGTACGTGCTTCGATCGGCGGTGCGGCGCTGCCGGAACCGATTCGCTTGCCGCGTACGGTGACGCCACCGGGCAATTTCTTTTCGGCGCTCAAGCAGATCTGGTCACCGCAGTATCGCCAGCGCACGACGATGATCTGGAGTCTGTGGTTTTTTGCGCTGCTCGGTTTTTACGGGCTGACGTCGTGGCTGAGTGCACTGTTGCAACAGTCGGGTTTTGCCGTGACGCAGTCGGTTTATTACACGGTGCTGATTTCGCTGGGGGGCATTCCCGGGTTTCTCATGGCCGCGTGGCTGGTCGAACGCTGGGGGCGTAAACCGGTGTGTATCGTCACGTTGCTCGGTGGCGGGGTGATGGCGTTTCTCTACGGGCAAAGCGCGGTGTTTGGCGGCAACGTGGCGCTGTTGATCAGTACCGGGCTGCTGATGCAGTTTTTCCTGTTCGGGATGTGGGCGGTGCTCTACACCTACACGCCGGAGCTGTATCCGACCTCGGCACGTGCGACGGGCTCAGGGTTTGCTTCGGCGATTGGCCGCGTCGGCTCGTTGCTCGGGCCATTGGTGACCGGGCTGGTGTTCCCGATAACCGGGCAGGGCGGGGTGTTTGCGCTGGGCGCGGCGTGCTTTGCGATTGCGGCGGGGGTGGTGTGGCTGTTCGGGATGGAGACGCGCGGTAAAACCCTGGAAGAGCTGACAGAAGCCCAATCCATCGGCTAACACCGATCCAATGTAGGAGTGAGCCTGCTCGCGATTGCGTTCTGTCAGCTAACACATCTGTGTCTGACACTCCGCCATCGCGAGCAGGCGAAGGCCTACAAGGGTTTTGCAGTGTTGCTTACGGTTTTACCAGGCGCGCATCGAGGCTGTTCTGCGCCAAACGCTTGGCCTGATCCTGGGTCATGCCCAAATGCTCATGCAGCGCGTAGAAGTTCTCGGTCACGTAACCACCGAAGTACGCCGGGTCATCGGAGTTCACCGTGACCTTCACGCCACGCTCGAGCATGTCGAGAATGTTGTGCTGCGACATGTGATCGAACACGCAAAGCTTGGTGTTCGACAGCGGGCACACGGTCAGTGGGATCTGTTCGTCGATGATCCGCTGCATCAGACGTTCGTCTTCGATGGCGCGCACGCCATGGTCGATGCGCTGGATTTTCAGCAGGTCGATGGCTTCCCAGATGTATTCCGGCGGGCCTTCTTCGCCGGCGTGGGCAACGGTCAGGAAACCTTCGTGTCGGGCACGATCGAACACACGCTGGAACTTGCTCGGCGGGTGGCCCATCTCGGAACTGTCCAGACCGACTGCGACAAACGCGTCACGGAACGGCAGCGCCTGATCGAGGGTTTTCTCGGCTTCTTCTTCGCTCAAGTGGCGCAGGAAGCTGAGGATCAAACCGCTGGTGATGCCCAGTTGCTGCTCGCCATCCTTCAATGCCGCGGCGATGCCGTTGAGCACCACTTCGAACGGAATGCCCCGATCGGTGTGGGTCTGCGGGTCGAAGAACGGTTCGGTGTGAATCACGTTCTGCGCCTTGCAGCGCAACAGGTACGCCCAGGTCAGGTCGTAGAAATCCTGCGAAGTGCGCAGTACATCAGCGCCCTGGTAATAGAGGTCGAGGAATTCCTGCAGGTTGTTGAAGGCGTAAGCCTTGCGCAGGGTTTCCACGTCGTTCCACGGCAGGGCGATCTTGTTGCGTTCGGCCAGGGCGAACAGCAGCTCGGGCTCCAGCGAGCCTTCCAGATGCAGGTGCAGTTCAGCCTTGGGCAAGGCGTTGAGCCAGTCGTACATATTCTTTTCTCATCAGGTGCAATGATGGCATTCTACAGATGCTCGCCGAAACAATTGGCAAAACCTGACCAAGCGATCCATCAAACGGCTTCCTGCTCGCGGCGATAAGCGTAGGTATCGGCGAAGCGCGACAGGAGGAATTCGGCGCAAGTGGTGGTCGGATATTTCGCTGGATGCGCTGCGTCCTGACAACCGGGCAGGCATTCGATGCGCGTGTCCGGGTGCGGCTCGGCGAAGAATGGCATCGAGTAGCGATCCACCCCGAGCGGGCTGATCACCCGGTGCGGGGTCGAGCGATAACGGTCGTTGCTCCAGCGCGCCATCATGTCGCCGAGGTTGACCACGAAAGTGCCTTCAATCGGTGGCGCGTCGATCCATTCGCCTTTGACGTTTTTCACTTGCAGACCGCCGGCGCTGTCCTGATAGAGCAGGGTGATGCAGCCGTAATCGGTGTGCGCACCGGCGCCTTGCTGCTCGGCGGAACTGGCGGTGTGGCGCGGTGGGTAATGGATCATGCGCAGCACGCTGACCGGATCCACGAAGCGGCTGTCGAAGAAATCACGTTCGATGTTCAGCGCCAGGGTCATCGCGCGCAACAGGGTCTGCGCGAGGGCCTGCATGTCGAGGTAGTGCTGCTCCATCAAGTCTGCCCATCCCGCTTGCGCTGGATGACGGTTCGGTCCGCGTAGAGGTTTTTCCGCGAGCACGTCGGGATGGCTGGCCGGCAGGTGCAGGCCCATGTCGAAGGTTTCTTTGAGGTCGCTGGGTTTGCTCGGGTCGAGTTGCTCAGTGGCGATGGCGCCGTAGCCGCGATGGTGGCGGGTCTGGGTGATGTCGATCTTGAGTTTTTCTGCGGCGGGCAGGGCAAAGAAACGCTGAGTCTGATCGAGCACGACGTCGATGCGCTGCGGCGAAATAGGGTGACCCTTGATGTAGAAAAAGCCCCATTCGCGGCAGGCTTGGTCAATCTGCCCGGCGACCGCAGGCCAGGCGTTTTCGTCGTCGGAGTAGAGCGGGCTGATATCGATGATCGGAAGCTGATCCATACACAATCCTTGAGAGCGCTGAAGATCAAATGTAGGAGTGAGCCTGCTCGCGATAGCAGTGTATCAGGCGACACTTTTGCTGAATGACCCACCGCTATCGCGAGCAGGCTCACTCCTACAAGGGACGGTGGTAGGACTGGCGTTACTTCGGCATCTCCGCCTTCATGCCTTCAACGTAATAGTTCATCGACGCCAGTTCCGCATTGGTCGCGCTCACGCCCGCCGGGATTTTCTCGACCCCGGCCTGATCCTTGATCGGCCCGGTGAACGGTTGGAAGGCACCGCTCTTGATGTCGGCAATGATCTGCTCGGCCTCGGCTTTCACCGGCGCTGGCACCAAGTCGCTGATCGGCAGTTCAACCGTGCCTTCCTTCAACCCGCCCCAGTAATCCTGGGATTTCCAGGTGTGATCGATCACGCTTTGCGTCGCCTGAATATAGTGCGGTGCCCAGTCGTTGACGATCGACGTCAGCACGGCTTTCGGGCCGAAGTGCGCCATGTCCGAGGCATAACCCACCGCATACACGCCACGACGTTCAGCGGCCTGAATCGGTGCCGGACTGTCGGTGTGCTGGAACACCACATCGACGCCCTGATCGATCAGCGCGTTGGCCGCATCGGCTTCCTTGCCCGGATCGAACCAGGAGTTGACCCACACCACCTTGATCTCGGTGCCCGGGTTGTATTTGTTCAAGGCCAGTTGAATCGAGTTGATATCGCGGATCACCTCGGGGATCGGGAACGAGGCGACATAGCCGATCTTTTTGGTCTTGGTCATCTTCGCCGCAAGGAAGCCGCCGACGTAACGGCCCTCGTAGGTGCGCGCCAGATAGGTGCCGAGGTTCTTGTCCTGTTTGTAGCCGGTGGCGTGTTCGAAAGTCACCTTGGGAAATTGCTTGGCGACTTTCAGCGTCGGGTTCATGTAGCCGAACGAGGTGGTGAAGATCAGATCATATTTGTCCTTGGCCATGTTGCGGATCACCCGCTCGGCGTCGGCTCCTTCGGCGACGTTCTCGACGTAATTGGTGGTGATCTGATTGCCGAATTTCTCGGCAAGAGCCTTGCGCCCCTGCTCATGCTGATACGTCCAGCCGTGATCACCGATCGGGCCGATGTAGACGAAACCGACCTTCAGTGGATCGGCAGCGCTGGCGCTCAGACTGATCCCCAGACCGAGGGCGGCGCACAGCAGTTTGTGCAGCGGACGTATTTGCATGAATTCGAACTCCATTTTGTTGTGTGTGGTCAGGGTCAATGCAAATTGCTGACCAACAGGACAACAAACAAAAAAGATCGCAGCCTTCGGCAGCTCCTACATGGGAATGCGCAACCTGTAGGAGCTGCCGAAGGCTGCGATCTTTTCAGCGCCAGAACCAACGCAGTGCAAGTCCGCGAGTTCACGCTATCGCTTGGTGCGCTAAGGTGTAACGAAACGTTAGCGCCGCCCCGCAGTCAGTAGCTCATTCGCACTCTTCGGCAAAAGGCCCGCCATGTTCACAATCCTCAAGCAAGAAAGTTTTCTGCTACTGGCCGTCATCGCCGCGTGCGTCGCCTATCCGTTGGAACACTGGATGTTGCACAGCGGCCAGATCGTCGCGCTGACTGCCGGTCTGGTGCTGATCGCCTTCATCGTCGCCGCCTCGATGCGCGTCGCCCATCACGCCGAATTGCTCGCCGAAAAGGTCGGCGACCCTTACGGCACGATGATCCTCACGCTCGCGGCCGTGCTGGTGGAAGTGGTGATTCTGGCGATCATGATGAGCAACGAAGCGTCGCCCACGCTGGTGCGTGACACGATCTATTCCGCTGTGATGCTCGACATCAATGGCATCCTCGGCCTCGCCGCGCTAATGGGCGGGATTAAACATGGCGAGCAGTCGTACAACGACGATTCGGCGCGCAGCTACAGCGTGATGATCCTCACCGCCATGGGCGTGTCGATGGTGGTGCCGGAGTTTATTCCCGAGGCCAACTGGAAGATTTATTCAGCGTTCACCATCGGTGCGATGGTGGTGCTGTATGCGCTGTTTCTGCGCATGCAGGTCGGCCCGCACAGTTACTTTTTCAGCTACAGCTACCCGGACAAACGCCGCAAGAAGGAACCGCAGGACGCGCAGGGGAAAGCCCCGAGCATCGGCCTGTCGATCGGTATTCTGGTGTTTGGCATTGTGGTGATCGGCGCCCTGGCCGAGGTGATGTCGAAGACCCTCGATCTGGGCCTCGAAGGCACGGGCGCACCGCCGGTGATCACGGCGATTCTGGTGGCGGCGATTTCTGCGGCGCCGGAAATTTTGACCGCGTTGCGTGCAGCGTTGGCCAACCGCATGCAGTCGGTGGTGAACATTGCGATGGGCGCGTCGCTGTCGACGGTGATTCTGACGGTGCCGGTGATGGAGGCGATGGCGCTGTATACCGGCCAGCCGTTTCAGATGGCGATGACGCCAGTGCAGACGGTGATGATTTTCCTGACGTTGATCGTCAGTGCGATCAACCTGAATGACGGCGAGACCAACGCCATCGAAGGCATGACGCACTTCGTGCTGTTCGCGACGTTCATCATGCTGTCCCTGCTCGGCCTCTAACCCTGGCCGAATCCCCTGTGGGAGCGAGCCTGCTCGCGAAAGCGGTGTGTCATTCAACAAACATGTTGTCTGACACTCCCTCTTCGCGAGCAGGCTCGCTCCCACAGTTTTGAACGGCGGTGTATCAGGTACCGGCGATCAGTTGGCGAGCCGCCTGGCTGTGATCGGCGATCAGGCCTTTCAGATCCAAGCCTTCAACCTGGCCATCGACCACGCGCCACTTGCCGCCAATCATCACCCGATCCGCACGATCGGCACCGCATAACAGCAGTGCCGAAATCGGATCATGGCTGCCCGAGAAGCGCAGCTCATCGAGCTTGAATAACGCCAGATCCGCCTGCTTGCCCACGGCAATCTCACCGATGTCGGTGCGGCCCAGCAAGCTCGCCGAACCCTTGGTCGCCCAGCCCAGCACGCGTTCCGGGGTGATCTTCTCGGCGCCGTAACGCAGGCGCTGGATGTACAACGCCTGACGCGCTTCGAGAATCATGTTCGAGGCATCGTTGGACGCCGAACCATCGACGCCCAGACCAAACAACGCACCGGCATCAGTCAGATCGATACTCGGGCAGATGCCGGAAGCCAGACGCATGTTCGAGCTCGGGCAATGGCAAATACCGGTACCGGCCTGGCCGAGGCGGGCGATTTCATCCGGGTTGAAGTGGATGCCGTGGGCCAGCCAGGTGCGCGGGCCGAGCCAGCCGACGCTGTCGAGATAATCGACGGTGCGCAGGCCGAAACGCTGCAGGCAGAAGTCTTCTTCATCGAGGGTTTCAGCCAGGTGCGTGTGCAGGCGCACGTCGAGTTTGTTCGCCAGTTCAGCACTCGCCGACATGATTTCCGGGGTCACCGAGAACGGCGAGCACGGTGCCAGCGCGATCTGGATCTGCGCGCCGTCGCCGCGTTCGTGGTATTCGTGAATCAGGCGCTGACTGTCGTCGAGAATCACCTGACCTTCCTGCACGGTCTGCTGCGGCGGCAGGCCGCCGTCCTTCTCGCCGAGGCTCATCGAACCGCGGGTGAGCATGGCGCGCATGCCCAGTTCACGGACACTTTCGACTTGCACGTCGATGGCGTTTTCCAGGCCGTCCGGGAACAGGTAGTGGTGGTCGGCAGCGGTGGTGCAGCCGGACAGCAGCAATTCGGCCAACGCGACTTTGGTGGCGAGGGCGAGTTTCTCAGGTGTCAGTCGCGCCCATACCGGATACAGGGTTTTCAGCCACGGAAACAACGGCTGATTGACCACCGGCGCCCAGGCGCGAGTCAGGGTTTGATAAAAATGGTGGTGAGTGTTGATCAGGCCCGGCAGGATCACATGCTCGCGAGCATCAAAGACTTCATTGCACGGCGCCGACGGCTGTTGGCCGGCCGCAAGCACTTCGACGATGACACCGTCTTGCACGACAAGACCGCCACGGGCATCGAGCTCGTTGGAGGTGAAAATGGCGAGGGGATTTTTTAACCAGGTACGGGTCGCGGGCATGTTGCCGGCTCCTCTGAAAATTGGGTTCAGGGTTGCCAGCTCAGTGATGCCCTGTCTGCTGATCCAGGGTCGCCGCGGGGACGAGGTGCGCAGTTTCAAACAAAACGCCGCATCGGGCAAGCCCAACCCGACCAGACAACACGGTCCCGTGTAGGAGTGAGCCTGCTCGCGATAGCGGTGTGTCAGTCGGAAGATTTGTGTCTGACACACCGCTATCGCGAGCAGGCTCACTCCTACAGGGGATTTGGGTGCTTACCAGGGAATGGTTTCACCTTTGTAATTGATGAAGTGATGCCCACCTTTACCGGTATAAGCATTCACCTGATCAACCAACCCACGGGTGCTGGTTTCCACATCCAGATCCGCCCCTTCGCCACCCATGTCGGTCTTCACCCAACCCGGATGCAGCGACAACACCGTCATCTTCTGCTCGCCCAATTGCGTAACAAAACTGTTGGTCATCGAATTCAGCGCAGCCTTGCTCGCCTTGTACAGCGCCAGTTCCGGCGCGTCCGGCATGGTCACGCTGCCGAGCACTGAACTCATGAACGCGAGCACGCCGCTACCGTCACGAATCTGCCCGGCAAAGCGTTGGGCCAGATTGATCGGCGCCACGGCGTTGGTGAAAAACAGCTGGCCGACTTCAGCCAGTGTCGCGCCTCCCGGGGCCTGATTGGCCGGGCCTTTGACCCCGGCGTTGACGAACAGCAGGTCGAAGGTTTCGCCCTTGAGCTGTTGGCTCAGAGCGATCACCGCTTGCTGATCGTCCATGTCGAGTTTCTCGATCCGCACCTTGCCCAGCGCTTGCAGCGCCTCGGCGTTTTGCGGATTGCGCACGGTGGCGGTGACCTGCCAGCCGTCGGCCAGCAGGGTTTTCACCAGACCGAGGCCAAGGCCCCGGGAGGCGCCGATGATCAGTGCGTTTTTTGCAGACATGATGGGCTTCCTTGATGAATGAGGATCATGGATTCAATGGACAGGCCTGACCGAGGCGAAGTTGCAGCTCTTGCCGCAGCGCGTCGAGTTCGCGCATGCGGGTTTCGATCAGTAGCAGTTTGTCGCGCAGCAATTGCGCGACGGCGTTGTCCGGATCGGGTGCGTTCCACAACGCGGCCACGCTGTCGCCGATCTCGCCGAGGGTAAATCCCAGACGCTGCGCCGTTTTGATATAGAGCACCAGTTGCACCATCTCCGGCGGATAGTCGCGGTAACCATTGGCACTGCGCTGCGCCGCAATCAACCCGCGCTGCTCGTAGAAACGCAGGGTGTCACGGCTGACGGCGCTGGCCTGGGCTAATTCACCGATGCGCATGCTGGCTCTCAAAAGGGCTATTGACCCTGGAGCATACTCCAGGCTTTACCGTGGTTGCTCCTCAAATTTCTGGAGCATGGATGATGTGGACTTCAACGCAATATCGCAACGTGGTGCGCGGCAGTGCCTGGTATGACCTGGTCGTCACGGCGGCGTTTGCCACGCCGTGGAGTTTTGCGCTTGTGCATGGGATGTTGAGCGCACTGAATTTGCCCGGCGAACTGCCGGCGTTTCAGCCTGTGCATATGTTGATGGCGAATCTGTTGGGGTCGGTAGTGTGTGTTTGGGCGGTGCTGCGGATTCGTGATCCGCAGGCGCGTTATGGACGGTATGACGCGGTGGCGCGGTTTTTGTTTGCGGCTTGGCAGGGGTATGCGTTGTTGCACGGTGCCAGTTCTATTCTGATTGTTTTCCTGGTCTTCGAGTTAGCGTGGGGCGTTGCTCAAGTATTGCCTGTTGAAAAGCCATCGCGAGCAGGCTCACTCCTACAAGGGAATTGTGAACCCGATCCAATGTAGGCCTTCGCCTGCTCGCGATAGGGCCAACAAGGTCACCGCATCAATGCCCCGCCTGCCAAGGCTGCCCAAGCGACACCGGCGCATACAACCGAGTACGCAACGCATCCCGCGACAACAGCACCAACACCACAATCGTTGCCACGTACGGCAGCATCGCCAGCAAACTCGACGGAATCGCCAGCCCCAACCCCTGCGCCACCAGGTGCAGGATGCTGGCGAGCCCAAACAGATACGCCCCGAGCAGCAACCGCCACACCCGCCAACTGGCAAACACCACCAGCGCCAGCGCAATCCAGCCGCGCCCGGCGGTCATGTTTTCGGCCCACATCGGCGTGTACGCCAGCGACAGATACGCGCCGGCCAATCCGGCCATCGCCCCGCCAAACAGCACTGCCAGGGTGCGCACGGTCAACACCGGCAAACCCATCGCACTGGCCGCATCCGGGTTCTCACCCACGGCTTGAATGATCAACCCGACACGACTTTTGATGATCACCCACGCCACCAGCGCAAACAGCGCGAACGACAGATACACCAGCAGATCCTGAGCAAACAGCATCCGCCCGATCAGCGGAATCTCACTCAGATAGGGAATCGCCAACGGCTCAAAACCGGCCAGCGGTTTGCCTACCCAGGCCGCACCGACAAAGGTCGACAGCCCGACACCGAAAATCGTCAGGGCCAAACCGGTCGCCACCTGATTGGCGTTGAACACCAGCGCCACCAAGGCAAACAGCGACGACAGCAACATCCCGGCGAGCATCGCCAACAACACGCCGAGCCACAGGTTGCCGCTGTTCAGCGCGACGATAAAACCGATCACCGCGCCAAACAGCATCATCCCTTCCTGACCGAGGTTGAGCACGCCGCTCTTCTCGCAGATCAGTTCACCCAACGCCACCAGCAACAGCGGCGTGCCGCAACGCACCATGGCGTAAAAAATATTGCTCAACAGATCGATATCCATCACAGCGCTCCGGCGGTTACGGCAGTGGTCGAAGTGCGCTTCGCCCAGCGCAGGTTCAGGCGTGGCCGATAGAGAATCAGCACGTCACAGGCGAGCAGGAAAAACAGCATCATTCCCTGAAACAATTGGGTGATCGCCTGCGGCAGGTTCATCGTCATCTGCGCGCTCTCGCCACCGATGTACAGTAACGCCATCAACAGGCTGGAAAACAGAATACCGATCGGATTGAGGCGCCCGAGGAACGCCACGGTAATCGCCGCATAGCCATACCCCGGCGACACCTGCGGCACCAATTGGCCAATCGGCCCGGTGACTTCACAGACTCCCGCCAGCCCGGCCAAACCACCGCTGATCAACAGCGCCAGCCAGATCAAGCGCTTCTCGCGAAAGCCGACAAACCCCGCCGCACGCTTGTCCAGCCCAAGCACCTTGATCTGGAAACCGACAAAGCTTTTCTGCAACAACACCCAAACCGCCACCAGTGCGAGCAAGGCGAAATACACCCCGGCATGCACGCGACCATCCTCCATCAGCAGCGGCAAACGGCTGGCATCACCGAACATCGCCGACTCGGGAAAGTTGAACCCGGCGGGATCCTTCAGCGGCCCGTGCACGCAGAACAACAGCAGATTCAGCGCGATGTAATTGAGCATGATGCTGGTGAGGATTTCGTTGGCATTGAAGCGCGTGCGCAACCACGCCGTCAGCCCGGCCCACGCCGCGCCGGCGAAGGTGCCGATGAGCAGAATAAATACCAGCGCCCAACGGCTTTGCATGTCGATGACGTTCACCGCCAACGCGCTGCCGGCGAGGGCGCCGAGGAGCAATTGCCCCTCGGCGCCGATGTTCCAGATCCGCGCCTGATACGCCACCGCCAGACCCAATGCACAGAGCAAGATCGGCAGCGTTTTCACCAGCCATTCGGAGATGCCATACAAATCGCTGACCGGTGCGATCAGCAGCGTGTGCAAGGTTTGCAGCGGGTCATGGCCGAGGGCGATGAACAGTAGCGAGCCGCAGCCAAGCGTCAGCACCGCCGCCAACAGCGGTGAGCACCACAACATCAAGCGCGATTGCTGGCCACGGGGGTCGAGGGAAAGCAGCATGTGGAAAACTCCGTTAAACCGTGGCGGCTGAAGGTGGGTTGTCGAACTGGCCGGCCATCCAGCCGCCGACGTCGCTGAGTTGTGTGTCGCCGGTGTTGTGCAGCGCCGACAGCCGCCCGCCACAAAGCGCGCCGAGTCGGTCGCTGATCTGGAACAGTTCATCGAGGTCTTCGGAAATCACCAGAATCGCCGCGCCGGCATCGCGCAACGCGATCAACGCACGGTGGATGGTCGCGGCAGCACCGACATCGACGCCCCAGGTCGGGTGCGCGGCGATCAGCAATTTCGGTTGCTGAAGGATTTCCCGGCCGAGGATGAATTTCTGCAGATTGCCGCCGGACAAACTGCGCGCGGCAGTTTGCGTGTCCGGGGTTTTCACGCCGAAGCGCTGAATGATCTGTTGGGCGAGGGCTTCGACTTTGCCGCGCTGGATTAGCCCGTTGCTGACCAAACCTTGTTGGAAAGCCGTCAGCAGGGCGTTGTCCGTCAGACTCAGTTCCGGCACCGCGCCGTGACCGAGACGCTCGGCCGGCACGAATGCCAGGCCCAGTTTGCGTCGCGCATCCGGGCGTAAATCAGCGACGTGTTGTTCGGCGAATCGAATGGTCGCGGCTTGCGCCCGAGGCAAGGTTTGTTCGCCACTGAGCAGGGCCAGCAATTCATCCTGACCGTTGCCCGCGACCCCGGCGATGCCGACGATTTCACCACTGCGCACTTGCACATCAATGTCAGTCAGCGTGCAGCCGAACGGATCCGGGTTGTGCCAACTCAAGCCCTTCACCTGCAAAAACGCCGCGCCGCCGCTGACCTTCGGATAGTCACCAATCAACGCCGCCGCTTCGCCAACCATCATCTGCGCCAACTGCTGATCGGAGCATTCGGCCGGCACGCAATGCCCGGCCACGCGCCCGCCGCGCAAAACCGTCGCGCTGTGACACAACGCCCGAACCTCGGCGAGTTTGTGGCTGATAAACAGAATACTGCAGCCCTCCGAGGCGAGGCGGCGCAGGGTGATGAACAACTCGTCTGCCTCCTGCGGTGTCAGCACTGAGGTCGGTTCGTCGAGAATCAACAGGCGAATGTCCTGCATCAGGCAGCGAATGATTTCCACCCGTTGCCGCTCGCCAATCGACAGGCTGTGGACAAGTCGTTCCGGCTCCAGCGCCATGCCATAACGGCGCGACACTTCGCGAATCTTCGGTTCGAGTTGTTTCGGCGTACCGGCGGCCGCGCCCATCGCCAAGGCAATGTTCTGCGCCACGCTGAGGGTTTCGAACAGCGAGAAATGCTGGAACACCATGCCGATGCCCAACTGCCGCGCCTGCGCCGGGTTGCGGATGTTGACCCGTTGACCCTGCCAGAGCATCTCGCCCGAATCGGCCTGGGTAACGCCGTAGATGATCTTCATCAGGGTGCTTTTGCCCGCGCCGTTTTCGCCGAGCAGGGCGTGGATTTCTCCAGGGGCGATGGTCAGGTCGATGGCGTCGTTGGCCAGACAACCGGGATAGCGTTTGCTGATATGGCGCAGTTGCAGGCGCGGGGTTGCAGGAGCAATGGGCATGACAGGCTCGACTTGCTTGGAGTTGTGCCTGTGGATAAAGCAATTTCCTGGCCATTGAGTCAGGAACGCGAGCGGGCCGCGTGTGCGAGTGCCTGAAGCAGAGCATTGCCTGCAAAACTGGCTGGGCTCACGGCACCAATTCAGAGCAAAGCCGTTGATCGGGCTCCAGTTTTGCCCGTTGGTAACTGATCAAAAAACGAGCAAACACGTGTGAGTCAGGCAGAACCTGCGACTGCGCCAGCCATGAACGGGTTATCCACAGCTTGTTCCACAGTTATTGTGCGCAAGCCGCAAACCCGGGCATAAGCACTGCGGTGCTTTCTTCTAATGGTGATAAACCGCGCTAACTGTCTGTTTCTGTTTGAAATTTTCGTTTCGTCGGTTGAATTGAACGAAAAGTGAGCAAACCGCGCAAAGCCACGTGACAGAAGGGTTACAGCGTTATGTGCTCAGGTTATCCACAGTCGGGTGCACAGCAGATGTGGGCAACTCCGGGGAATATCGGAAAAGGGTGATGCCCTAAAAGATCGCAGCCTTCGGCAGCTCCTACACGAAAACGCTGATACCGGTATCACCCACACAATTCATGACAACCCCGGATCCTGTAGGAGCTGCGGAACGCTGCGATTTTTTGATGTTGCTTCACCGCTGCAACAAAATTCGTCCACGACTCAAATCCGCTAGCTGGGTTTGCAAAACATCGATCTGCGCTTCCCCCACCGCCAACTTCAACTCAACCCCGTTCGCCGTGAAGTTTTCTTCGATAACCAACCCACCGAGATCGGCCACCCGCAACTTCACCAACGCCAACTCGGCAAACCCGCAAGCACAACTCAACGGCACCCGGCTAATCAGCTCAACCTTGGCCGCCGTCTGCAAACACTTGTTCGCGCCACCGCCATAGGCCCGGGCCAAACCGCCGGTACCGAGTTGAATGCCGCCGTACCAACGAATCACCAGCACCGCGACCTGATCGCAATCCTGCGCTTCAATCGCCGCGAGAATCGGTCGACCCGCCGTGCCGCCCGGCTCGCCGTCGTCATTGCTGCGATATTGATCGCCAAGTTTCCACGCCCAGCAATTGTGCGAGGCATTCAAGTCGCTGTGTTGCTCGAAGAACGCCTGCGCCTCGGCAGGGCTGCCGATCGGCGTGGCGAAGGTGATAAAGCGGCTTTTGCGAATCTCTTCGCGGTACTCGCAAAAACCGCTGAGGGTGAAAGGCATAAACGTCTTATAGAGGAGGAGTGAGGCCGCAGCCTTTGAGAATGATGCGGATCAGGTTGTTGCCGGCGTCTTCCATGTCCTGCTTGGTCAGCTTGCTGCGACCGCTGACGCGACAGATCTGCGTGGCGAAGTCGGCATAGTGCTGGGTGCTGCCCCACAACAGGAAGATCAGGTGCACCGGATCGACCGCGTCCATTTTGCCCGCATCGATCCACGCCTGAAACACTGCCGCACGGCCAGTGAACCAGGCGCGGTAATCCTGATTGAAATATTCGGTCAGGCATTCACCGCCGCTGATCACTTCCATTGCAAAGATTCGCGAGGCTTGCGGCTGGCGGCGGGAGAATTCCATCTTGGCGCGGATGTAGCGGGTCAGCGCTTCGGCCGGATCGTCCTCGGCGGTGAGCGTATTGAAGGTGCTGTCCCACAGCTCGATGATGTTGCTCAACACCGCCACGTACAAACCGAGTTTGTTGGTGAAGTAGTAATGCAGGTTCGCCTTGGGCAATCCGGCATTCTGGGCGATGGTGTTCATGCTGGTGCCTTTGTACCCGTGACGGGCGAACTCGTCTTCGGCGGCTTTGAGGATGGTCTCTTCGTTCTTCTGACGAATGCGGCTGGCGGGTTTACCGCCGTGGGCTGGGACTTCAAAGGTCATAGGCACTTCCGGGTTTGTCTGTGGGTGCAACCAGTTGCGTTGATAGCGCACCCACAGGCATCCGACAAGTCCTTGCGCGATAAAACCGTTACGCCTGTTCGATCTTGTTCAGCGGCGGGTGCGCTTCAGCGGCCTCGGTTTTTGACTCCGGCAGCAACAGGCACAGGATGATCGCGGTCAGGCCACCGCTGGTGATCGCCGAGTCGAACAGGTTCTGCACCAGTTTCGGCAGCAGGTGCAGCAGGTTCGGTTGCGCAGCAATACCCAGGCCGACGCCGAACGAAGTGGCGATGATCAACATGCTGCGTCGATCCAGCGACGACTGCGCGAGGATGCGCACGCCGGCAGCGGCCACCGCACCGAACATCACCAGAGTCGCGCCGCCGAGCACCGGCTTCGGGATCTGTTGCAGCACCGCGCCGATCATCGGGAACAGTCCGAGACAAAACAGGATCGCGCCGATGTACAGGCCGACGTAGCGGCTGGCGACGCCGGTCAGTTGGATCACGCCGTTGTTCTGCGCAAACGTAGTGTTGGGGAAGGCGCTGAAGGTCGCGGCGATCATGCAACTGACGCCATCGCCGAGCACGCCACCGCGCAGGCGGCTTATATAAGAAGGGCCACTGATCGGTTGGCGAGCGAGCATGCAGTTGGCGGTGAGGTCGCCGACGGTTTCGATGGTACTGATCAGATAAATCAGCGCGACCGGCAGGAAAGCCGTCCAGTCGAAGCTGAAGCCAAACTTGAACGGCGTAGGAAAACTCACCAGCGGCAAGTCAGGCAAAGGCTGCGGCAGCAGTTTGCCACTGAACCACGCGGCCAGACTGCCCAGCAGCAAACCGATGATAATTGCCGACAAACGCACCCACGGCGTATTGGAGCGGTTGAGCAGAATGATCGTCAGCAACACAAACACGCCCAGCGCCAGATTGCCCGGCGCACCGAAGTCCGGCGCATTGAAGCCACCGCCCAGATCGGTGATGCCGACCTTGATCAGGCTGATGCCAATGAGGGTGATGACGATCCCGGTCACCAGCGGCGTAACGACTCGACGCAATTGACCGATGAAACGGCTGAGGACGATCTGCACGATTGCGCCGAAAAAGCACACGCCGAAGATCATCGCCAGAATGTCTTCCGGGCTGCCGCCGCGTTGCTTGACCAGAAACCCCGCCGACAGCACCGCACCAAGAAAGGCAAAACTGGTGCCTTGCAGGCAAATCATCCCGGCGCCAATCCCGAACGGCCGCCGAGCCTGAATAAACGTGCCGACGCCCGAGACCATCAACGCCATGCTGATCAGATACGGCAAATACGCCGTCAGCCCCAGCGCCGAACCAATCACCAATGGCGGGGTGATGATGCCGACGAAACTGGCGAGCACGTGTTGCAGCGCCGCGAGGGTGGCGGCGAGTGGTTTGGGGCGGTCGTTGAGGCCGTAGATCAGGTCGCTGGACGGTGCGGAATCTGGCTGCATGGCTTAGGGCTTCTTATCAAAGGAACGAAGTAACTCCCGCTCTGCAAAAACCTGTCCACTTGCTCAGCTTTATGAGCGAATCACCCGCAAACGTAGGAGCTGCCGCAGGCTGCGATCGTTTGATCTTGCCTTCAACGCGTCGCCGCCAGACTCTCCAGAAAGCTTTCCAGCACCAAATGAGGGCGCCGGCCCTTGCGCGTGACCGATGCGAGGCTCAAGTCATAAAAACGCGTTTGCGATTTCAACGCACGCAAGCGACCTTGCTGCACCCAAAGACTGGCGTAGTGATCCGGCAGATAGCCGATGTAGCGCCCGGTCAGAATCAGAAACGCCATGCCTTCCCGGTCGGAGGCGCTGGCGGTGCAATTGAGCGCCTGGTAATGCGCCTGAATATCCGCCGGCAACCGAAACGTCGGCGCAATCGCGTCCTGACTGTTCAGGCGTTCGTCATCCAGTTGCTTGTCATCGACATAAAACAGCGGATGGCCCACCGCGCAGTAAAGCAGCGAACGTTCGCTGTACAGCGGCTGATATTCCAGCCCCGACAACGCACTGGCCTGCGGCACCACGCCGACATGCAGGCGTCCATCGAGCACGCCTTGCTCGACTTCGTTCGGCGCAATCATGCGGATCTGGATCTGCACATCCGGCCCGCGTTCCTTCAATTGCGCGAGGGCGTGGGTGATGCGCATGTGGGGGAGGGTGACGAGGTTGTCGGTCAGGCCGATGATCAGCTCACCGCGTAAATGCTGGTGCAGGCCGTTGACCTCGGTGCGAAAACTTTCCAGCGCACTTAATAGTTGCAGCGCCGATTGATAGACCTCGCGTCCTTCTTCGGTCAGCGAAAAACCGGCGCGCCCGCGCTGACACAAGCGCAAGCCAAGGCGCTGTTCAAGATCGCTCATCTGCTGACTGATCGCCGAGCGCCCGATGCCGAGCACGGTTTCCGCCGCCGAGAAGCCGCCGCACTCCACCACGCTGCGAAAAATCCGCAGCAGGCGAATATCAAAGTCACTGACCTGGGCTAGCGGATCGGGGCGGCGACTGCTCATCTTATTGTTCTCATTGTTTAGCAAAGTTCTAACTGAAGGTTAGAAGAGTTGGATTTCACCGACTTTATCCCCGTGGCAATTTAGCTGCAACAACGCTTTTTATCTCCCTGATGCTTATGCCCTGCGAGGTTTTGCCCGATGAACATGCCTGAAAACGCGCCGTCGCCACTGGCCAGCCAATTGAAGCTGGACGCGCACTGGATGCCGTACACCGCCAACCGTAACTTTCAGCGCGACCCGCGTTTGATCGTTGGTGCCGAAGGCAGCTGGCTGATCGACGACAAGGGCCGCAAGGTATATGACTCGCTGTCTGGCCTGTGGACTTGTGGCGCAGGCCACACCCGCAAGGAAATTCAGGAAGCGGTCTCGAAACAGTTGGGCACCCTCGATTACTCGCCGGGTTTCCAGTACGGCCACCCGTTGTCGTTCCAGCTGGCCGAGAAAATCACCGAGCTGACCCCGGGCAACCTGAACCACGTGTTCTTCACTGACTCCGGTTCCGAGTGCGCTGACACTGCGGTGAAAATGGTTCGTGCGTACTGGCGCCTGAAAGGCCAGGCGACCAAAACCAAAATGATCGGCCGAGCCCGTGGCTATCACGGCGTGAACATCGCCGGCACCAGCCTCGGCGGCGTCAACGGCAACCGCAAACTGTTCGGTCAGGCGATGATGGACGTCGATCACCTGCCGCACACGCTGCTGGCCAGCAACGCATTTTCCCGTGGCATGCCGGAGCAGGGTGGTATTGCACTGGCCGATGAGCTGCTGAAGCTGATCGAGTTGCACGATGCTTCGAACATCGCCGCCGTATTCGTCGAACCAATGGCCGGTTCCGCCGGCGTTCTGGTGCCGCCGCAGGGTTACCTGAAGCGTCTGCGCGAAATCTGCGATCAGCACAGCATCCTGCTGGTGTTCGACGAAGTGATTACCGGTTTCGGTCGTACCGGCAACATGTTCGGCGCCGACACCTTTGGCGTGACCCCGGACCTGATGTGCATCGCCAAGCAAGTCACCAACGGCGCGATCCCGATGGGCGCAGTGATTGCCAGCTCCGAGATCTACCAGACCTTCATGAATCAGCCGACCCCCGAATACGCCGTGGAATTCCCGCACGGCTACACCTATTCGGCACACCCGGTGGCGTGCGCCGCAGGTCTTGCAGCGCTCGATCTGCTGCAAAAGGAAAACCTGGTGCAGAGCGTTGCCGAAGTCGCACCGCATTTCGAAAACGCGCTGCATGGGCTGAAAGGTTCGAAGAACGTTATCGACATCCGTAACTTCGGCCTGGCCGGTGCGATCCAGATTGCCGGTCGTGATGGCGACGCCATTGTGCGTCCGTTCGAAGCGGGCATGGCCCTGTGGAAAGCCGGGTTCTACGTGCGCTTCGGCGGCGACACCCTGCAGTTCGGCCCAACCTTCAACAGCAAGCCGCAAGACCTCGATCGCCTGTTCGACGCGGTCGGCGAAGTGCTGAACAAGCTCGACTGATTTTTCCTTCTATATAGCTATGCAAATAGCAGGCGCCTCTTGCGGGCGTCTGCGCACAAGAATTCAGGAGTTTTCGATGAGCGTTATCCCGCATTTGATCAATGGCGAACTGGTGACCGAGAACGGTCGCGCGGTAGATGTGTTCAACCCGTCTACCGGTCAGGCTATCCACAAGCTGCCACTGGCCAGCCAGGCAACCATCCAGAAAGCCATCGATGCCGCCAAGGCTGCGTTCCCGGCGTGGCGCAACACGCCGCCGGCCAAACGTGCTCAGGTGATGTTCCGTTTCAAGCAACTGCTGGAGCAGAACGAAGCGCGCATCTCGCAATTGATCAGCGAAGAGCACGGCAAGACCCTGGAAGACGCTGCCGGTGAATTGAAGCGCGGTATCGAGAACGTCGAGTTCGCTTGCGCCGCTCCGGAAATCCTCAAGGGCGAGTACAGCCGCAACGTCGGCCCGAACATCGACGCATGGTCGGACTTCCAGCCGCTGGGGATTGTGGCCGGTATCACGCCGTTCAACTTCCCGGCCATGGTGCCGCTGTGGATGTACCCGTTGGCGATCGTCTGCGGTAACTGCTTCATCCTCAAGCCGTCCGAGCGTGATCCAAGCTCTACACTGCTGATTGCTCAGCTGTTGCTGGAAGCGGGTCTTCCGAAAGGCGTGATGAGCGTGGTGCATGGCGACAAGACTGCCGTGGATGCGCTGATCGAAGCGCCGGAAGTCAAAGCGCTGAGCTTCGTTGGCTCGACGCCGATTGCCGAGTACATCTACGCCGAAGGCACCAAGCGCGGCAAGCGCGTTCAGGCACTGGGCGGCGCGAAGAACCACGCAGTGCTGATGCCGGATGCCGATCTGGATAATGCGGTCAGCGCACTGATGGGCGCCGCGTACGGTTCGTGCGGCGAGCGTTGCATGGCGATCTCGGTTGCTGTGTGTGTGGGCGACCAGGTGGCGGATGCGCTGGTGGCGAAACTGGTTCCACAGATCCAGGCGTTGAAAATCGGTGCCGGCACATCGTGCGGTCTGGACATGGGTCCACTGGTGACCGGACAGGCGCGCGACAAGGTCAGCGGTTATGTGGATGACGGCGTGGCAGCGGGCGCGACCCTGGTGGTCGACGGTCGTGGGTTCAGCGTGGCGGGTCATGAAGAGGGCTTCTTCCTCGGTGGCTGCCTGTTCGACAACGTCACCCCGGAGATGCGCATCTATAAAGAAGAGATCTTCGGTCCGGTACTGTGCATCGTTCGTGTGAACAGCCTGGAAGAGGCCATGCAACTGATCAACGATCACGAATACGGCAACGGCACCTGCATCTTCACCCGTGACGGTGAAGCGGCGCGTCTGTTCTGTGATGAGATCGAAGTCGGCATGGTTGGCGTAAATGTGCCGCTGCCGGTGCCGGTGGCTTACCACAGCTTCGGCGGCTGGAAGCGTTCGCTGTTCGGCGATCTGCACGCGTACGGTCCGGACGGTGTGCGCTTCTATACCCGTCGCAAGGCGATCACTCAGCGCTGGCCGCAGCGTGCGAGCCACGAGGCTTCGCAATTCGCGTTCCCTAGCTTGTAAGTAGAAGGGCAGAAGGCCGACCTCATCGAGGTCGGCCTTCGTGTTTTCGGGGTTTTTGGACCGATGTGACAGAATTATGAAAATAGGGGTTGACGGCAGATTTGAGATGTCTATAATTCGCCCCACTTCCGGCGCAGTCGAAACGGAAAACTCCTTGAGATTCA
>NZ_PCQC01000033.1:0-28855 GCF_002979955.1 Pseudomonas sp. MYb2
CAACCCAAAAAAGGAGCCACCCCATGCCCATCCCAGCCTTCATGACCCTCCACGGCAGCCGACAGGGCCTGATCAGTGCCGGTGCTTTTACCGAGGCGTCAGTGGGCAACAGCTACCAGAGCGGGCGTGAAGACAAGATCATGATTCAGGCCTTGAGCCACGGGATTTTCGTGCCGAAGAACGCCGGGGCAGGGCGGCGGATGCATAAACCGCTGATCGTCACCAAGACCATCGACAAGGCCTCACCGCTGATCAATACCGCGTTGTGTTCCGGCGAGTTGCTGAGCCAATGCCGGGTGGAGTGGTTTCGCACCTCGGCGCACGGTGTTCAGGAACACTTCTACACGATGGAACTGGAGGACGCGGTGATCGTTGGCGCTGAAATACTGATGCCGCATTGCCAGGACCCCGGCACTTCTCATCTCACCCAGTTGGAGAAAATCCATTTCAGCTATCGGCGTATCTATTGGCGCCACGAAGTCAGCCGGACGATGGGCTCCGATGAATGGCAAGGCGAGGGGCAGGGATGAGGCTTGTTCATCACGCGGAACTGCGCGAGACCGATCGTCAGCATGCCTATCCGCAGGATCAGGCGTTGGAACGGGTCTGTCAGGCTCTGCTGGAGCGACGCCCGCTCGACGGGTTGGATGAGTTGCGATCGGGCTTGATGATCAATCTGGACAGCGAAGTGCTGGGCGAAGTCGAGCGTGGCGACTGGCTGCTGCTCAAGTCACAAGCCGAATTTGGCCAATGGCCGGTCGCCGCGTCGATCTTCGATCAGGCGGTGCTGGAACTGATGAATAATCCCCCGACGCAGCCCACCCGAACCCCGCAGATCTTCCGTCTGGTCGACAGCATGACCGGCGAACCGCTGCCACAGCAGGCGTACACCGCAACGGTCGACGGCGTCCCCAGCCAGCGCAAGACTGACGCAGCGGGCATCGCACATCTATTTACACCGGAGGATGTCCGGCAGATTTCCCTGAAAATTTTCAACGTCTGAATCGCGCGTCTATCCTTTCGCTCTCGGGCGACCATTGCAGGTTTTTCTCCAACGTCCCAATAGCGGGTGCCCGGCCAAGGCACGTTGTTGTATGGTTGTGGTCGAACCGTTGAACCCAAGTGATTGAAAGGATATCGCCATGCTGGACTGGAAAAACCGCGCGGGCAGCGCGCCTGAACGTGCCGCCGAGCCCAAGTCGGCCACCCGCAGCTATGTAGGCGGGGTGCTGTTCAGCCGCGCATTGGCGACGCTGATCGGCCTCTATCTGCTGGTGACCATCGGCCTGGGCTGGTACTGGAGCCAGGAGCCGGCGCTGTTTCCGGTCGCACAGAACGCGCAAGTGGCTGCCGAGAAAGAAGGCAAGCAGATGGTGATCGGCTACACCACGGTTGAAACCCTGAAGACCGTCGCCGGCACCCTGCTCAACAAACCGGGCGGCTATATTTCCAATGACCGCTTCCCGCCAGGCCTGTGGATGGACAACACGCCGAGCTGGGAATACGGCGTGCTGGTGCAGGTGCGTGACCTGACCCGTGCCTTGCGCAAAGACTTTGCCCGTTCGCAATCGCAGTCGGCCGAAGATGCCGATCTGGCCAAGGCCGAACCGCGTTTCAACTTCGACAACAAGAGCTGGATCCTGCCGTCCAGTGAGTCGGAGTACCAGGAAGGGATCAACTCGCTGAGCCGTTATCAGGCGCGCCTGTCTGATCCAACCCAGAAAAACGCGCTGTTCTATGCGCGCGCTGACAACCTGAACAACTGGCTGGGCGATGTCGGCACCCGTCTCGGTTCGCTGTCGCAACGCCTGTCGGCCAGCGTCGGTCGGGTCAAACTTAACACCGCGCTGAAAACCGAAGTGCCGGCGATCGGCGAAGTACCGCAGGTTGACGAAGAAGTCGTCGAGACTCCGTGGATGCAGATCGACAACGTCTTCTATGAAGCACGCGGTCAGGCCTGGGCGCTGTCGCATTTGCTGCGCGCCATCGAAGTCGACTTCGCCGATGTCCTGGCGAAGAAGAACGCCACCGTCAGCGTGCGCCAGATCATCCGTGAGCTGGAAGCTTCGCAGGAACCGGTCTGGAGTCCTATGATTCTCAACGGTAGCGGCTTTGGCGTGCTGGCCAACCACTCGCTGGTCATGGCCAACTATATTTCCCGGGCCAACGCCGCTGTGATCGATTTGCGTCAACTGCTCAATCAGGGCTGATTCATGAGCCAGAACGCCAAAGAGGCGGCCCATCGCGCCGCCTCCGATGCCGAACAGATCGCCTGGGTCGACGAGCAGGACAACCTGCTTGGCGCCTTGGTGCGTGCCGATCTGCGCCAGCGCGGGCTGATCGGGCGTGGCACCTACATCATGTTGTTCAATTCCGCCGGCGACCTTTGCGTGCACCGGCGCACGTTGAGCAAGGCGATTTATCCCGGTTACTGGGACGTGGCGGCGGGCGGCATGGTGCAGGCCGACGAAACCTACGCCGAGTCGGCAGCCCGTGAGCTCGAAGAAGAGTTGGGGGTCAGCGGCGTCGAGTTGACTGCCCATGACCATTTCTTCTTCGAGGACACCGGTAACCGTCTGTGGTGTTCGGCGTTTTCCGCAGTGTGGGATGGGCCGCTGAAACTGCAACCTGAAGAAGTCCTCGAAGCACGCTTTATTCCCGTCGAGCAGGTCATGCGGGAAATCCAGCAGAAGCCTTATTGCCCGGACTCTCTGGCCGCGCTCCAGCGCTATCTCAAGGCGCAGCAAAGCGACGTCGCAAAGAACACATAAATTGGCGCCGATTGGCACTTAGCAAGTCGCATTTTTGCCGTTACACTGCGCGACCTTTTCAAGCTGCACCGAATAGTTTGAGGTTGGCCTGCTGACCCACTGTAGGAGCTGCCGAAGGCTGCGATCTTTTGATCTTGTTTTTCAAGAGCAGGATCAAAAGATCGCAGCCTTCAGCAGCTCTTACGGGTCAGCAGTCCATGAGTCGATACCGGTGCAGTAGCGCTGCCCCTGCCTGAGTGGGGCTTCGCGGTCGATGACCTTGCCCAAGGTCGCGATCAGTCTTTGTCCTCCCAAGAGGATTGCCGGTGGCCAAAAAAGCCGCATCCTTCGCCGCCCTGGGCGGTCTGGTATTTTCCACCGACGCAGGTCGTCATTGCCCGGAATGCAGTAAGCCGGTGGACGCCTGTATCTGCAAACAAACCGTGATCCCGGCCGGCGACGGCATTGCCCGCGTACGACGCGAGAGCAAGGGTCGTGGCGGCAAAACGGTGACTACCATCACCGGCGTGCCTCTGGCCGAAGACGCGCTCAAAGAGTTGGCGACAACGTTGAAGAAACGTTGCGGCACCGGCGGGGCGTTGAAAGACGGCATCATCGAAATCCAGGGCGATCATGTCGAGCTACTCTTGGCTGAGCTGATCAAGCACGGTTTCAAAGCGAAGAAGTCCGGCGGCTAGCAGCCTCTGTGAAATCCATCTGCGGCTTGATCCGGCTCTGAAACACTTCAGATCCGGCGTCGTCTCCATGGTTTTCACAGAGCCTGTTCATGACCGGTTTCTAAACTCCACGCAGTCAGTGCGGTCTACCGCCGCGCTGACGAATCGTCATTTTCATCCTTTAGACTGCGCCGGCCTGAGATCAGGCGACGCACTATGACTTCTTTATAGGGGACTTCGATGTCCGTACGACGCACACGTAAAGACGATGGCAGCCAATGGACAGTTGCGGACAGCCGCAGTGTTTACGGGATTCGCCATTGGGGGGCCGGGTATTTCGCGATCAATGAAGCCGGTCGCGTCGAAGTTCGTCCGAACGGCCCGAGCAGCTCGCCTATCGACCTGTTCGAACAAGTCGACCAACTGCGCAAAAGCGGTTTGTCCTTGCCGTTGCTGGTCCGTTTCCCCGACATTCTGCAAGACCGCGTTCGCCAGTTGACCGGTGCCTTCGATGCGAACATCGAGCGCCTGGAATACCAGAGCAAGTACACCGCGCTGTACCCGATCAAGGTCAACCAGCAAGAAGCGGTGATCGAGAACATCATCGCCACCCAGGACGTGTCCATCGGTCTGGAAGCCGGCTCCAAGCCTGAGCTGCTGGCCGTGCTGGCACTGGCGCCGAAGGGCGGCACCATCGTCTGCAACGGTTACAAGGACCGCGAGTTCATTCGTCTGGCGCTGATGGGTCAGAAGCTTGGCCACAACGTGTTCATCGTCATCGAGAAAGAATCCGAAGTCGCTCTGGTGATCGAAGAAGCTGCCTCGCTGAAGGTCAAGCCACAGGTCGGCCTGCGCGTGCGTCTGTCGTCGCTGGCGTCGTCGAAGTGGGCGGACACCGGTGGCGAGAAATCCAAATTCGGTCTGTCGGCGGCGCAATTGCTGTCGGTGGTCGAGCGCTTCCGCGCGGCTGGCCTGGATCAAGGCATTCGCCTGCTGCACTTCCACATGGGTTCGCAGATTGCCAACCTCGCTGACTATCAGCACGGCTTCAAGGAAGCGATCCGTTACTACGGCGAGCTGCGCAACCTCGGTCTGCCGGTCGATCACATCGACGTTGGCGGCGGTCTGGGTGTCGACTACGACGGCACGCACTCGCGCAACGCCAGCTCGATCAACTACGACATGGACGATTACGCCGGTGTCGTGGTCGGCATGCTCAAGGAATTCTGCGACGCGCAGGCCCTGCCGCATCCGCACATCTTCTCCGAGAGCGGCCGCTCGCTGACCGCGCACCACGCGATGCTGGTGGTGCAGGTGACCGACGTCGAGAAGCACAACGACGAAATCCCGCAGATCGAAAACAAGGAAGCGCTGCCGGAGACCGTGCAGTGGCTGGTTGACCTGCTCGGCCCGACCGACATCGAAATGGTCACCGAAACCTACTGGCGCGCCACGCACTACATGAGCGACGTGGCGGCGCAGTACGCCGACGGCAAGCTGACCCTGGCTGAAAAAGCCCTGGCCGAGCAGTGCTACTTCGCGGTGTGCCGTCGCCTGCACAACTCGCTGAAAGCCCGTCAGCGTTCGCACCGTCAGGTGCTCGACGAGCTCAACGACAAGCTGGCCGACAAGTACATCTGCAACTTCTCGGTATTCCAGAGCCTGCCGGACACCTGGGCAATCGACCAGGTGCTGCCAATCATCCCGCTGCACCGTCTCGACGAAGAGCCGCTGCGCCGCGCGGTGCTGCAGGATCTGACCTGCGACTCCGACGGCAAGATCAACCAGTACGTCGACGAGCAGAGCATCGAAACCAGCCTGCCGGTACACGGTTTGAATGAAGGCGAAGATTATCTGCTGGGCGTATTCCTCGTGGGCGCCTATCAGGAAATCCTCGGCGACATGCACAACCTGTTCGGTGACACCGACTCGGTGAACATCTATCAGAACGCCGATGGCAGCGTGTACCACGCCGGCATCGAGACCCACGACACCATCGAAGACATGCTGCGCTACGTGCACTTGTCGCCGGAAGAACTGATGACTCACTATCGCGACAAGTGCGCCAGTGCCCGCATCAGTGCCAGCGAGCGCACGCAGTTTCTCGATGCCTTGCGTCTGGGCCTGACCCGTTCCTCCTACCTGTCTTCCTGACGGCAGGTTGTCGTTTCACCGGGTTGTCTGAAGTTTTCCCCGCTAGCCGCGGAAAATTCGGAAGACCCGGTGGGACAAATCCCAAGTTCTGCGAGAAATCCTTGGCTATCGCTGCGAGCAAAGTCATCCGGTCTGCTTTTCGCGTAGGTCATTTCCTAAGTTGTACTTCGGCACTCTACTCGGCCATGCCTCTCGGCGAGAATCCCCGGCCGCCCCTCCTGTAGAGATCCGCCAATGTTCGATCCATTCAACGAGTCGTTGTTTCGTCTCGATGTAGCGGGTCTGTCCGACCCTCTCGAAGTTCTGGCCTTTACCGGTAACGAAGCGCTCAGTGAGCCGTTTGCGTTCGAGATCGATGTGTTGATCGACGACCCGCAACTGGACCTTGCCGGCTTGCTGTACCGATCGGCGTTTCTCTGTTTCGGCGCGTTGGGGGAGGGTGTGCACGGGCAGTTGCAAAGCCTTGTCCAGCACGAATACGGCCGTGCTTCGAGATTGTGCCGAGTGCGTCTGGGACCGAAGTTGAGCTGCCTGGGCCTGCGCTTCAGTCAACGCATTTTCAATGGCCGGTCGGTGCCGCAGATCCTTGATCAAGTGCTCAGGGAGCATGGGATCATTGGCGCACAGCGGCGCTTCGAGTGCCATCATGAGCATGCTGTCCGAACTTTCTGCACCCAGTATCACGAGTCGGATCAGCAATTGCTCCAACGCTTGTGCCAGCAGGCGCACATTCACTATTACTTCGAACATCGTCACGACGGGCATTGCCTGGTGTTTAGCGATGATCCGACGCAACTGCCGCAAGCCGTCGCAGCAGTGTTCTGCGCCGAAGGTGACGGGCAAAAAACGCCGCTTGCGGTGCACCAATGGCGTTTGCAGAACCAACGTCAGGGCCGGGCCAACAGCGCGCAGGCGACGCGCACGGCTGAAGGCCAAAGCGAGTTGGCGCGATTGCGCAGCGGCCGATGGCTGACTTTGAGCGGCCATCCGGTTGCTGAATGCAATCGGCGCTGGTTGTTGAATCGAATCGAACATCACGCCGATCAACTTCAGGTACCGGCCTACAGCAACCGGATCTTTGCGGTGGAGCAGGCTTGGGTCGCTGCACCGTCGACGGTCGCTGTGCATCCGCGCATGCACAGTCTGCAACGGGCCTGGGTGGTGGCCGTCGATGAACCGCGTCCTGATCGGCTGCGCCCGGTGGCGGTGCAGTTCGACTGGTCGTACCAGGGCGAAGGTGCCGCCGACAGCCATTGCTGGCTGCCTTTGGCGCCAGCGCTGACCGAAGCGCCGTTGAATGCCCTGGTAGAGGGCGTCGAAGTGGTGGTGAGCTTCTTCGAAGGTGATCCGGATCAACCCATGATCACGGGAGTCCTGCAAGTCGCAGCGACGTCAGTCGTAGACAAGCCCTCGCCATTACCGCCGCCAACCCGGCTAAATGACGGGCTGCAACGCCTGCTGCTATCGGCCGAACCCTTGATGTTGTTGTGCCTGATGCCTGGCGGCGGTAGCTTCGTGCATTGTTCGCAGTCGGTGTGTACCTGTCGCCTGGTCACATCCCTTGAACAGAGCGGCGGACGATGAGCGGTGTAGCGCCCGGCGCCATTGCGCAGTGGTTGTTGCTCGACAGTGTCGATGCGCCGCGGGCATTGACCACGCTGCGCGCGGGCTTCGCTGGGGTGCAGTGTTTCTGGCTGTTCGACGGCACCGAGTTTCAATCCGTTCGTGAACAAGGACCACTGTTGGTCAGCCTGCAGGGTTGCCCGGCATTGGCCGCGTTGTGTCACAGCGACCCTCAGACCTGGCGCGGCTTGCTGCTCGAAAGCGCAGCGCCGGTGGCCCCTTTGCTCGGCCATTTGCGCCGCATGCTCACCGTTTCATTTGGCCTGAGCCATCGGGCCTTGCTGGGCTTTTACAACTGCCAGACCGCCAGCTACTTTTTCGATGCCTGCGATGCCCGGGAGTTGAGCCGCTGGCTCGGGCCGATTCTGCAGGTGCGCTGGTTCGGTGGAACCTGGGCGGATCGGGGTATCGGTTGTGAGGGCTGGCAACAGTTACGCAACCCTCGCCTGACCGTTGCAAGCCTGGAAATCGAGGAGGCGCTGAGTCAGCGCCAGCGCGAGCGCCTGCAGACTTGCCTGCTGGAGCAACATATCTGGCGCTGGAGCCAATCCATGCGTGTCGCCTATGCGCAGTTGTGGTTGCATGCCCAGCAAGGCATGGCGCTGGGATTTACCGAGCGTGCAGTGCTCGATGGCTGGTTGTGGCTACGCTTGCAGCATCCGCGTGCAGTGTTGGTGCCGCTGCCGGGAGGGCTGACGCAACAGGAGCGGCTCGACCATTTGCGTCGACACTGGCAGAACGACAAAACCTGAGGGTGAGCCTCCATGAGCGGTGCTTTGAGACATTGGTTCGGTGCAACCTGGTTGGGTGCTACATGGTTCAGTCTAGTCAGCAGCGCCTTACTGATGCTGAGCCTCGGCGGCTGTTCACCGGTGAAAGTCCTCAATGGCCTGACGCCGGACAACACCTTCAGCCGCACGACGGGCATCGCCTATGGGGCTGATCCACGGCACAAGCTCGACGTCTACGTACCACGTCAGCCGCTCGCCGATGCCCCGGTGGTGGTGTTTTTCTACGGAGGCAGCTGGAACAGTGGCGACCGCAGTGACTACACCTTCGTCGGCGAAGCGTTGGCCTCGCGGGGGATTGTTGCTGTGGTAGCGGATTATCGCCTGTACCCGCAGGTGCGCTATCCGCGGTTTCTGGAAGATGGCGCGCAGGCGGTGGCGTGGACCAGGGCGCATATCCGCGAGTATTCCGGCAACCCGCAACGCTTGTATTTGCTCGGTCACAGTTCTGGCGGATACAACGCGGCGATGCTCGCCCTCGATGCGGATTTTCTCGCGGCGGTGGGCATGTCGCCCAACGATCTGCGCGGCTGGATCGGGCTGGCAGGGCCTTACGATTTCCTGCCAATTGAAAATCCTGAAGTGCGCCCGGTATTTTTCTGGCCGGATTCACCGCCTCAATCGCAGCCGATCAACCACGTCAGTCGCGGCGCACCGCCGGCCTTGCTGATGGCGGCGACTGAGGATGATCTGGTCGACCCGACACGCAACACCGGCGGTCTGGCGCGCAAGTTGCGCGAGGCCGGGGTGCCGGTGCAGGACTTGTATTACTCGCGGCCCAGCCATGTGACGCTGATTGCGACGTTATCGCGGCCGCTGCGGCGATTGGCGCCGGTGCTCGATCAAATCGTCGGTTTCATCCAGCACACGCCCACTCAGTGAACGCCGCCGGTGAACCAGCCGTCATTGCGCTTGAGCCACCAGGCCATCGCCCCGAGCGTAAGGCTGCGCAGCACCATGAACAGCAGAAACGACAGCCACAGACCGTGATTGCCCAAACCTTGCAGCGCCCAGGCGAACGGCAGCAGCAGGGCAACGGTGAGGAGCATGCCGTTGCGCATTTCCCGGGCGCGGGTGGCACCGATGAACAGACCGTCGAGCAAATAACTCCACACTGCAATCAATGGCAGCACAGCCAGATAGGGCAGGTAGATAAACGCCGTGTCGCGGACGCTCTGGATATTGGTCTGCATCTCGATGAACAGGTGCCCGGCCAGGAGAAACAACGCAGCAAAACCGAGGCTTGCGATCATTGACCAGCCGCCGGCCACCACCAGCGAACGGCGCAGGGCCAGACGATCACGCGCGCCGATGGCATGGCCGCACAGCGCCTCCACGGCATGAGCAAGACCGTCCAGTGCATGGGCGGTGAGCAGCAGGCCGTTGAGCAGCAGTGCGTTGGCCGCGACCGTCGCATCGCCGAGTCGGGCGCCCTGTACGGTGATCATGAAAAACACCGATTGCAGTGCCAGGCTGCGGATAAAAATGTCGCGGTTGACCGCCAGCAACGGCCGCCAGCTCTGCCAGACTTTCAATGCAGCCCAGACGATGTGCCCCGGATACGCGCGCAGTGCCTTGCGGGTCAACAGCAGACCGAGAAGGGCGCCGCTCCACTCGGCAATCACCGAGGCGCGGGCCGAACCGACCACGCCCCAGTCCAGGCCGATGACGAACCACAGATTGAGGGCGATGTTGATCAGGTTGGTGGTCAGCAGAATCGCCAGCGGTGCCCGGGCGTTTTGCGTGCCGAGGAACCAGCCGACCAACGCATAACTGGCCAGCGCTGCCGGCAGACCGAACAGCCGCGTGTGGAAAAAATCACGGGTGAGCTGATCGAGTTCCGCCGACGGCTGCATGAAGTGCAGCGCGATCCCGCTCAACGGTACGCCGAGCGTGCCCAGCACCAGCGCCAGGCCCATCGCCAGCAGCAGCCCTTGCAAGAGAATCTGCCGCAACGCCGCACCATCGCTGCGCCCGGCCGCTTGCGCGGCAAAGCCGGTGGTGCCCATGCGCAGAAACCCCATGGCCCAGGCGAGAAAGGTGTACAGGCTGGCGCCAACCGCCACCGCTCCCAATTGATGGGCGTGGGGCAAATGGCCGATGACGGTGCTGTCGACCAGCGCCACCAGCGGCACGGAAATATTGGAAAGAATCATCGGCGCGGCCAGCGCCCAGACCTTGCGGTGAGTCGGGCGGTCGCGCCAGTCGGCGATCAGAGTGGACATGCGGGCTCCTTGGGGAGCGGCATTGTAGCGGAAGAAGCCACCCTCATCGGAACGCCGCCCGCCCAGCCCTCTCCCGGAGGGAGAGGGAGCCGATCTCTGGCGTTTTCAAACCTGAGTTCGACTCGGTATCGCAAGTCGGCGTATTTCTGCAGAACAACCCGGTCAGTCCCCTCTCCCTCCGGGAGAGGGTTAGGGTGAGGGGCTCTTCAAAGGCCTAATGAATAATCCAGCTAAGCAGCCACAACCCCAGCAACAACCAGATGATCCCGGCAATGATCGACGCATTCATGAACGCGCGAATCGCCGACCACAACAGCATCAACCCGACGATCAGCGCAATGATGCTGATGATCGACGTGTCCATGCCCAGCGTCTTCGCCAGCCCGTCGACGAAGTTGCCGCCGGCATTGCTCAAAATATTGAAAAGCCCACTGAGCCCGTCGACGATAAAGCGGATGATCGAACCGAGCGCCTGGCCGAGCCATTCGAAAAAGCTTTCTACCTGCATGTGTTCATCCTGATGAAAGAGCTGAGCCTTGGGCCACAACGCAGGTGGCCGAGTTCCCTGTCACGAGTATGGCCCATGCTGCGCCGAACGGAAAACCGGTAGGAGCTGCCGCAGGCTGCGATCTTTTGATGGTGTTTTTCAAAACCAGGGTCAAAAGATCGCAGCCTGCGGCAGCTCCTACATGGGCCTTGCCTTCAGGGCGCATCCCCCCGAAGCTATACGCCTTCAGGAGAACCCGATGAACCTTGTTGAACTGACCGAACGCCTGCACGCCATCCGCGACCGCAATGACTGGCGGCAATTTCACAGCCCGAAAAACCTCGCCATGGCCGCCAGCGTCGAGATGTCCGAACTGGTGGAAATCTTCCAGTGGCTGAGCGAAGACCAGTCGCGCCAGTTGCCCGCGGACAAGCTCGCCCACGCCGGGCAGGAAGTCGGCGATATCGTCCTGTATCTGTTGCTGCTGTGCAGCGAATTGGGGTTGGACATGAATGAAGTGGTGCGCAGCAAGCTCGCCGACAGCGAACGGCGGTTCAGCTGATGAGCGACCGGCATTTCGATCAGTTGGCGACCCGTTTCGCCGAAAAAATCTACGGTGGCGCCAAGGGTGCGATACGCCTCGCGGTGTTGCAGGCTGACCTTGCCGAAACCCTGCCGGATCGCCCGTTGCGGGTGCTCGACATCGGCGGTGGTCTCGGCCACATGTCGCTGTGGCTGGCCGAACGTGGCCACGAAGTGACCTTCACCGAACCGGCGCAACCGATGCTCGAAGGCGCCCGCCAGCGATTCGCCGAAGCCGGGCAGACCGCGACCTTCATTCAGGCGCCGTGGCAGGAATTGCTCGGGCAACTCACCGAGCCTTACGATCTGGTGATCTGCCACGCCGTGCTCGAATGGCTCGCCGAACCCCACGCGATCCTGCCGGTGCTGCATCAACTGACCAAGCCCGGCGGCTGGCTGTCGCTGGCGTTCTACAACCGCGACGCGCTGATCTACCGCAACCTGCTCAAAGGCCATTTCAAGAAAATGCGCAAGAACGACATGGCCGGTGAAAAGCAGAGCCTGACCCCGCAACAGCCCCTCGATCCTCGGGAATTGGCAACGCAACTCGAAGGGTTGTGGCAGGTCGAAACCCAGAGTGGCATCCGGGTTTTCCACGACTACATGCCGGTGGAGTTCCAGGCCCGTGCCGAACTCGTCGATTTGCTCGAGATGGAGCTCGCTCACCGTCGCCACCCAAGCTTCGCCGGGCTTGGGCGTTACTTGCACTGGATCTGCCGGCCGGTCTGATCGGAGCACGAAATGAAAGCTCAATCCGGGTTATTGCTGATCTGTCTGGGGTTGGCCGCCTGCCAGGGCAGCAATCCTTACGTGGCGCAGTCGCGGCCCTTGCCGCCGGCACCGCCGCAAGCCGCCAAGACCTTTGATCGCAGCGCCTACCCGGCGCCGCCGCGCGATTATGGGCGTTACCGCAGTTGGGCCTGGCTCAACGGGCAACTGCCGCCGGGCACCGCGTGGGCCGATTCGGCGCAGGTGGCCGAAGCCGTGAGCAATGCGCTGGATCAGCGCGGCCTGCGTCCGCTGCATGACAATCGTCCGGCCGACCTGTTGGTCAGCGCTCGTCTGAGTCTGCAAACCCGTTTGCGCCAGGTCCAGGACGATTACGGCTACTACGGCGGCGGATACGGCGGCTATGATCGTTATGGACGCGGTTACGGCATGTACAACACGATGCCGGTGGTGCGCACGTACTCGGAACAGGTTGTCGTGGTTCAGGTCGATCTGTTCGACGCCGGCACCGGCCAGCCGGTGTGGAGTGCCAGCGCTGAAACCGGCGCCAAAGGCAATCAGATCGACGGCACGGATGCGATTCGCGAGGCTGTGGAAAAAGCCATGTCGGCGTATCCTCCCAGTTAGCTTTGTGCAAATGAGAAGCTCCAGCAGGTTCATGTCTTCCACCGGAGAAAAACCATGTTCCGCCGTCTCGTTCTACTGACCATGGCCGCGCTGCTCAGCGCCTGTGCCGCCAACCAGGTCAATCATGACTTCGATGCCAGTCGCGACTTTGCCGCTTATCGCAGCTGGAGCTGGAAAGACCCCGCGTTGCAATATCGCCCCGATGATCCACGGATCAAAAGTGATCTGACCGAACAACGCATCCGCCAGGCCGTCACCGATCAACTCGATCAGCGTGGCTTGCGGCCTGCCGCTGCCGGCGCCAAGGGTGACTTGAGCGTGCAGACTTACCTGATCGTCGAGGATCGTCAGCAGCAAGTGACGACCAATTACGGCGGCGGTTGGGGCGGCCCGTGGAATGGCTACTGGGGCGCGCCGATGTACAACGAAACGCGCAACATCACCTACAAGGTCGCGACCATCCAGATCGACCTGCTCGACGGCAAGGACGGCAAACTGGTGTGGCGTGGCAGCGATGAACAGATGCTCGCCAGCAAACCGAACCCGGAAGATCGCAGCAATGCCATCCGCGAGACGGTCGCCCGCATTCTCACCAACTATCCACCGCGCTGAAAATTAAAAAAACGGGGAGCCACTGAGCTCCCCCGTTTTATTGGCTTGCACAGATCCCTGTAGGAGTGAGCCTGCTCGCGATGGCGGTGTGTCAGGCGAATCAGCGCGGCATGACGCAGCGCTATCGCGAGCAGGCTCACTCCTACAGTTATCCAAGGTGAGCCCCAGGATTGTGAGTAAATGGCGCGTTGCCAGCAGCTTCACTGAGCCCGTCTACACTCATCTGCACCAATGGAGGTAACGGCAAAGGAGTGCGCCATGTCGCCTCGCTCGCATTTCAACGGCCCGGCCCGGCAGCACGGGGCGATCGGCCTGATGGCGGCGCTGACCCTCGGTCTTGCGCTGGTGTGCATGGTGCTGGTGGTCGACAGCGGTCGCCTGTACATGGAGCAACGCCGCTTGCAGCGGGTGGTCGATGTCGCCGCGCTCGAGGCCGTTTCGCGTAGCGGTGATTGCCTGACCGGGCTCAGCGCGGCGGCTTATGCCACCGCCAGTGCGGCGCGCAACGGTTTTACCGTGGCAGCGGACACGACCCTCACCGTGACCTGTGGCACCGTGCAACCCGGTGCAAACAATCTGCGCGCCTTCACGATGGATGCGAGCAAAAAAGCGGCAATCAGCGTCGTCGCCACACGCGTGGTGCCCACCAGTGTGGCTGCTGCTCTGTATGCGCTGTTCCAGCCGGGCAGGGTGTCGCCAACGACACGTCTGCATGCAACGGCGGTCGGCACTTCGGCCATTTTGCCGCCGCTGGCGCAACTGACCATTGGCACTACCGCACTGACGGTCGACGCGAGCAAGTCGGCGGCGTTGAATGCGCTGTGGGGCGGCTTGCTCGGGGGCAGCCTCAACCTCAGCGTTGGCGGTTGGCAAGGCCTCGTCGATACCAATATCAGTCTGCTCGGTTACCTGAACCAACTGGCACTCG
Organism: Pseudomonas sp. MYb2; assembly: GCF_002979955.1. Classification (NCBI taxonomy): domain Bacteria; kingdom Pseudomonadati; phylum Pseudomonadota; class Gammaproteobacteria; order Pseudomonadales; family Pseudomonadaceae; genus Pseudomonas; species Pseudomonas sp. MYb2. Next base: position 14,183 of record NZ_PCQC01000033.1, read on the forward strand.
ATCTGCACGTGGACGCCGGCAACTACACGCAGGTGTTGAGCCAGAGCATCCAGGTCAACCAACTGCTCGACACCGCCATCACCGTATTGACCAAGGGCGGCACCACCACCAGTGTCGCGGTCAGTGGACTGGTCGGATTGAAAGCCATCGTCGGCAACACTTCGGTGGTGCTCGGGCAATTGCTGCAACTGCAGACCGGCGCCACCTCGGCCGCACTCAATGCCAATCTGCAAGTGTTCCAGTTGCTCGAAGCCGTGGTGCAACTGGCCAACAGTCAGAACGCCCTGACGGCCACGGTGCCGCTGAGTATTCCGGGGCTGGTCAACGGCTCGGTGAAAGTCAAAGTCATCCAGCCGCCGCAATTGTCGGCAGTGGGCAATCCGGCGCTGGCCAAGGCCGACCCGATGGGCGCCAATCGTATCTACGTGAAAACCGCGCAGGTACGCACGTTGATCTCACTGAATCTGCCGCTGCTGTCCGGTGTTGCCGGCCTCGCCAGCGCCATCGTCAGTACGCCGCTGGTGGGTGGCTTGACCGATACCCTCAACAACCTGCTGCACCTGAACATCGCCGGTACGCTGAACTCGTTGTTCTGCACCTTGGGCGGCACTTGTCAGCGTACCCATCTGCAGATTCTGCCCACCTCTACCATCGACATCCTGCTCGAGGCCGCCGCTGCCGACAGCCATGTCACCGATTTCAACTGCGTCAGCGACGCCACGAAAAGCCTGACCACCCAGACCAACTCCTCATTGGTCAAGCTCAAGGTCGGCAAGATCGACGCCGCCAATGCCTTTTCCTCTTCGGCCGATGTCACCGTGCAGCCGCTGGCATTGATCGATGTTGGCGTCATCACCTGCACCATTCCTTTACTCGGGCTGGGCTCGGCGACGTGTGATCAGAGCACGCGCAAAGCGTTTTATGGCGGCGGTCTGGGGGTGAAGGTTGATACCTCGGTGGCGAGCATGCAAAACATTCACACCTACAATCAGCCACCGGAAATCAAGCAAACGCCAATGACCTACAGCTTCGGCACACAAAGCGTGGTCAACAGTTTGAAAGGCACATTGAGCGGGGTTCAGGTGCAGGCCTACAAACCCACCGGTTCGAGTTTGCTGGGGGGGTTGCTCACCACCACGGCAGACGTGCTGGCGGGCGTCAACAACACGCTCGGCGTGGTCATCGACAACCTGCTCAGCCCGGTACTCGACCCGATTCTCGATGGCTTGCTGGCCAACCTCGGCATCACCCTGAACAAGGTTGACGTCGGTGCCAACCTCAGTTGCAAGCCACCAGGGCAACCGATGCTGGCGATCTAATCGGGCAGCGCAATCGGTAGCTCGATACAAAACTGCGCGCCCTCATCGCCGTTGCGCACGCTCAGGCGACCGCCCATGTTTTCGACAATGCCATAACTCACCGACAAGCCCAGACCGGTGCCGACGCCGACCGGTTTTGTGGTGAAAAAAGGCTCGAATATCCGCTCCAGCAAACGTGGATCGATACCGCCGCCGTTGTCCTCGACCCATAGCCGCACCACGTGTTCGTCGCACTCGGCGTGCAGCGCAATCCACGGCTGAAAGTCGCGATTGGCTTCGCGCTTGCCGAGCAACGCGTCGCGGGCATTGACCATCAGGTTGATCAGTACTTGTTCGAGCTGATCGACGTAGCCGCGCACCTGAACCTGGAAGTCCGCTTCTTTGATCCGCAACTCCACGCCTTTGCCGCGCAAGCCTTCCGACAGCAGCGACAGCGTGCCTTCGATCGCCTCCAGCGGATTGAACGGCTGTTGTTCGATTTCCGAGCGCCGCCCGAACACGCGCATGTGATCCACCACCCGCGCTGCGCGTTGCACCTGCGCATCGATGCGTTTGAGTTTGTCGGTCAGGTAGTCGATCTGCACATCGCCGTTGCTCAGGCGCTTGAGCACATTGACGATGGCCATGCGCATCACGTTCAGCGGCTGGTTGATCTCATGGGCAAGCCCTGTGGCCATTTCGCCGAGGGTGGCCATTTTTGCGCTTTGCGTCAGTTGCTGCTGCGAGCGTCGCACTTCGGTGTTGTCGCGGCCCACCGCTTGCACCTCGACCAGCGTGCCATGCTCATCGAATACCCCGCGATCCGACCAGACCCACCACGCGTGTTCGCGACCCGGCAGGCGCAGGCTGATTTCAGCTGTACTCACCGGCAGTTCCGGGGTCAGTTGCGCCAGGCGCTGCACGAAGGCTTCGCGCTGTTCATCGGACATCCAGCTGCCCAGGTTCACCCCGGGCAATTGCTCGGATGCGCACTCCAGATACATCGCCAGTGGCCGGTTGCCGAACGTCAGGGTCAAGTCCGGACGATAACGGCAAATCATTGCTGGCGAGTCTTCCACCAGAATCCGGTAACGCTCTTCACTGACCTTGATCTGTTCGGCGGCGAGAGTGGCTTCGGTGACGTCCAGCCACAGACCGACGGCCTCCACCGGCAAGCCGAGATCGTCGCGCAGCAATTTGGCCTCATCGAGCAGCCAGTGCGCATTGCCCTGACGGTCGAGCACCCGATAGCGTGCGCTCACCGAACCTTCGCGCAGCAATTGCCGGTTACGCTCGAAATAGCGCGGACGGTCTTCCGGGTGCACGTGTTCAACCAGCCGACCGTCGTCACAATCGACGAGACTCCAGCCTAAAAGCGCTTGCAGACTGGCGCTGAAAAAACTCGGTTGCAGCGCGCCTGCCACATAGCGCTGTACGTAGATCACCGCCGGTGAACTGGCGATCAGGTTGTCCAGCCGCGCATGGGCGGCGGCGGCCTGTTGCTGTTGGTTCTTGATGTCGCTGATGTCGAGCATGAACCCTACCAGTCGACGCTGGGCACCGATGCCCAAAGACTGGCCTTGCAGGCGATACCATAATGGCAACGGTTGCCCGGCGGTTTGCCAGCGCACGCACACTTCCAGAGGCGCGCCGTTATCCTGCAACGCTTGCAGGCGACTGCGCAGCTCATCGCGGTCGGCGGGATGCACCTGATTGAACCAGTCCTGAATCGGCAACTGCGTTGTCATCAAGCCGAGACTGTGCGCCAGTGTCGGTGCCAATTGCACTTGGTGGCTGTCGCTGAACACTTCCCACCAACCGGTGCCAAGCAGCGCTTGCAGGGTGTCCAGGCGTTCCAGTTGCTGTTGATGACGATGCTCGCGCAGCCGTTCCAGTAACGGCGCGGCCACGGCGGCGGCGAGTAGAAGCCAGTCATGATCACTGAGGTCGGGCGCCTGTTGCTGCACGTTGTAGTCGACGCACAACAGCCAGGCAGCCACACCCTGAGCGTCGCGATAGGGCACGGCAAAACCTTCGTTCAAACCGAAAATGGCACTCAGGCGCGGCCGCTCGCTGCTCAGCAAACGCTGGGGGGACGCACCGTCGAGGCTGTCGAGCGCGGTGCCCAGAGGCTGCTGTTCACGCCACAGGCAGGGCGCGTTCAATGCCGCGTAGTGCTGATGAATCTGCCAGCCAAGGCCTTGCTCATCGAGCAGCGCCACGGCCAGACACGGGATATGCAAGTGTTGACTGAGCCGTTGCAATTGCTCGCCCAGCGCATCAGGCAGACGTGCAAGGCTGCAAAGGCGTAACTGATCGCGAATCTGCGTGGCGAGCAACTGCGATTGTTCGCGGCTGCGCGCCTGGCGTCGCTCACCGAGCAAGTCGCCGATGTCGAGCAGTTGCAGCAGCCAGCCGCCGTCCTGCGCCTGCACCCAACCGCGCAAGTGCAGAGGCGGCCCGGCCTGGCTGAAAAAATCGAGATCGAGCATCTGGCCTTGCCAGTCGGCCGGTTGGCCTTCGACGCTCAGGCTGCTGTGCGGCAGCAAATACGTCAGCAGATGCGCGGGTTGCGCACTCGACAGCTGCGCGGCCAACACATGGCGCAACGGCCCGCTCAGATGATTGACGTAGCCGTCGCCATCCAGATACAGCTGCAGGCCGACGCTTTGCACCACCGCCGTTTGCTGAGTCGGGGAAACGCCGAGAGGTCGATTGAGCAGGCGGCCGAACAGCTTGTCACCGGAACTCAAAATTGCAGGCTCGACGAGGCGCGCAATGTCGCGGGCAGACGCGGCACCGTGCCGACACCGGGCAGCACCAGAAACGGCAGCGCCTGATTCAATTTGCTCGTGGGGTAATTGATGGTCACCGTCAGCACGCCGCCGGTATAGGTGATGGTGCTGTCAGTGGCGGCATTGAAATTCAGCGCGGCGGGCAACCAGGCCAGTTGGCGGCCGAGTTCGGTGCGCGCGGTCGTTCTAATGACGGTCGAATAATTCGCCGAGGCAGGATCCAGCGCCACGCTGCGGCGCACGGCTTCGGCGGTGGACTCGTTGAATGATTGCATCAACAACAGCGGCAGGCTGTAGCTGACCAAGCCATAAAACACGGCGAAAAAGATCACGAACACCAAGGCGAATTCGATGGCGACAGCGCCTTTTTGTTTACGGGGGAGGCCGGATTTCATGAGTGCGTCTACCCTGACATTCACTACGTAATATCAGCATAGAATCATTCAGCCAAAACGGACGTTTTTTACCGCATGCACTGCTTTGTCGTTCTGATCTGGCTGACGCTATGCGCGGCGCAGGATGCTCGTCAGCGGCATATCGCCAACGTGCTGACCTTGGGTGTCGGTGGGTTGGCGGCGGTGTATCTGCTGGTCACTGGCCACACTTGGCTGGGGGCCGAAGCGGTGCAGGGTGGCTGGGCGTTTTTACTGGCGCTGTTGTTGACGCTGCCCGGTTACTGGCTGAAGCGTTTCGGCGCCGGTGATGTGAAACTAATGACAGCTTTGGGCCTTGCGACGGACGGTCATCACCTGCTCGGTGCATTCATCGGCGCGGCACTTGTCAGCGCCTTGTGGATCGTAGTGGTGCCAAAACTCTGGCTGCATATGAGTCAACGGCTTAGGGAATGTCTTCGATATCTAGCCCCTGGAAAGTCAAAAAAGCTGCCATTTGCACCGTTCGTGCTGATGGGGACGATCCTGACGTTAATCTGGATCCATTAGTCGCCCCATGCCACTAGTCCTATGTACATAGTCGGAAAGTGGGTCTACTTTCAAATCAGCGTTATTACAGGAACGGTCAGCCTTTGGCCTGGGCATGGAGTGGCAAGTGAACAAGCTTACGTCAGCTGTGAAAGTTCTGGTCGTCGACGATCAGCCGTTGATCGTTGAAGAGCTCTGCGAATTCATCGAGAGCAGCGGCTACCGTTGCGTGCCATGCGAATCGAGCCAACAGGCGATCGAGCAATTCAGCCAGGATCCCGCAATCGGTCTGGTGCTGTGCGACCTGCACATGCCCGACATGGATGGCATCCAGCTCGTCCAGGAACTGCAACGGCTGGCAGGCAAACAGCGGATGTTCGAAGCCATCATGCTGACCGGGCGTGCCGACAAGCAGGACGTGATCAAAGCGTTGCGTGCCGGGATCGCCGACTACTACCAGAAACCGGTGGATCTGGACGAACTGCTTGAAGGGCTGCGCCGCCAGGAAGTGGTATTGGCGGAGCGTCAGAAAACCCTGCAACTCGGCCACCTGAATCAGAAGCTGCAATACCTCTCCGAGTCGATCGACGATCTTTATCAGGACCTCGACAAAGTCCGCCGTGGCCCCGCACCCGCCAGTGAAGAAGCGCAAGGCGAGGGCGAAGGTGTGGAGATCCCGGCGATCTTCAATCAGCTGTCGCCACGCCAGCTCGACGTTGCGCGGTTGGTGGGCAAAGGCCAGACCAACTATCAGATCGCCTGTGAACTGGGGATTACCGAGAACACAGTCAAACTCTATGTCTCGCAAGTGCTGCGCCTGACTCACATGCATAACCGCACCCAACTGGCCCTGGCGTTATCGCCAAGCAACTCGGGCATGCGTCAACGGGTGACTGCGCACTGAACTCCATTGACCCCGGCCACCACCGGGGTGCAAAACCTCAACCGCTGTGAGCCTTGGACTTGGGAAACAGGTTGTCGAGGGTTTCCAGCAATCGCACGTGATAGATCGGCTTGCGGAACAGGTCCAGCACCTGCAGGCGCAACATATCGCTGACATCCTCCATATCGGCATGCCCGGACGTCACGATCACTGGCAGATGCTGACGCGAAGTGTGTTCACGCAGGCGCTTGATCAGCGACATGCCGCTTTCTTCCGGCATGCGCAGATCGGTAATCACCAGGGCGATATCGGGATGGCGAGTCAGGTGGTGCAAGGCAAGTTTCACCGACGTTGCGGTATGACAGGTGAAGCCTTCGCCCTCCAGTAACTCCGCCAGCTCCAGCAGTGCGTCCTCCTCATCGTCGACGAGGAGCAACTGCTGGCGAGGAGTGTGTGGAGAGTTCATAGGCAACACCTGCAATGGACTGAGTGCTGACGTTAGAACCCAATGGCCGCATTGACAAGTAACCGGGGCGATCAGGGAGTCGGTGTGAGTGCAGTCTGGATGGCCGTCAGAACCGCGGTGACCTGGGTGCCGATGCCGTTACCGAAGGCTGCAATCACCAGCGCGACAAGACCGACGACCAGCGCATATTCAATGGCTGATGCGCCTTCGGTGTCTTTGGCCAGGCCTTTGAAGAAAGCAATCTCGGCTTTGAATTTTTTAACCATTTGGGAATACGACATGAGGATTCTCCTTGAGCACGCCAGGTGTTGCGCGTTCGCAACATGATTTCCCTGTGCCAGCATCAGCATTGTCGGCATTCCCCGGCCCTACAACTGTAAGAACGAATTAACCCGAAAGTATTAGTTGGCGCAATTACACTAAAAAACCATGTTTGGCGCTTTAGCCTCCTACTTTCGTTGGATATTTCATCGCTGTTAATGGCGTTTTGTTCGCGCTGGACTACCGTCAAATAGCGAAATAGTTACTTGTTCATAGCTGCCTGATTGCGAATTTATCTCGTTGGAAGTTTACGGGTCATTGCATAAGAAAGAACGCGCAGCGGGAAAGGGAGAGCCGTCATGAACAGTCGCGTCACGCTGGGTCTGGCCGGATTGTTTTTGCTGGGCGCCATCATTGCCGGGTATTGGGGGCTGACCTTGAGCCGCCAGCCGGCCGTCGAACCGGTCGCAGCACCCGTCGCCGTCACCCAGGACGTAACGCCTGCGGTGCCTGCGCAACCTGTTGAAGATCCGACCCGTCAACCCGTGGTGGTATTGCTGCGCGACATTGCGCCGTTCGTGAAAATCACCGCAGCCGATGTCACCGTGGAAAAACTGCGCACCGCGCCCGCTGGCAGCCTGAGCACTGTCGAACAAGTCATTGGCCGCACGCCGTGGCGGCCGTTGAGCGCCGGCAGTTGGCTGAATGAAGAAAGCTTTGCACCGGGTAGCCAACTGGCGCGAATGATCCGGCCCGGTGAACGCGCACTGGCGGTGTCTGTGGATGAAGTGATCAGCGTCGGCGGGCAAGTGGCGCCGGGCGATTACGTCGATGTGCTGCTGTTTCTGCGCAAGGACGAAAACAATCCACAGGCCTCGGCGCAATTGGTGGTGCCGGCGGTGCGCGTGCTCGGTGTCGGCAGCCAGATGGGCCTGACCAACGATGGTCAATCCGCCAGCCCCGCGCGCAGTGACGATGAACGACTCAAGCAGGAACAACAACGCATGGCAGCGCGCAGCGTGGTGCTGGCGGTGCCGGAAGCGTTGCTCAGCCGTTTGATGCTGGCATCGGGTGCCGGTGCCTTGCGCCTGGCGGTACGCAGCGCCGATGAGCAACAACTGGCGAAATACTGGGCCGGCGAAAACGATGTCGCCACGCAACTCGACACGCCGCGTCGCGCGTTGCTCGAGTTCAGCCAGTTATCACTTGCGCCCGCGCCCAAACCATTTGCCGTAGCCGGGCAACCGACGGCGCGCAAACCGACCGTGGAAGTTATCCGTGGTGCCGAAAACGCTCAACCCACTCCCTGATTCGAGCAAGGACGCCTTTACATGCGCAAATGCTTCATGCCCCTGTTCAACGGTTTGCTCCGGGCCTCGCTGCTGAGCGTTGCTTCGATCGGCACTGCCGTCGCCGCTGCCGGCAATTGCGCCGCGCTCGGCCCTTTGCCGGCGGCCCTGGAAGTCGGCGAAGGTCTGCAACAGGCACTGCAATCGCCGGTGGCGATCACCCGCGTGGCGGTGGGCGACCCGAAAATTGCCGACGTGCGCGTGACCGGCGATCAAAGCGTATTGCTCACCGGTGTCGCCCCCGGCGCCACCACGTTGATGATCTGGACGGCCTGCACCAGCGCACCGCGTCAGAGCATGGTGTTTGTGCAGGGCAAGGCCAGTGCGGCAATGACGGTCTCGTTGCCTGCCACGGACGATCCGACGTTGCCTTCGCAGGTGCAGACCGACATTCGCTTTGTCGAAGTCAGTCGCACCAAATTGAAGGAGGCCGGCACGCAGATCTTCGGCAAGGGCTCGAATAACTTTCTCTTCGGTGCTCCGGGTACGGTGCCCGGCACGGGCGTAACGCCCGGCGTTGTGCCTTTGCGCAACATCGACCCGCGCATCGCTGTGCCGAGCATCCCGTTGGTTAACGACGCGTTCAACATTGTCTGGGGCGGTGGCAGCAGCAAATTCCTCGGCATCGTCAATGCGCTGGAAGGCAGCGGTTTCGCCTACACCCTGGCGCGGCCGAGCCTGGTAGCGTTGAGTGGGCAGAGCGCGAGTTTCCTCGCCGGTGGCGAAATTCCGATCCCGGTGCCGAGTGCCAACAGCAACAGCTACTCCATCGAGTACAAGGAGTTCGGCATTCGTCTGACCCTGACGCCGACCGTCGTTGGCCGTGATCGCATCGCCCTCAAGGTCGCGCCGGAAGTCAGCGAGCTGGACTACAACAATGGCGTGACCATCGGCGGCACCACCGTGCCGGCGTTCACCATCCGCCGCACCGACACCAGCATTTCGCTGGCCGATGGAGAAAGCTTCGTGATCAGCGGTTTGATCAGCACGCAAAACGCTTCGCAGGTGAACAAGTTCCCAGGGCTTGGCGACATCCCGGTGCTCGGCGCGTTTTTCCGCAATTCGTCGATCAATCGCGAAGAGCGCGAATTGCTGATGATCGTCACCCCGCACCTGGTGCAGCCATTGGCAGCCAACGCGCCGTTGCCTTCGCTACCGGGTGAAAAGCTGCGCAACTACGACCCGAACTGGTATCGCCTGTACTTCCTTGAAAACGGCAACTTCGATAAACGCAGCGGGTTATCGCAATGAGCCAGAGCCTGAGTCAGACCTTCCTCGCCATCACCCGTAACGACACCGATCTTGAGTGGTTGCAAGGTGCGTTGGCGCCGCTCGGCCAAGTGGTCAGCGCCGGAGGCGGCAGCCTTGACGAGTTGCTCGCGCTGGTTGACGTGACCTTCGCCAGCCTGGTGTTCGTCGGGCTGGATCGCGATCATCTGGTCGCGCAGAGCGCGTTGATCGAAGGCGTGCTCGAAGCCAAACCGATGCTCGCCATCGTCGCCCTCGGCGACGGCATGGACAATCAACTGGTGCTCAACGCGATGCGCGCCGGTGCGCGGGATTTCGTCGCTTACGGATCGCGCTCCAGTGAAGTCGCCGGGCTGGTGCGGCGCTTGAGCAAACGCCTGCCAGCCGTCACGCCGAATACCCAACTCGGTGGTCTGACTGTGCTTTATGGCGTGCAAAGCAACGCTGACGGCGCACTGTTGGCCAACCACATGGCGCTGGTGGTGCAGAAGAGCGGGCAGCAGACGTTGCTACTCGATCTGGGTTTGCCGCGCGGCGACAGCCTGGCCTTGCTTGGCCTGGAAAGCTCGTTCCATTTCGGCGATGCGTTGCGCCACTTGCGGCGTCTCGATGCAACGCTGATCGACAGCGCCTTCACCAGTGCCGAAGCGGGCCTGCGCATCCTCGCTTACGCCAGCTCCGACGAGCCGCTGGAGCGCACCAGCGCCGCCGAGTTGTACATGTTGCTCAGCGCCTTGCGCCAACATTTCCAGCACATCGTCGTCAACCTCACCGGCCAGCCCGACAGCGAAGCGCTGCGCACGTTCGTCAGCCATTGCGACAAGCTGCTCTGGTACACCGATCAGAACGTGCTCGACTGCCGGCGCAACCTTGCCGTGCTCAATTTGTGGCGTGAGAAGGGCATGAAGCTTGATCACGGCCGATTGCTGATCGACCGCTATCTGCGCAACGTCGCACCGGATTCCGACACCCTCGGCAAGACCTTCGGCCTGGAGGTGATTGCCGTTCTCGCCTACAGCCCGGAGATTCGCCTCAACGCGAAAAACCAAGGTGTGACCCTGTTCGAACTGGCCCCGCGCGAAGCCATCAGCCAAAGCCTGCGCACCCTCGGCGAACGCCTGGCAAAACGTTCCGAAGGCCTGGCCAAACCCAAGGCTAACTGGTTCAACCGCTTGCGAGGCACCTCATGAGCAGCGAACAACTGTTCGGTGGCCCGCAGCGCCACGCGAGCGGCAACACCGACCACGATGGCCTGAAACTGGTGTTGCATCGCTACATCATCGACGCCATCGAAGAGTCCGGGAAAAACCTGCTGGAAGGCTCGCGGCAGGTGCTCTCGCAGTTCGTCATCGACAAAGTCGCCGAATACATCGCGCGCCTGCACCTGGCGATTTCCCGTTATGAAATGGAGCGTCTGGCCGAAGAAATCGTCGATGAGCTGACCGGTTTCGGCCCGCTCGAAGTGCTGCTGCGCGACAGCGCCGTGACCGAGATTCTGGTCAACGGCCCGCACCGGGTGTTTATCGAACGCGATGGCGTGCTGCACTTGAGTGATCTGCGCTTTATCGATGCGCACCACGTCGAGCGGGTCATGCAGCGCATTCTCGCGCCACTGGGGCGACGTCTCGACGAATCGTCGCCGATGGTCGATGCACGCCTGCCGGATGGCAGCCGGGTCAACGCGATCATCCCGCCGATCGCCCTCGACGGACCGTGCCTGTCGATCCGCAAATTTCGCAAGGACATGCTCAAAAGCACCGACCTGATGGCGATGCAAACCATTGATCAGGCGATCTACGACTTCATCGAAGAAGCGGTGGGCAAGCGCTGCAACATCCTTATCAGCGGCGGTACTGGTACCGGCAAGACCACGCTGCTGAACATTCTCAGCCAGTTGATCAATCCGCATGAGCGGCTGGTGACCATCGAAGACGTCGCCGAATTGCAGCTCGGCCATCCACACGTCGTGCGCCTGGAAACCCGTCCGCCGAATGCCGAGGGCCACGGCGAAGTGAAGGCCAGCGACCTGATCCGCAACGCCCTGCGCATGCGCCCCGACCGCATCATCCTCGGTGAGATTCGCGGCGTCGAAGTGGTCGATGTGCTGACCGCCATGAACACCGGCCACGACGGTTCGATGAGCACCGTGCACGCCAACAACGCGCAGGACGCCTTGCTGCGCCTGGAAACCCTGGTCGGCCTGACCGGCCGCACCATCGCCGAACGCACGTTGCGGCAGATGATCTGTGCTGCCCTTGATGTGGTGATTCAACTGACGCGCATGCCCGACGGACGCCGCTGCGTCAGCGAAGTAGTGGAAGTGGTCGGCGTACGCGAGGACGTCTACGTCACCAACACGTTGTTCCGCCTCGACCGGCGCACCGGCTTCGGCTTTCTGCGCGAAGCGGTCAACCCGGCGGGCGACAAGCTGCGTCGCGAATCGACGCTTGCGCACTGAGGGCCACGGCATGCTCAAACCGCTGCTGCTGATCGTGATTTGCCTGACGCTGCTGGGGTTGTCACTGCGTCTGTTCTACAACTGCTGGCGTCAGGGCGGGACCGAGCGCGTGATCGATCGGTTGAATCAAGGACAGCCGCAACTGGCGGTGGAAGCGCCGCGCTGGATCGGCCTTGAACGGGCGTTTTTACGTGCCGGCCTCGGTCGGCCGACGGATCGAATCGGCCTGTGGATGCTGTTGTGGGCGTTCGGCGTGCTGACCGGTTTCGCCCTCGCCGGAGTGATCGGTTTGTTGGTGTTGCTCGTTGTCCCGCCGCTGGCTTTGCGCCTGTTTGTCAGTTGGCGTTACCAACGGCGCCTGCGGCGGATGATCGAACAACTGCCGCAATTGCTCGACTACACCGTGCGCAGTCTGAAGTCCGGACGGACCTTGGCCGACGCGGTACTGGGCGGCATCGAGACCAGCGAAGATCCATTGAAAAATGCCATGGGCCGGGTGCAGCGCAACGTGCAGTTGGGCGTGAGTCTGCCGGATGCGGTGTCGGATCTGGCCGAGCTGTACGAACGTGATGAATTTCGCCTGTTCGCCCTCGGCCTCAAGGTCAATCACCGTTACGGCGGCAACGCCAGCGAGCTGCTGGAGAACCTGATCAAGATGATTCGCGAGCGCGATCAGGCCTCGCGTCAGTTACGGGCGATGACCGGCGAAACCCGCCTCACGGCGTGGGTCCTGGGTTTGCTGCCGATTGCCATGGCCGGGTATTTCCTGATGGCCAATCCGATCTATCTGGTCGCCATGTGGCATGACCCCTCCGGGCAGCGGATGCTGGCCACGGCGTTCGGCATGCAGGTGATCGGCAGTCTGTTGCTCTGGCGGATGTTGCGCAGCCTATGACCACGCCCTTGATGATCAGCGCGCTGTTACTGCTCGGCGCTGCCGCGTTGCTCCTGACCAGTCTGCTGGAGCAGCGTCGGCGGGCGCGGCAGATCAGTCGTCGACTGGAGGGCGACCTGATCCGCGAGAACCGTTTCGGCAACCTGTTGCAAGTGCTCGGCGACAGCAAGGTCGGTCAGCACAGCGTCAAACTCGACAATGAAACCCAGTCGCTGCTCAACCGCCTCGGCTGGCGCAGTGCGCGTCAGCGTTCGCTTTTCGCAGCCTGTCAGATCGGCTCGCCACTGTTGCTGCTGGCGCTGACGCTGCTGCTGCAATCGGTGTTTTTTCCTGCTGTGGAAAAACAATGGATCGCACCGTTGTTCGCCCTCGGCGTCGGCTATCTGTTGCCCAAACGTCTGCTGGTGATCGCCGTGACGCGTCGGCAAAAACAACTGGCCAGCGAGATCGGCACGTTCATTCCGCTGCTGCGCATTCTTTTCGAATCAGGCATGGCCGTGGAGCAGGCGTTGCGCGTGCTCAGTCATGAAGGTCAGGCGCTGTTGCCAGTGCTGACGTACGAATTGCGCCTGGTGCTGAGTCGCGTTGACTCCGGCCTGGAGCTGGGCGAGGAACTGAACAAGGCCACGCAGTTATTAGCGGTGGATGAGTTCACCGACACCTGCGTGATTCTTCAGCAGTTGCTGTATCAGGGCGGCGGCGCGATGAAGTCGTTGCTGGCGCTCAAGCAACTGCTTGATGACCGGCGCCTGACGCGCCTGCAGGAATACATCTCCAAGATGTCCGCAAAAATGTCCGTCGTGATGATGTTGTTTCTCTTCCCGGCGTTATTGATTGTCCTGGCCGGCCCGGGCTTCACTGCCCTGGCGAAGGCGTTGGGAGCCTAGAGGGATCGTGATGAAAGCAATGATTGCAGGTGCCTGTTTTCTGCTGCTCGGCGGTTGTGCCAACACCGGGCAAACGCCGTGGGATGCGCTGACCAATTCCGCCAGTTGTGGCAAGTTGAGTTCTGATCAGCAACTGTCGCTGAACCTCGCCGATGACATGGCCAACGATGGCAAGCTGCACGCCAGCCTCGCGAATCTGCAAAGCCTGCCGGACAACATCGCCGACGTGCGTCTGCGCAAGGCCAAGGTCTATCGCTTGCTCGGGCGCAGCGAGGCCGAGCCGTTGTATCGCAGCCTGCTCGGTTCGTGTCTGGCGGCCGAAGCCGAGCACGGTCTGGGGCAACTCGCTGCGGCCAAATCCGATTACGGTCAGGCGCAGGCGCATTTGCAACGCGCCGCGCGGCTGGCACCTACCGACGAGAAAATCCGCAATGACCTTGGCGTGGTTTACCTCAATCAACTGCGCCTTGAAGATGCGCGCTTCGAGTTTCTCACCGCCATGGAGCTCAAGCAGAGTGATCAGTTGGCGGCGCTGAATCTGGTGACTCTGTTGTTGTATCAGGACGACTGGAGTCGTGCGGCTGAACTGGTTAGTCGGCTTGGCCTTAGCCCGGCGCAATTCAGCGAGGCGCAGGGGCGTGCGGAGAAACTCAAGCTGCCGAACCGGTCCACCGTTGCCGTTACGGCGATGCTCAAGTAGGGGGCGCGATGATGAAAGCTATCCTTGTCTGTCTTGGTTTGTTCGCTGTGCCGCTGATCAGCCATGCCATTGATGCGGGTCCGGCTTCGGCGCAGCAGCAGGAAACCGAGGGCTGGTTGCAATTGCAGGCGCGTAACAAGGTTGCTTCGCCGACCCTGCAGACGTTGACCCCGGCGGAACGGGAGTTGGTCATGCAGCGGTGGTTGAAAAGTTATCAGCATGAGATACCGGAGTTTTTTGATCAGGAGCAGGGGGGTAAGGTTGATAGTGGTTCGGGGGGTGGTGGTTGATTGCCTGTAGGAGCTGCCGAAGGCTGCGATCTTTGCTCTTTTTGTGGGGGAACCGAGTACATATCCGTTGCTGCGGTCACGGCTGCTCAGGGTTCCGCCCTTACGGCGGGTCACTTTTTCCAGACGCCCGGAATGCCGGCCCAGTCAAAAGTAACCAAAAAGGCTTGCTCCTACGTACGGCCCGCTCGCTAGAGCTCGGGGTTCCTTCGCTCCGGGATCGATC
>NZ_PCQC01000034.1:0-21178 GCF_002979955.1 Pseudomonas sp. MYb2
TTGGAGTGGTCATGGTCTGCTTCCCTTTTGAGTTTTTGAATTTGTTGTTGCGTTCAAGTTGGGTACAGATTACTGACGCATCGAAAAGGGATAAATCGGCTGGAATGTGTTTCACCGTCAACCTGAAACGGACAATCGCGTGAACAAACGCTGCCATTCGATACGCCACGGCATAAATGAAGTACCTCAAGGCGCATTTATCAATTACTGACAACTTCCTACAGTTCTCTCCAACAGCAGCCCCTCACCCCGACGGGCCTGCGATCGGAGACAGTCCATGCCTTTCATCAGCGTACGCATTACCCGCGACGGCGTTAGCCGGGAGCAGAAAGCCCAGGTGATCAAGGAAATCACCGTGACCATGCAACGAGTGCTCAACAAGGATCCGCAGCTCACGCACATCGTGATCGAGGAAGTCGATACGGATAACTGGGGTTACGCGGGCATGACCACCACCGAATACCGCCAATCGTTGTCGGGCAATTAATCTTCAATTCCTGAGGAAATCATCATGAGCACATCCAGCAAAGTTGTCGTTATCACAGGCGCCTCGCAAGGCATAGGAGCGGGTCTGGTCAATGGTTTTCGCGAGCGTGGCTATCAGGTCGTGGCGACCTCGCGTTCGATCAAGGAATCCGCTGATCCGCAGGTATTGACCATCGCTGGCGACATCGCCGATCCGCAAACTGCCGAACGGGTGATCCGTGCCGCCGTCGAACGTTTCGGTCGCGTCGATACGCTGGTCAACAATGCCGGCATCTTTGTTGCCAAGCCGTTCACCGCGTACAGCCGGGAAGATTACGCCCGAGTGGTGGCCACCAACATGAGCGGGTTCTTCCATATTTCGCAACTGGCCATCGCCGAAATGGAAAAGCATGGCAGCGGACACGTGGTCAGCGTCACTACCAGTCTGGTCGATCATGCAATTGACGGCGTGCCGTCGGTGCTGGCCTCGCTGACCAAAGGTGGCATCAACGCTGCGACCAAATCCCTGGCCATCGAATACGCCAAGCGCGGGATTCGCGTCAACGCGGTGTCGCCGGGCATCATCAAGACGCCCATGCACGCCGAAGAAAGCCACGCAGCCCTGGGCAATCTGCATCCGCTTGGCCACATGGGTGAGATCGACGACATCGTGCAGGCAATCCTTTATCTGGACGCCGCGAAGTTCGTGACCGGTGAGATTCTGCATGTCGACGGTGGCCAGAGCGCGGGGCATTGATCACGACGCCACTTCAGCGCGGGTGGCGATTCATGTGGTAAACATCTGGAGGAATGCTCCTCGGTGCCAGCCATGATGAAACGCCACTTTGAAGATTTGCAGTTGGGCAGTATCGAACTCTTCTGTCTCGCCGCTGACGCCGGCAGCTTCACCGCTGCCGCACTGCTCGCGGGGGTGACACCGGCGGCGGTGAGCCGCTCGATTCTGCGTCTGGAAAAACGCCTCGGCTCGCGGCTGTTTACACGAACCACGCGCAGCATCCGCCTGACCGACGCGGGCAGGAAATTCTTCGAACAATGCAGTCAGGCACTGGCCCAACTGGTCGAAGCCCAGCAAGAAGTCATGGGCACGCAGACCACGCCGTCGGGGCGCTTGCGCATCAGCCTGCCCACCACTTACGGCCACCACCGCATCCTGCCGCTGCTGCCGAAATTCCGGGCGCTATACCCGCAGGTCACGGTCGATATCCATTTGGGCAATCGCAATATAGATTTCGTCGGCGAAGGTTACGATCTGGCGATTCGCGTGCGTGCACAACCGGACTCGACCCTGATTGCGCGCTTGCTGGAAGACGCGAAACTGGTGGTGGTCGCCTCGCCGCAATACCTGCACGCAGCGGGTACGCCGCAGACACTTGAGGATCTGCTCGAGCATGAATGCATTCAGTTCGAACTGCCGAGCAGCGGCCGGCAGATTTCCTGGCTATTTCAGGACAATGGCAAGGATCGTGAAGTACTCGCGGCCGGAGGTTATTCCTGCTCCGATGACGTGCTCGGTGGCGTCACCCTGGCCAAACACGGTGCGGGACTGTTCCAGACCTATCGGTTCATCGTCGAGCGGGAGTTGGCCGATGGCACTCTGATTGAGGTGCTTGAACCTTTCAGCGGTCGCTCAAGACCGTACACGTTGCTGTATCCCCACGGTCGCTATGTGCCCCAGCACGTGCGGGTCTTCGTGGATTTTCTGCTGCAGTTTCGCGAGCAATGGGTAAACGGCTGATGCACCGGGCATGCCGGCCTCAGACGCGCAACAGTTGCTTGGTCATCGCCATCGAGGTGTTCAGCGATTGCCCCGTCCGCTGCAGCTTGTTGAGTAGACTTGCACCCAGCCACAGCTGATACAACGTCTCTGCAAGATGCCGCGCATCACCCGCCGGCAGGCTCTTTTGCGTCTGGCCTTCTTCGATGCACACGGTGATGCGCGCCACCACGCGCTCGGCACCGTCGCGCAAGGTCAGGCGCATCGACTCGGACAGATCGGCGACCTCGGCGCTGAGCTTCACCACCAGACACTCATCACCATGGCCTTCGAGGGTGCAGCGATTTTGCCAGCCCTGCCAGTAATCCATCAGCCGCTCGAACGCCGTCAGCCCCGGGAGTGTCAGGCGTCGCTCCATGTCGGCGAGGTAGCCGACAAAATAATCCTCGAGCAAGGCTTGGCCATACAGCTCTTTGGATTTGAAGTAGTGATAGAACGAACCCTTGGGCACGCCAGCGGTTTGCAGGATTTCATTGAGGCCGACACTGGTGAAGCCCTTCTCGGCCATCATCCGGTGGCCGGTGTCGAGCAAGTGTTGGCGCGTATCGTCGTAAGTCGGTTTCATGGGGCGCAAAGTCCAGACAATAGACCAGTCGTATATTTCACAGGCTGCGGAGTTTGCCACAGCCGGGCGGGAAAAACCTCCGTCGAAAAAATTACTAGACGACTGGTCTAATAGGAAACTATGCTGCGCTCCGTCAACCTAATTCATCGGGTGTCGATGCGACACGAATGCCTCGTGCAGCGCTATCACCTGACCAACCCAGGGTGCTCTATGAAAATCTTGATGGTTCTGACTTCCCACGATCAGCTCGGTGACACCGGCAAGAAAACCGGTTTCTGGCTGGAAGAATTCGCCGCCCCTTACTACGCCTTCAAGGACGCGGGCGCCGACATCACGCTGGTGTCGCCAGCCGGTGGCCAGCCTCCGCTCGATCCGAAAAGCGATGAGCCCGATGCGCAAACCGCCGAGACCGATCGCTTTCGCAATGACCCGGCTGCCCAGCAGGCATTGGCCAATACCGGTCTGCTGGCCGATGTCCGCGCCGACGATTTCGATGCCGTGTTTTACCCAGGTGGCCACGGCCCGCTCTGGGATCTGGCTGAAGACAAACACTCGATCGCCCTGATCGAAGCGTTCGACCGCAGCAACAAACCGCACGGTTTTGTCTGCCATGCGCCCGGGGTATTGCGTCATGTGCTCGCAGCTGACGGCAAACCGCTGATCCAGCATCGCGAAGTCACCGGTTTCACCAACGCCGAAGAAGCCGCCGTCGGCCTGACTGACGTGGTGCCGTTCCTCATCGAAGACGAGTTCCAGCGTCTCGGCGGCTACTATTCGAAAGTCGCTGACTGGCAGGTTCATGTGGTCGTCGATGGAAAATTGGTGACCGGTCAAAACCCCGCCAGCTCTGCCGCTGTCGCTGAAAAACTGCTGAAGATGTTGGGCTGAGACCCAGCGTCTACGTCCTCTGAACGCCGTGCGTGTTGCGCGGCGTTTTTTTCGCCCCCATTTAATAGTTGACTGGTCTAATAAACATGAATAGCCCCTACTTCACCCCTGCAAAACTGGGCCTGCACACCCTGAAAAACCGCATCGTCCTGCCACCGCTGACACGTCAGCGCAGCACGCAACCGGGCAACGTCGCCAATGAGCTGATGGCCGAGTATTACCAGCAGCGTGCCGGCGCCGGTCTGCTGGTGACCGAGGGCACGCAGATCGAGCCCCGAGGCCAGGGCTACGCCTGGACACCCGGGATTCACACCCCTGAGCAGATCGCCGGATGGCGCAAAGTCACCGAAGCGGTGCATGCCGTCGACGGCGTGATTTTCGCGCAACTGTGGCACGTGGGCCGTGTATCCCACACCGCGTTGCAGCCGGGTGGCGCCGCTCCCGTGTCCGCCTCCGCCGTGGCCACTGACCGAGTCAGCGTGTTCATCGAAACCGCGCCCGGTGCCGGTGAACTGGTGCCGCCGTCCGCACCGCGCGCACTGAGCACCGACGAAGTCCAGGAACTGGTTCAGCTGTACATTCAAGCGGCGCGCAATGCGATGGAAGCCGGGTTCGACGGCATCGAACTGCACTGCGCCAACGGTTATCTGGTCAACCAGTTCATCTCTGCCCACAGCAACCTGCGCACCGATCAATACGGTGGCTCGCTGCACAATCGCCTGCGTTTTCTGAAGGAAGTGGTGGCCGGCGTCGCCGAGTGCATCGGCAAGGAAAAAGTCGGTGTACGCTTTGCGCCGCTGTTCACCACCACCGATGAAGCGCGGACCTATCTGGGCATGGTCGAGGAAGATCCTCACACCACCTACATCGAGGCGATCAAGGTGCTGGAAGACGTGGGTATTGCCTATCTGTCCATCGCCGAAGCCGACTGGGACAACGCCCCGGCGATGCCGCAGACATTTCGTCAGGCGGTGCGCGACACCTTCAGCGGCGCGATCATCTATGCCGGGCGCTACAACGCCGATTCGGGTGCGCGTCTGCTCGACTCCGGGCTGGCGGACTTTGTCGCGTTCGGTCGCCCGTTCATGGCCAACCCCGACCTGCCGGCGCGCATTGCCAATGACTGGCCGTTGAATGCGCTGAATCCCGCCACGGTGTATGGCGGGACCGGCGAAGGCTATGTCGATTACCCGGTTTATGGCGCCTAATCAGCGCTAGTCATAAAACGCCTCGACTGACACTCGGCTGCCGACAAAAAAACTGTCGGCCACTAAACGCAGCGGCTGCAAATCCAGATCGCTGACCTTGTCAGCGATCAACTGCTGGAAATGCCGATACACCGCCGGATATTCACCCTCCTCCGACACCGTCTGGCGCACCCCGTCGATACTCAACAGTGCGCCACCGTTGTCCAGACGCAGTGTGCCTTCGGCGCAGCGAATCTCGATGCTCCAGAGTTCGTCGTGACCATGGTCGAAATCGAATTCGGCACGCACATCGAGGTGGCGTGCGTCAGACATCTTGATCGACGCGGCAATCGGCGATTGGCAGTTGCCCGGCACGCGCAGTTCTGCGGATTCGACGAACAGCGGCAGCGGCAGCAAATGGGTGACGATCGACAAGGCATTGATGCCCGGATCGAAGACGCCGAGGCCACCGGGTTGCCAGATCCACGTCTGCCCCGGATGCCATTTGCGCACGTCTTCTTTCCAGTCGATCTGTACGCTTTGCAAGGTTCGCGAGGCGAGCCAGTCACGCGCGAGTGCGATCCCCGGCGCGTAACGCGAATGCCAGGCGAACAGCGCGCTGACGCCCTGCTCTGCCGCCAGATCAACCAGCGCCTGCGCTTCCCCCAAGGTCGCGCACGGCGGTTTTTCCACCAGCACATGTTTTCCGGCAGCCAATGCCTGCTGCACTAAAGCGAAGCGGCCTTGCGGCGGTGTGCAGAACGCAATCGCGTCAACCGCCGGGCCGTTTTCCAGCAACTCAGCCAACGACTGAAAGTTTTCCACGCCGGCGCAAGGCTTGCCCTGGGTGGCGACAGACACCAGCGTAAACGCCGGATTGGCGAGGATCGCCGGCACATGTTGATCCTGGGCAATCTTGCCGTAGCCCACCAGACCGAGACGAATCGGTTGCATCAATGACTCCGTTTTTTATCTTGTTTTAGTCAGCGAGTTGGCAGATTAACGATAAACGCGACGGGCGTCTGTCAACGCAACGTCACAACGACTCACAGGATCAGGCAAGGATTGCACAGGAATGCACTACTGCGCAGCCCGGCAGTACCGCAACAATGGCCACACGACCAAACGATTGAGGATGTTCCCATGCTTGTACAAGCCTACGGCGCCCACGCTGGCGACAAACCCCTTGAGCCGATGCAGATCAACCGCCGCGCCCCCGCCGCCCACGATGTGCAGATCGACATTGCCTTCTGCGGCATCTGCCATTCGGACCTGCATCAGGTCCGCGCCGAATGGGCCGGGACGCAATTTCCTTGTGTGCCGGGGCACGAAATTGTCGGTCGCGTCGCAGCCGTCGGCGCTCATGTCGCGGATTACAAAGTCGGTGACCTGGTCGGTGTCGGCTGCATCGTCGACAGCTGCAAACACTGCGACGATTGCGAAAGCGGCCTGGAAAACTATTGCGACGGCATGATCGGCACCTACAACTTCCCGACCCCGGACGCACCGGGCTGGACCTTGGGCGGCTATTCGCAAAACATTGTCGTGCATGAACGCTACGTGTTGCGCATTGGCCATCCCGAGGCGCAATTGGCCGCCGTCGCACCGTTGCTCTGCGCCGGCATCACCACCTACTCGCCGCTGCGTCACTGGAACGCCGGCCCCGGCAAGAAGGTCGGCGTGGTCGGCATCGGTGGCCTCGGTCACATGGGCATCAAACTGGCCCACGCCATGGGCGCGCACGTTGTCGCCTTCACCACCTCGCAATCCAAACGCGAAGCGGCAAAAGCACTGGGCGCCGATGAGGTCGTGGTCTCGCGCAACCCGGAGGAAATGGCCGCGCATGCGAAAAGTTTCGACCTGATCCTCAACACCGTCGCTGCGCCGCACGACCTCGACGCCTTCCTCGTGTTGCTCAAGCGCGACGGTGCCTTGACCCTGGTTGGCGCGCCCGCCACCTCGCACCCGTCACCGAACGTGTTCAACCTGATCATGAAGCGCCGCACCATTGCCGGCTCGATGATCGGCGGCATTGCCGAGACTCAGGAGATGCTGGATTTCTGTGCCGAACACGGCATCGTCTCCGACATCGAGTTGATCCGCGCCGATCAGATCAACGATGCCTACGAGCGCATGCTCAAGGGCGATGTGAAATATCGCTTCGTGATCGATAACGCGACGTTGGCAGGCTAAAAAACAGCATCACCGGGCGAAGCGTCGCAGTACGTCGACCAGGTTCAGGCGAACGGCACAGTCAGGTATTGAGCGGCGATTGCGGCGTATCGGGGTTGAGTTGCCGGCGGCGAAATTGCCCCGGCGGCTGGCCGTGAATCTGGCGAAAACGTCGGGAGAAATACGCCTCGTCCGCGAAGCCGCACAGCCGCGCCACCTCGCCCACCGAGCGCGTGCTGTTGAGCAGGAAATTGCGCGCCGCGTGCATCCTGCGTTCGAGCACCAGTTCGGTGAAGGTTTTGCCGATTTCCTTGCGTAGCCAGTGCGTCAGGTAGGTCGGTGACAGGTACGTCGCCGCCGCCACTTTGATCAGATTGAGGTCGGGGTCGGCGATGTTCTTGCGCAAGTATTCGAACATTCGGCTCAGCGCATCCCGGCGGCTGACCTCGGCCGCATTCTCTTCGGCCAGACGCTTGAGTGGTTCGGCATACAGAAAACACACGCTGCCAATCAGTTGCAACAGCAAGCCCTTGAGCATCTCACGCGTACCAAACTGACGATTTTCGTCGAGGGTGCGCATCTGCTCGATCAAGGCACAGACCTTGTGGAAATCCTGATCGCCCAAAATGAAATCCAGATGCTCCTGAAAACGGAATGGCGACAACTCTGGCGCCAAGAGGATTGACACTTCTTCCAGATCCATCGGATCGCACTGCAAGTGCGGCAAGAGAAAGGTCTGGGAAAAATTGATCACCATGAAATTGCTGTCCGCCGGATGCGGGATCACATGCACACGGTGCGGCAGGATGAACGCCAGCGTGTTACGCGGGAATGGACGCACGACGTTGCCGATGTGCTGCACGGTGTCGCCACCGAGGTTGACCTGAATCTGGAAATACTCGTGACGATGGGGCCCGGTCTCGGCCCGACGGCCCTTTTTGTCGCGGATGTAGAAGTCCGTCAGCTCGCTGCGCTGCTGCATGACATAAGTGGGAATACGACTGGGGGACGACATCGGCGCGCAATCCTCGACGGGTATTTACAGTGAGCAGGCGACCTTCATCTTGCCGAAAAGCCAGCCGCGCACGCAAGCAGTCATACGATGACATCCGTTTGGAATGATTTTTTTGCCTGGGCGGTGGCGTTTTGCCTGTCCAAAAAACCCTGCAACCAAGAGAAATATTTTTTCTATAACTATCAATACGTTGAAAGAGCCTTCAAATAAAAACCTCGGCCATTCGCCCATTTGAATTCTTGGACACGTTTCACAACGCGATTCCCATCGAGAAAAAATGATCTAACCCCTCGGTTGATTTACCGATGTTGTACGACCACTGTTGAACGACGCAGCCCAACCTCCTCCAAAAATAATCAAAGGTGTGCACGTCATGATGTTGCTATTGCCCCTCGCCGCCCCTCCCGACATCCCTCCGATCACGCCGCCCGCAAGACGTCTCTGAACGTCCGCCGCCGACAGCCAGTTCCGTTCGATTGCTATGCCCCGACCCTCGCGGGCAACGCCTTCGGCTGCTCGAAAACATCTCGATTCTTCTAACAATAACGAGGTCTCTTCATGTCCAGTTCACATGCTTCCCAAGCCAGCGTGCCGCCGGTGATCGCCGGCCCACGAGACGCCGTGGTGCCGCAACGCCTGCCCTCTCGGCGTCGCTGGTTCATGCTCTCGCTGCTGCTGATTGCGACGATCATCAACTACATCGATCGGGTCAATATCTCGATCGCCGCGCCGTTCATGGCCAAGGACCTGGGTCTGGACAAGATCGAGATGGGCCTGATTTTCTCGGCATTTGCCTGGACGTATGCCTTGGCTCTGGTGCCTGCCGGGTTTATCGCCGACCGCTTCGGTTCGCGCTTCACTTACGGTGTTTCATTGATCAGTTGGTCAACGGTGACCGTGTGCCAGGGGTTTGCCACGGGCTTCGCTTCGTTGTTCGGCTTGCGTCTGGCGGTCGGCGCCATGGAAGCCCCGGCATTTCCGGCCAACAGCCGCGCGGTCACGGTGTGGTTCCCGGCG
Organism: Pseudomonas sp. MYb2; assembly: GCF_002979955.1. NCBI lineage: Bacteria > Pseudomonadati > Pseudomonadota > Gammaproteobacteria > Pseudomonadales > Pseudomonadaceae > Pseudomonas > Pseudomonas sp. MYb2. The sequence goes on from NZ_PCQC01000034.1 coordinate 9,105, forward strand.
CGAGAGCGCGGGCTGGCGAGCAGCATTTACGTGTGCGGTCAGTACCTGGGCACGGCATTGTTCACCGGCGCCCTGCTCTGGCTGGCGACCACCTTCGACTGGCGTCACGTGTTCTACAGCACCGGCGTGCTTGGCATCGTATTCGGCGTGTTGTGGCTGTATCTGTATCGCGACCCGTTGAACTGCAAGAAAGTCAGCAAAGCCGAATTGCAATACATCGAAGCCGGTGGCGGCTTGGTCAAAAGCAGTCAGGAGCGCACCAAATTCAACTGGCGACAGATCGCTGAACTGTTCAGCTATCGGCAAATCTGGGCGATTTGCATCGGCAAGTTCGCCAGCACTTCGGCGCTGTATTTCTTCCTGACCTGGTTCCCCACCTACCTGATCGAAGAACGCAAACTGACCATGATCAAGGCCGGGATCTTCGCCGTCCTGCCATTCGTGGGCGCCACGGTCGGCATCCTTCTCGCCGGCATTGTCTCGGACTTGCTGATCCGCCGTGGCTACTCGATGTCATTTGCCCGCAAGTTGCCGCTGGTGATCGGTTCAATGCTGGGCATGTCCATCGTGCTGGTGAATTTCACCGACTCGAACCTGATCTGCATTGCTGTACTGACCATCGCGTTCTTCGCGCAAGGCATCGCGTCATCTTCGTGGGCAGCAGTGTCAGAAGTGGCGCCCAAGGAACTGATCGGGCTGACCGGCGGGATCACCAGCCTGGCCGCCAACATCGGCGGCATCGTCACGCCCATCGTGATTGGCGCGATTGTTCACGCCACCGGGTCATTTGCCTGGGCCTTCTGGTTTATCGGCGGCGTGGCCCTGATCGGCACCCTCTCCTATTCGCTGTTGTTGGGCCGCTTGTACCGCATCGAATTGAAGGTGCGTTGAGCCCACGAACACCGTTTTCTCCAACAAGAGGCGGCATTCGTCCAACTTCGCCAACGATTGCCGCCGTACGCTGACTCTCCAGACAAGGACAACAACAGGATGAACATGACCGAATACGCCTTCACCCCGGATCTGCCCGTGACCCTGCCCATCGTCGGCAGTGAACAACGGTTTCCCGTCGGTCGAGTGTTCTGTGTCGGCCGTAATTACCCATGGCCAGATACCCAAGGGCAGTCGCGCCAGCCGCCGGTGTTTTTCATGAAACCTTCGAGCAGCGTTGTCGATGCTATCGGTGAGGTGGCGTTCCCGTCGTTGACCGAAGACTTCGCCCACGAAATCGAACTGGTGGTGGCCATCGGTGAAGGCGGCGCCGATATCCCTGAAAGCGAAGCCTTGGCTTATGTCTGGGGCTACGCTGCCGGGCTCGACCTGACCCGTCGCGATGTTCAGCGCACCGCCAAGAGCAACGGTTTGCCGTGGGAAGGAGCCAAGGTGTTCGACGGCGCCGCGCCGATGACGGCGATTGTGCCGGTGACACGCGCCGGTCATCCCGAAGGTGAGTTGTGGTTGAACGTCAACGGCGAGGAACGTCAGCGCGACAGCCTCGACAGCCAGATCTGGTCGGTCGCTGAAGTCATCAGCCGGATCTCCCGATCCGTGGCGCTCAGGGCCGGCGACTTGATCATGACCGGCAGCCCGGCCGGCGTCGACGGATTGCATCCGGGCGATGTGATCAACGCCGGAATCGACGGTATCGGCCAACTCGAAATGCGCGTCGGCCCACGGGCCTGAACCGCTCGCACGCCTTTGTGATTTGAAGACAGGAGTACAACAACATGTCCATCACTCAACCTTTGAAAGTCGCGCTGGTCACCGGCGCTGGCAGTGGCATCGGCCGCTCCGTGGCGCTTGGCCTGATGGCCGACGGTTACACCGTGGTGCTTGCCGGGCGCCGGCCGGAACCTTTGCGGGCACTGGTCGAACTAGCGGCAAGCGAAGGCCACGAAGCCTTGGCGGTGCCCACCGATGTGCGCGACGCGGCCAGTGTCGATGCGCTGTTCGCAAGCATTGCCGAGGTCTACGGACGTCTGGATGTGGTCTTCAACAATGCCGGGGTCAATGCCCCCGCCGTGCCCCTGGATGAACTGACGTTCGAACAATGGCGAAACGTGATCGACACCAATCTCAACGGGGTTTTCCTGTGCGCCCGTGGCGCCTTCGCACTCATGCGTCGCCAGCAGCCTCAGGGCGGCCGGATTATCAATAACGGTTCGATTTCGGCACACACGCCGCGTCCGTTCAGCAGTGCTTACACCGCCAGCAAACATGCGGTGCTGGGGCTGACCAAATCCCTGGCGCTGGACGGTCGCGAATTCAACATCGCTTGCAGCCAGATCGACATCGGCAACGCCTTGACCGAAATGTCGGTGCGCATGACCAAAGGCGTACGCCAGGCCAACGGCACTATCGCCGTCGAGCCAATGGTCGACGTCAAGCATGTCGCCGATGCCGTGCGCTATATCGCCGGCCTGCCGCTGTCGGCCAACGTTCTGAACATGACCGTCATGGCCACCGCCATGCCGTTTGCCGGCCGCGGTTGAGCCGGCCTTTTATTCGGTAAGTGAGGTTCACATGAAGCCAGAAGTCTTGCAGCTCAGCCCGATCCTGATACCTGAAATCAATGCGCGTCTCGACGAACTGTTTACCGTCAGACGCTACTTCCAACAGGCGGACAAACCGGCCTATTTGCAGGAACACGGCGCCAACATTCGTGGCGTGATCACCGGCGGCCACACCGGCATCACCCAGGCTGTCATGGCGCAACTGCCCAAGCTTGAAGTGGTGGCGGTCAACGGCGTCGGTACCGATGCCGTTGACCTGGCGTACGCCCGGGATCGCGGAATCCGCGTGACGGCGACCATCGGCGCGTTGACCGAAGACGTCGCCGACCTCGCCATCGGCTTGCTGCTGTCGGTATGCCGCGGCCTGTGCACCAGCGATCGCTACGTGCGCTCCGGCCAATGGCCGCACAGCGCGACTCCGCTGGCACCGTTGCCTCTGGCTCGTCAGGTCTCCGGCATGCGTATCGGCATCGTCGGCATGGGCCGGGTTGGCCGTGCGGTCGCCACTCGCGCCGCCGCATTTGGCTGTCCGATCAGCTACACCGATCTGCAACCAATGAGCGATGTGAACCACACCTTCGTTGCCGACCTCAAGCAGTTGGCCCGCGACAGCGATGCATTGATTCTCGCGGCCGCTGCCGACAAGGCTGAAGCCATCATCAACGCAGAAGTGCTACGGGCACTGGGCAAGGGTGGCTATCTGATCAACGTGGCACGGGGCAAACTGGTCAACGAGACCGACTTGGTGGCGGCCTTGGCCGCGGGCGAAATTGCCGGTGCCGGGCTGGACGTGTTCGTCGATGAACCGAACGTGCCGCAAGCCTTGTTCGGCAACGAACACGTGGTATTGCAGCCGCATCGCGCCAGCGCGACATTGCAGACGCGTACGCGAATGGGGGAAATGGTGGTGGCCAGTCTGCTGGACAGCTTTGCCGGGAAAACACCGCAAGGATGCGTCACCGGCTAAGCCCTGATCTCAGCGGGGGCCAACGGCCCCCGCTGCGAATCACAACGTATAGGCAATCCCGACCTGCACCGTTCTCGGCGCACCGGGATAGGCGTAGACGTTGCCGAACGCGCCTTCTTCGTAATCACGGTCAAACAGGTTCTTCACATCGAGGTTGAGCCGCACTTTGTCGTTGACCTTGTAGAAACCGAGCAGGTCGACGACGGTGTAGCTGCCCATCGAGAACGCGGTGTTGGCCGTTTGCCCGGCGCGCTCATCGACATACTTCAACCCTGTGCCCAGACCCAGGCCTTTGAAAGTGCCGTCCTGAAACTCATAGACGTTGAGCAGGCTGAAGCTGTTCTGCGGGATGTTCATCAGGCGTGTGCCAGAACGAATCACATTGTCCTTGGTGACCTCGGCATCCACATAGGCGTAACCGCCGATCACTCGCCACTCAGGGGTGAGATTGCCGGCGACGTTCAAGTCAAAACCACGACTGCGCACTTCCCCCGCCGCCACACTGAACGTCGAGTCCACGGGATCGGTGGTCAGCACGTTACGCTTTTCGATCTGATAGATCGCAGCATCGACGCTCAACTGCTGATCCAGCGCCTCCCACTTCACCCCCATCTCCCAGGATTTGCCTTTCTCGGGTTCAAAACCACCGCCCTGGCGACTGGCGCCGGTGTTGGGTTTGAACGAGCGCGCGGTGTCGGCGTAAAGCGCAACCGTGTCGGTCAAGTCGTAGGACACGCCCAAACGCGGAGTGACCGCGTTGTCACTGGCCTGCCAGTTTTTGCCGCCCGGCACGTAGGTTTCATAATCGTGTTCGAAACGCTCGAAACGCGCCCCGGCGAGCACTTTCAAGCGCTCGGTCAATGCCACTTGATCCTGCACGAACGCTGCGTAGGTTTTGAGATTTTCTTTGTCGTGAGTCGGTGTCCGGGTCAATGCCGGGCGAGGCTGACCGTAGACCGGGTTGAAAATGTCGATCGGGTAGGCGCCGATTGCACCGCTGGAGCGCTGGATAATCGACTGGTAGTCGTAATCTTCGTACTCGACGCCGGTCAGCAACGTGTGCTGCAAGCCGCCCAGGGTGAAGTGGCCAGTCAGGTTGAGTTGGCTGTCCTTGTCTGTCCACTCGAGCTTGCGGTAGTTGAAGTTGCGTCCCAGTGTTCGGCCATCAGCGCCGATGCCATTCGCCTCGATCGCGTCGCCCTTGAGCGAGCCATCGAGCCACTGGAAACCGCCGCCCAATGTCCAGTCATCATTGAGCAGGTGCTCGAAACGCAACTGCGCCATGTTGTTGTCGTTATGCAACTTGCCAACGTCTTTCTCGCCGAAGAACGTGTCACGCGAGGCGGTGCCGATCTGCTTGGGGTAACGCGTGACGCCACGGTCCAGCGGCGCGTTGTTGCGCATGAAGTCGCCCTCGAAGATCACCCGGGTAGCATCGGTTGCCTGCCAGGTCACGACCGGCGCCACACCATAGCGCTCAGTCTCGACATGATCGCGGAAAGTATCTCCACCCTCGCCGATGACATTGAGTCGGTAAGCCAGTCGACCGTCCTCGTCGATCGGACCGGAAGCGTCCAGCGTGCCGCGTTTCATGCCTTGGTCGTTGAGTTGGCTGCCCAATGTGACCTTGCTTTCCGGCAACGGCTGCTTGGAAACCACATTGAAGGTGCCGCCAGGGTCGCCACGTCCGTATAACATTGTGGCCGGCCCGCGCAGCACCTCCAGACGTTCAATGGTGTTGGCGTCAGGCATGTTCGGATAGCCGCGATTGATCGGGAAGCCATTGCGGTAAAACTCGCCGGTGGTGAAGCCGCGCACGGTAAACGTGGTCAGCCCCTGCCCGCCAAAATTGTTCGCCCGGCCCACGCCACCGGCGTAATCCAGTGCGTCCTGCAGACGCGTGGCGCCGAGGTCTTCGACGGCATCCCTGGACACCACACTGATCGATTGAGGCGTTTCGTGAATCGAGGTATCGGTGCGCGTGGCGCTGGCAGAGCGCGTGGCGCGATAGCCTTGCACCGGCCCGTCGGCACGTTCGTAGTCTGCGGCTCCGATGACGTCGGTGGCTTCCAGCTCCAAGGCTGAAGTTTTTGTATCGGCCTCTTCAGCCCACGAAGAAGGCGACAAGGCTTGCAGCACGCAGATGGAAAGCAGAGTTCGACGCATGAGGTAAGAACCTTACGAATAAGCCAAAACGAAGGGCAGAACTGCCAGCAAAACGCGGCGCATGGTATACCAGTAATTTGCGTAATTGAAACTTATTCTTATTTGCCGCGAGAGTCAGGATTGCCGAACCGAGTCAGCTTCGTGGCGAATGCCGCAGTCTTGATGGAGTTTTGAAGGGCAGATCGCTGCTTTTCTATTGATTGACCGACAAAAACCTATACATCAACTACAATCTGTACAACTATTCACCATTAGCACTCAAGCGTCCGCTCTGCGCCCTGCTGCCATTCATTACGCTGAATCCGTGCACATGAACAAAACCCATCGGCTGTGCCTGGTCCTCGGTGACCAACTGTCTTTTGATCTGGCTTCACTGACAGATCTGGATCGCGAGCACGACTGTGTGCTGATGGTCGAGGTCATGGAGGAAGCCACCCATGTTGCCCATCATCCGCAAAAGATCGCGCTGATCTTCAGCGCCATGCGTCACTTCGCTCAGGCGCTGGAGCAGCAGGGTCTGCGCGTGCATTACGTGACCCTCGACGACCCGCAGAACAGCGGCTCGGTACCCGGCGAATTAAGGCGCTGGCAGGCGCTGCTACAGGCGCACGCGTTGCACGTCACCGAGTGCGGCGACTGGCGTCTGGAGCAGTCGCTCAAGGATTGTGGCTTGCCGATCCACTGGCATGCTGACAACCGTTTCCTCTGCGCTCGCGACGAATTTCGCGTATGGGCCACTGGCAAAAAGCAGCTGCGCATGGAGTTCTTCTATCGCGAGATGCGCCGCAAAAGTCGCCTGTTGCTCAACGGTGACGGCACGCCGGTCGGCGGCGCCTGGAACTTCGATGAAGACAATCGCAAAACCTTGCCGAAACACGTAAAGGCGCCCTACCCGGTTGGTTTTGCCAACGATGCAATCACCCTCGACGTGCTCGCATTGGTCAAAGAACGCTTCGCCAGTCACTACGGCAGTCTGGATACCTTCAACTACCCGGTGACACACGCCGACGCCCAGGCATTGTGGGCGTGGTTTCTCGACTACGGCCTGGCCGGCTTCGGCGACTATCAAGACGCTATGGCCAGCGGCGAACCGTTTCTGTTCCATGCGCGTATCAGCGCCGCGCTCAATATCGGCTTGCTCGATCTACGGCAGCTGTGCAGCGATGTCGAGTCTGCCTATTGGTCCGGCAGCATCGCACTGAACGCGGCCGAGGGTTTCATCCGTCAACTGATCGGCTGGCGCGAATACGTCCGCGGCGTTTACTGGCTGACCATGCCTGAGTACGCCGAGGGCAATGCTTTCGGTAACACCCGGCCTTTGCCAGAGTTTTACTGGACCGGCGCCACGCAGATGAACTGCATGCGCCAGGCCATCGGCCAAAGCCTCAAGCACGCCTACGCTCATCACATTCAGCGCCTGATGGTGACCGGCAATTTCGCCCTGCTCGCCGGCATCGCGCCGAGTCAGATCTGTGAGTGGTACCTGGCCATTTACATGGACGCGTTCGACTGGGTCGAGCTGCCCAATACCCTCGGCATGGTCATGCACGCCGATGGCGGTTACCTCGGCTCCAAGCCTTATTGCGCCAGCGGCCAGTACATCAATCGGATGTCCGACTACTGTCGCGACTGTGCTTACTCGGTGCGTGAAACCACGGCTGACAACGCTTGCCCGTTCAATGCGTTGTACTGGCATTTTCTGATGCGCCACAGCGACCTGCTGCGCGGCAATCAGCGCATGGGCATGATGTACAAAAACCTCGATCGCATGCCGCAAGAAAAACAGCAGGCACTGTGGCAACGCGGGCAGAGTCTGCTCGACCGACTGGATCGCGGCGAATCGTTATGAAAGCGCGCAAGCCTTGGACCTCGTGCAACTTAAACCAGAGACCTCGGGTCAATGGCTGACAAAACTTGTGAAGCTCACGGCCGTTCGCTGATTGCACGCAAGGCAAACAACTCACAACGCATGAAGGGTGGACATCCTGAAAGAGCTTACTCGCGAGGAGCTTGAGTCCGAAGTCACGCGCCTGCGGCTGGCCGTCAAGGCGACCTGCGACGCCGTCTGGGACTGGGATCTGAAGACCGACCAGGTCATCTGGAACGACTCGCTGCAACAGGCGTATGGCTACGCGTCAGCAGCCATCGAGCCGACGTGTGACTGGCGGTTTGCGCAGATTCACACGCAGGATCGCTCGCGCGTGACAACTTCGATTCGCTCGGCGATTGACGGTTCAGGCACGACCTGGAGCGCTGAGTACCGCTTCCTCTGCCACGATGGTTCGTACGCCGAAGTGCTTGATCGCGGCCATCTGATCCGCAATGCCGAGGGCCAGGCCGAACGCATGATCGGTGCGATGCTCGACCTGACCCGCTCGCGCAGCGCCGAAACCGCGTTGCGCCGCAGCGAGGAGCGCTTCAGCACCATTCTGGAAACCATCGAGGCCGCGTTCGCGATCGTCAAAGTCAAATTCGACGCCGATGACCACCCCATCGACTATTACTTCGTCGAGGCCAACCCGGCGTTCGAACGTCAGGCCGGGGTCAACCTGCGTGGCAAGTGGGTCACCGAGTTTGCGCCCAACCTGGAAAGCTTCTGGTTCGAGACTTACGGCCATGTGGCCAAGACCGGCGAGCCGGCCAACTTCGAGAACTACGCCAATACCTTCGAACGCTGGTTCGATGTGCGCGCCGTGCGTGTCGGCGACCCGGCCGATCGGCAGATTGCGATCTTCTTCAGCGATGTCACCGAACGCCGCGACGCGCAAGAACGTTTGCGCATCAGCGAAGCGGTCGCTCGGGAAAACGTCGAACGGGTCCAGCTCGCCCTGGCCGCCGGCGCCATTATCGGCACCTGGCACTGGCACTTGCCCAGCGATCGCTTCAGCGTCGATGAGGCCTTCGCGCGGGTGTTCAACCTTGATCCGGCCTGGGGCCTCGACGGTCTGACCCTGGAGCAAGTGGTGATGACCGTGCACCCGGATGACCGGGAAGGACTCACAACCGCGATCAACGAAGTCATTGCCCGTGGAGGTGCCTATTCGCACCAATACCGAGTGCGCGGTGCGGATGGCCAATACACCTGGATCGAAGCCAACGGACGCGTCGAATGCGCCGAAGACGGCACGCCTTTGCGCTTTCCCGGGGTGCTTATCGATGTCGAAGACCGGCGCAACGTCGAAGCCGAGCGCGACCGGGTCACCGCCGCGTTAAAGGCGCTCAACGACACACTGGAACAACGCGTCTCGGCGCGCACCGCAGAACTGATGCAGGCCGAAGAGAAGCTGCGCCAATCGCAGAAAATGGAAGCGGTCGGGCAACTCACCGGCGGTCTGGCCCATGACTTCAACAACCTGCTGGCAGGCATTTGCGCCTCCCTTGAACTGATGGAAAAACGCATCGGCCAAGGCCGTCTGAACGACATCGACAAATACATGCTGATCGCTCAGGACGCCGCCAAACGCGCCACCGCCCTGACCCATCGCCTGCTGGCCTTCTCCCGGCGACAGACCCTCGATCCACGGCCAACTGAGGTCAACGCGCTGATTGCCGGCATGAGCGAACTGATCCAGCGCACCGTCGGCCCGAGCATTCGCCTGAAAACGGTCGCCGCCGCCGATCTGTGGCCGGCGCTGGTCGATGCCAGCCAACTGGAAAACGCCCTGCTCAACCTGTGCATCAACGCCCGCGATGCGATGCCCGATGGTGGCAGCATTACCGTCGAAACTGCCAATCGAACCCTGGATGCTGAATCGGCGCGCGTCCGGGAAATGCCCGAAGGGCAATACCTGTGCCTGTCGGTCGCCGACACCGGTACCGGTATGAGTGCGGAAGTGATCGCCAAGGCCTTCGACCCGTTTTTCACCACCAAACCGTTGGGCCAGGGCACGGGCCTTGGGCTGTCGATGATCTACGGTTTCACCAAGCAATCAGGCGGACAGGTGCGGGTGCAATCGACCGTGGGCCAAGGCACGACCATGTGCGTTTACCTGCCGCGCTATGTCGGCGAAACGCAACGCAATCACGATGACACGCAAAGCTCGGCAACGCCTCATGCCAAGGCCGGCGAAACCATCCTGATTGTCGACGACGAACCCACCGTTCGCACGCTGCTCAAAGACGTGCTGAACGACCTCGGCTACAACTTGCTCGAAGCGGCCGACAGCGTTGAAGGACTGGAAGCACTGCGCTCCAGCGCGCACATCGATCTGCTCATCACTGATGTCGGTTTGCCGGGCGGCATGAATGGCCGGCAGATGGCCGATGCGGGCAGGCAAATCCGGCCTAAGCTCAAGACCTTGTTCATTACCGGGTACGCAGAAAACTCGGTGATCGGTAACGGTCAACTCGGCCCGGGCATGCAGGTGCTGACCAAACCTTTTGCCGTCGACACACTGGTATCACGGGTCAATGGTTTGCTGTCCATCGACGTCGAATAAGGGTTGCGCAGAGGACTTCATGAACCTGTTGCGCCCCGCCGTCTTCGCTTGATACAGCGCCTGATCGGCACACTCGATCAGACCGTGCACCGGGTCCAGGTGCGCACCTCGCGCAGCGGCGATGCCGATGCTCAGGCTCACGCGGGTCACGGGACTGGTGGGGTGGGCAATGTTTTCCTGCTGCAAGTGCTGAAGAATCAGCTGCGCCACTACCGCAGCACCGTCAATGTCCGTGTCGGGCATGATCACGGCGAACTCTTCACCACCGTAGCGCGCCACCAGATCCGACGGCCGTCGCACACACGCATCCAGCACGTGACCGACGGCCTGCAGACAGGCGTCGCCGGCAACGTGCCCGAGCGCATCATTGAACAGTTTGAAATAGTCGATATCGATCATCAGCAAGGCCAGCGATGAGCCGTCGCGCTGTGCCCGCCGCGCCTCTGTGGCCAGGGTCTGGTCGAAGCAGCGCCGATTCGCCAGACCGGTCAGCGCATCCTTCATGGCCAGCAGTTCCAGTTGTCGGTTCGAGCCGAGCAACTGCTGCTGAGCAATGCGCAGTTCGCCTTCAACCTGGGTCCGGCGCCGGATATCGAGGATCAAGCACCAGCCGATCAGGCCGGTCAGTCCCAACAGCCCCGCCACCACCACCGCCGACAACAGCGCCTCGGTTCGCCACGCCGTGAGTGCTTCACGTTTGCCGATGGCGACCGTGGTGATCAGCGGCAAATTCTCGCTTTTGCGGAAGGCGTAGAGGCGTTCGACGCCATCCAGGCTGGAGGTATACGACGCGGTACCGACCGATTGATCGACCAGGTATTTGGCGTAGATCGGCGACTTGGAAAAGTTGCGGCCCATGTCCTGCTCGCGGAACGGATAGCGCACCAGCAACGTGCCGTCGGTGTACGACAAGCCGATAGCACCTTCCTGTCCGACGTCGAGTTTGCCGAACAGGCGCAGGAAGTTTTCCACGCCCAACGTCACGGCCACGACCCCGGCAAACTCGCCACGATCATCATTGAAACGGCGGCTGACGGTGATCACCCACTCCTGATTGGAACGGCTACGGATGGGTGGCCCGATAAAGGGTTCGCGGCTCGGGTCGTCGCGATGATGAATGAAGTAGGCCCGATCACTGCTGTTGGCCCCCGCCGGAATCGGCCGGTTCGACGACATCAGCCAATGGCCCTGACGGTCGTAGATGGTGATCCCGCTCATTTGTGGCATCAACGGCTGTTGGCGGTTGATCAGCGCACCCAAGCGCTGGATCTGCGCGGGGCCACTGCCTTCGGTTTCCAGGCGTTCGACCAGCCCGAGCAACAGCAGCGAACTTTGCCGGACAATGCCCTCCGAATAGGTCTCGAGTGCCTGGGTCAGGTTCAACCCGTGCACGTTGACTTCCTCCAGCGCGCGATCGCGCGAGGACAGCACTTTCCAGATGGTCAGGGAAGCCAGAGAGCAGCCGATGACCAGCAGCAAGAGGATGACGAGGTGGGTATCACGCTTCACGAAAGTACCTAATGGAAAGTCCGGTTTCCCGTTCCGGCCGTTACTGATTCAAGGCAATAACAGCGGTCGTATGTCCTCGACCGGCGCAAGGATACAAGTAGCGCGTTGAACGCGCAGCAACAGAGTGCGAGTCCTTCAAATTGAATGATATCGCTGACCGGAGGTTGATCGGGTCTGAACGCATGCGGAATGCTATCGCGGGGTTTCGCGCAGCACATCGGTAAACAGCTTAACCGCGGGGACGGTCGGCAACTGCCTTCAAAACCCGCTCAAACTCAAAGACCCCGTTTAACTAAAAGAGTCCGAACATCTTTCCTTCCAAGCCAGTATCGAAGATGTCCAGGCCTTTCTGGCGGAGAATAGACCCATCGACAACAAACCGTGCTCAAGACACACCAAACCCAACATCGCGCTATCGGCCATGCCGCTGTCGAGACTCTGATTCGAACTCAATGAAAAAGCCTGCTTTTCAGGGCAGGC
>NZ_PCQC01000035.1:0-8340 GCF_002979955.1 Pseudomonas sp. MYb2
GCTCGCGAAAGCGCCAGATCAGCCAACACCAAAGTAGACTGACCGACCGCCATCGCCAGCAGGGCTAGCTCCCACAGTTTTGTGGCATGCCATCAATCCCAAAGACACCTCAAAAAAAATGTGGGAGCTAGCCCTGCTAGCGATTAGGCCAGCACAATCAACATCACTGTTGATTGAGCCACCGCCTTCGCAAGCAAGCTCGCTCCCACAGGTTTTGTGGGATGCCGACAATCTCCGGCACACCAGAAATCCTTGTGGGAGCTGGCTTGCCAGCGATTGGGCCAGCCCAGCCAACATCACCATCGACTGACCCACCGCCATCGCTGGCAAGCCAGCTCCCACAGTTTTGTGGCATGCCATCAATCCAGACACCTCAAAAAAAATGTGGGAGCTAGCCCTGCTAGCGATTAGGCCAGCACAATCAACATCACTGTCGACTGACCCACCGCCTTCGCAAGCAAGCTCGCTCCCACAATTAGCATTCCAGCCTAAGAACCGATCAACCCCGCCCGCGCAAATCCGCCGGACTCACCCCAAAAGCCCCCTGAAAATACTGACAAAACCGCCCCACATTACTAAACCCAAACCGCAACGCCACCTCGGTCACCGACCCCGAACCCCGCCGCTTCAAAACCTCATAAGCCCGCTCCAGCCGAACCTGCCGCTGATACGCCACAATCGACATCCCGACAAACCGCCGAAACCCCTCCTGCAACGCGCGCTGACTGACATGGCTCAACCGCGCCAGATCCACACCACTGACCAACTGCTCCGGATGCGCCTGAATAAACTCCACCGCCAGCTTCACATGCCTTGGCGCAACCATCGGCGCCGGCCGCCGCAATGCCTCTGAAAAATTATGCGGCCACGCCTCCAGCACCGCATCAATCAACATCTCGCGCAACCGCGACGGCATCAACGTCCCACTGTTGAGCAACAGATCAAACTCCGCCCCCGTCGCCAGATCAATCAACGCCCGAATCCCCTGAAACGCTGCAGTGTTCAGGTCCACGCTGGTTGCAAAAACGATCTTCTGCAGAATCGGTTTATCCAACAGCATCGACAACCGCTCGGTAAGCTGATGACGATTGATCGACATGCCGTGATGCGCATGATCATCAACAAAGCGCATCGAACGAATATCGGCCTTATCAACCGCCAGTCCCACCTGCGTCACACCGATGGACTCGGTCGCGTGGTTGAAAACAATCTTGCCCGCCGTGGGGATCACAAACGTGATCTCATCCTGCGGATCGGGAAACGAAACGCTGAAATCGCCGTGGTAATGCATGCGCCGGAAACTGACGCCATCGTGCCGCCCATAAACGCCGCCGATGATGATGTTCGACGGCAGCGGCGGGGAGTCGGAATAACGGTTGCCGAAGAATCGGGAGAACAACGCGCCGAAGTCATCGGAACGAAGATTGTCGGAGCGCAGGATGATTTGCTGGCGAACAGGAGTCGGAAACACCTTGGCGGCACCTTCGGTTGGGGGCTCTAGGACTGGGGTGTAGGGCAGGGCGCCGAGCAGATTAGCAGAGGCAATATGACGCGTTTGTGACAGTCAGAAACATGTCGTTACAGCGCCGCACCACGTTTACGCAACGGACACTCGGCAGGCCATGCCCGACATGGCAACCTGCTCGCATCCGTACTCAGCAAAAAAACAAAGGCATCGCGCCGAGCGCCCAGCCTTGTTTACCGAGACCTGAAAGCATTCAAGTTAATTGGAGCGGCAATGCAAGCCAACACACAAACACTCCCCATCACCCTGACCCCCGAACTCGACTTCGACCAAACCGCCGCCAGCGCTTTCGGCGAATCGCTGACCCACGAATACACCCAGGCCACACCATTCCCGCACATCGTCATCGACAACTTCCTGCAAGCCGACGTCATCGCCAGCATCCGCGAACACTTCCCGGTCGAACCGACCAACAACGAACAGATCTACGAACGCGGCTACAAAGGCCAACTCAAACGCCAGATCAGCCCCAACGCCTGCAGCCCCTACCTGAAGAACGTCTTCAACACCTTCAACTCCGCACCCATGCTCGAGTTCCTCGAAAAACTGACTGGCATTCAAGGGCTGATTCCAGACCCTTATTTCGCCGGCGGCGGCCTGCACGAAACCAAAACCGGCGGCTTCCTCGGCGTGCACTCGGATTTTCGACTAAACAAAAAGCTCAACGTCGAGCGACGGCTGAACGTGATCATCTACCTGACCGAGGACTGGCAGGAGGCGTACGGCGGCAACCTGGAGCTTTGGGATGTGGGGATGAAAAAGTGCCTGAAGAAAGTGCTGCCGGTTTATAACCGGTGTGTGATTTTTAATACGGACAAGGACAGTAACCATGGGCATCCGGAGCCGTTGACTACACCGGAACACATCACTCGGCGGTCGATTGCGCTTTATTACTACACGGCGAGTGGGGTGGGTGGTGAGCCGGGGCAGAGGAATAAAACGCACTATAAGCCGCGGCCGAAGGATCGGTGGAGTTTGAGGTATTACGTAAATAAATTTTTGAAAAAGACAGGATGAAGGCTAAACCGAGCTTGATAATGGCGCTGATTCTGTGCTCATCGAATGTGCAGGAAATCGCGCAGGCTGATGCCGATGACTTTGGAGAGGTGCGCGCCGAAGTCGTCAGAACTGAAATTGCCGGGGAGAAGAATTATTTTTAAGGGTTGGGGAGCACCCTGCCTCGTTCCTAGCATAAAAATAATTGAAGTGAAGAAATCGAGCTAGTATTAATTATTCGCTTTCGTGCTTGATGGGCTAAAATTTAAATGGAGTTAAAAACAATGGATATTGAAAGCGTTGTAGTTATGCTGGATAGCAATGAAGTCTCTACTGATTTGATTGAAATAGTTGGTCGGGAACAGGCGGCTGCAAGGTTGAGTTCGAAGAAAATAAAGTATGACATTGAGAATAAGGTTTCCGAATTAATAGGCTTGATGGGTTCTAATGAAGTATACAAGGCAAAAATGCTCGCCCGTGCCCTTGTAATCTATTCTCCCGACAAGTCAATGGCTGAGATGAGGAGTGCTGGCGCATTCAGGTGTTCAAAGTATAAGTTTAAGACCAGTGTTGCTCAAGCTGTTGTCAAGGATCTTATAGCGTTCGGTGAAGTATTGAAACTTGATTTTGAGTTAAAGGGTTACTTGGACTCAGTAAGTAGCTTGCTTGCTTTTGGTTCGAAGGTTCGACAAATCCATGCTGGCGTTGTGGAAGTCGTAAAAGGTAGAAGGAAATTTGTTGTTAAAACCTTGCTGGCAAATTTGGAGATACTCTTCGCGACTCGTATGCCGGATTTCAACAAAACTTTATCGTCAGATGATGTTGAGCACTACAGTAATGAAGATCTTGCTGAGGCTTTTAGTTATATATTAAGGCTGCATCGAGATGAGTTTGGGGTTCGTAATGAATATTTTCAACATGTGGATGAGTCGGCTGTTAGTACACAGTTATACTGGGGTTTGTTAATTGATGCTGCGAAAATCTGCAATTACAAGGAGGCGGAGTTGCTTTTGGATGGGTTTCCGTTTAAGGCAGTTCGGCGGGCCGGTGACTTGGTTGTAGCGTCTATCGATCCTCGAGTGGAAAAATCAATTAGGCTCGGGTATATACAGACTATTCAGCAGATGTTGATTCGGAGGAAGGGCTTAGAAGAATATGTTTTTAATGAGCGAAACGAAAATAGACCCGCGTCTATTAAAAAATTTGCTGAAGAATTTTACGATGCTGGCAAGGAAAAAATAATATTTGTAAATCCACTGCCATTACCTCGGTATGTTTTAGGTTTTGTAATGGATCCAGAGCTTTTTAAGCCTTTCTCCACAGATGGTCTTTTTGAAGAAGAAATTGAAGCGCTTGTGCAGTTGGGTATAGAGAATTATGACTATGGGTCTTTGAAGGATGTTGATATTCGTGATGGTATAACAGCGCTTGATATTATGAAGGTTCAGCGGCTATTTAGGTTTTTCAGCGTTATTTATCAACGCGCTATTGCTGATCATGTTGCCAGTGATAAATATACGATTGCTTTGAGATCTGTACTGCCCACTTTCAGTGAAAGCCTACTCGAGCAGATTGTTCAAATGGTGCTTCCTGGTCGTGATTCCAAGAAAGCATTGTCCTTAATATCGTTAGAGCTTTCAAGTGCTGATCATATTGATATACAGTACACGCCGCTGATAAAGCTGAACGGGCATTATATTGTTGCTCCTGCACTTGTGGCTAATTCGAATCTTGCTAGAAACATATTTTGTGGGCAAAAAATTAAGCATCCTTTCCCGGGTGATATCGACCCAATGCAGAATATGCTTTTTCAAGCCCTAGAGTCGCAAGGGTTCTCGGTTGTGCAAGAACTGAAAATTAACTTTCAGAAAAGAGAGATTGAAACAGATATAGTCGCTTTTAAGGATGGTAAGTTATTTTTGATTGAATGCAAGAATCCCTACCATCCATGTAATGTACATGAAATGCGGAATAGCTTTGATCATGTGTCTTATGGTGCACGCCAGTTGAGTATCCGTAAGGAGTGGCTGGGTTCTGTAGAAGAGCAAAAAAGACTGTTCGCTGCTGCAAAATTTAAATATGAATCGGTGGATCAAATATATACCTGTGTAGCGGTGGCGAATAGAGTTTTTAATGGGTGTGAGGTAGGTGGGCATCCTGTCCGGCAAGGGCATGAATTGATAAATATGATAAGTTCAGGTGTCGTTAATATTGCCGGCGTGACGAGGCGGGTCTGGGAGGGTCTTGAATTTAAAGTTGAAGATCTCATCTCGTATTTGAATGGTGATACTACAGTGAAAGACTGTATGGCATCTTTCGTTGATATTGAAGTGAGCTACGACCTTAAAGGGCAATCCCTTACGTTTGGAACCTACGTTCTCGATATGGAGCGTTTGGTGGAGATTTCAAAAAGATATCCTGAAGTAAGCTGACTTGGTCGATTGTTCCTGTGGCTAATATCAAATATGTCCGGAGGTTAGCCACAGGAAAGTTGGTTTGCTTATATTCGTGTCCGACGCCCCTTGAGACGGGTAGAAAAAGGGGCCAGACCACCATAATCTAAAATGGTCGGGCGCTAGATATCCCTTAGTGGTTGGCATTCGAAGGATGGTCGACGGCGGGGGGGGCGGGCGAAGCGGTTGTGAGTTCATTGTATAAAGAACAGATGGAGTTTTCGTATTGCGGCATCTTCTGAGTGGACCACAACTGACAAAGATCAGAACGGCACTTTCAGAGCCATTCAACGATTTCCCGGTCGAGTATGATTTTGTCGCGGATAAGGTCAGAGGCGTCGATCCTGAAATCCTTTACGAAATCCTCTATTCAGAGGTCGCTCCTGTGTGTTTCACCAATCTTGTGGCCGCTGTACCACCGGTGTGGACAGGGTTCGATCCCGACATTCTCAAAAAGTCGATAGAGGAAAGGATAACCGCGAGAAAGCGTAATTGGTTTCGCCGGCAGTTCGACAAAGTGCTGGTGCGTTGGCTGAAATACAACTATGCCTACATCTGGAAGGAAATCGTCAGTAGGTTGTGAGCCAGAGAGGTTGACGTGGCTTGGCTCGCTGAAGCTTGAAGGCTGGTGACGACTACGGCTACTTATCCACGCTAAAAGGCAGCCTTTGTCCGAAAAACTGGGAGATTGCGAGATGCTGCGCGGAGCTGAGAGCAGTGAGGTTTACCAGGAATACTACGAGATCCTGCGTACTCCCGAGGCTAAACACGCGTTCTTGTACGTCATTGGATGGGCATCCACGCTGAAAGGCTATGACTGCTACCCAGGCTCGCACGGACACATCAAAGATTTTCGTTTCTTGCGTAACTACGACTGCGATTTTGCATTCATTCCGAACCAAAAGTGGATGTTGTTCTATTTCAGGAAGCCATGCCTCCGTCTCCCAAAATTTTCGCGTGATGAAATTATTGGAAGATTTCCCTGCGCAAAAGAGAATAAGTCCGGAGAGTTCACTGTCCGGCTTAAAAATATGAGCGACGTCATGCGCTTAGTTTGTTACATCGAAACCTAGGTGTGACCACGGTTTGTGGCATTAGGCGGTTCCAAACGGCCACATTAGGCCGAAGTGGTTTGTGCTGAATTTGTAGAAAAGCACTATGTAGGGCTAGGGCATTTCCCACGGGTAAACATAACCCCACAAACGCGTTTAAATTACACAACCCGTTACGCCACAAAGGCTACAACGCCTTGCGCCGTTGCCTACGCGTACGCCAGAATCCGCCGGCATACGCGACTATGCAGCGGGCTATATCGTTTCCCCGTCACTGAAAACAGTGATCGGGTTTGGTAGCCCGGTGTTAGTTGTACAGCCCACTGTCGTCGAGATTTCTCGCTCGATTATGGTGGCCATGTATAGGGCGTCCTAGGGCGCGCCGGATCCTAACACCCGGTCTACCAACCTCTGCATGGCCGCCACCCTTCGTTTGGTAGCGAAAGGGTGAAGCCTCCTTTAAATGTGTTAGGAGCTTCATCAATGTTCAAACCAACGCCAAACCCACCGGACATCGATCCGATCCCGTACGACCCATCGCTAGAACCACAAAAGATAAAAGAGGCGACTGACCGCGCCATCAACTTCTATCTCAACCCCGGCTCACTGAAGCTTTCAATCCCTACCCGCAAGTCCAACAAGATCTTTCTGGTCGATCCCGCCGTGGACGAGGAAACCTTGCTCGTCGAAGCCTGCGAGTCGTTAGCCGCTGCCAGCGACATGGCGCGTGATATCGGCGATGTCGTTGACCACTCTCAGCGGCGCGCCATGCTGATGCTGCATCAGGTGATCATGCTGAGTGAGCTGATGGTCAATCGAATCCTGGATGGGCGCCGCTTGCCGCACTAGTTGCTGGCTCGTTTACGGGGATGCCGCGAGCTCTGTGTAGGGGCTGCCATAGGTTGCGATTTTGGAAAGCAGATCAAAAGATCGCAGCCTGCGGCAGCTCCTACAGGGGGGAGCGGTGTTCATTTGGTAGTCGTTTTTCTTGGAGTGCCTTGTTGGGTGCTTGCTGGAGATTCAGTTGATGTCCGAAACCACAAACAATCCGCCGATCACAGATCCGGCGTCGCCGTATGAGTCGTTTGATTCGAGAAAGCTTCACGCGGCGGCGGAGCGGGCGCTCGATCATTATCTTGTGCCTGAGAAGATCATGGCTACGCCGTACAGTCCCAGCACTTTGTTCATGGTTAACCCACAATCCGACACCGAAACCTTGCTGGTCAATGCTTGCGAATCTTTGGCCTCGGCGACGGTGATGCTGGGTGATTTTGCCGGGATGTTGGAAGGGCCGAATCGCAATACGTTGTTGGGGATTGCGCAGGTGGTGATGTTGGGGGAGTTGGCGGTGAACAAGGCGCTGGATAACGTCGAGTTGAAGGCGCCGGCTTAGGAAGGGCAAGTCACTTGGTGGCAAAAAAGAATGGGGACGGCGTTATTGTTTGAAAATAACGCCGTCCCCATTTTCGTTTGCGTGGCCGCATCGTCAGGTTGCGAGGGAAATCAGCGTATCGCCCATCCTGCTCGAAGTACACGTGCAACCCGTTCTGCTCATCCTCACTACGGCTCGGCAGCAACAACGCCGCCGTGACGAACAGCGACAGTGTCAGCATCACCAGCAGGAGAAATTCGAGAAACGAGAAGGTCTGTTTCACCGCCGACAGTGCGTTGACCGCCCACCAGAATTGCAGCTGCATGGTAAACAGCATCACCGCCCAGAGCAGCGCCACCCAATCTGGCTTGGCAACGCGGCGGATGCGGAACACCGTTAATACTCCGAGTAACAGGCGGGTGACGGAGAGCCCGAGGATCATTGAGAGGACGGTGGCGACGATCGGGAAGTTGCTCATCTTGCCTCTCGTGAACTCGGTTCTGGCTGTAAGGGTGTTTTGGGCAGACTAGGTGGGGCGGGTAGGACCGTCCAACGTGGCTGTGCGGTTGGGTTGGCAGAAAACGCCTGTAGCGCCTTGCTGCGCGGAGGTAATGGATTAGGATGCGCGAAGGCTGGAATGGATCTTTTCGACTAAGGATGTGTGGTTTATGGAATCTGCTTTTTCGCAAGTCACCGAGCGTTTGAACAACCGCCGGTTTGCCGTGGCGAACAATGCTCAGGGGCTGTCCGATGCGCGCACGGTGTTTCACTACTTCGTCGAAGGCGCGGCGGTTTGGGGGACTTATGCGGGTGGGCATATTCGCCAGGGCAACCAGGTCGGGCGGGTGACCGGGCCGGACAGTATCGAGCTGCTTTATCAGTGCATCACCACGGATGGCGAGATTCGCGCGGGTTGGTCGCGGGGTGTGGTGGGGGTTGATG
>NZ_PCQC01000036.1:0-2120 GCF_002979955.1 Pseudomonas sp. MYb2
CCAGCTTGATGGGATCCGGCGTCAGATACCTTCCCAACCGCGGGTCGTAATACCGGTGCCGGTTGTAATGCAGCCCACTCTCCGCATCGAAATACTGCCCCTGAAACCGCAGCGGCTGATCGAGGTATTCCGCCGCTGCCAGGCTCAGCGCGGCGACTTTGCCGTAGGCGTCGTACTGCGCAGCCCAGACGATTTCTCCGCTGTAATCCGTGAGTTCCAGCGGCGTGCCGAGGTGGTCGAGTTGGTAATAGAACGGGCAGGCCTTTTTCGGGCCTTTGCCGTCGAGCAGCGCCAGCGGGCGGAAGGTGCCGGGTTCGTAGACGTAGCTGCGGTATTCGCTCGGGCTGCTTTCGGCGACGAGGTTGTCGCCCTGCCAGAAGAATTCGGTTATCTGGCCGTTGACGGTTTTGCGGATACGCCGGCCAAAGGCGTCGTACTGGTAACTAGCGGTTTGGCCGTCCGGTCGGGTCAGGCCGATCAGGCGGTGCTGGCTGTCGTAGCGGTATTCGCTGACGAGTTTTTGCGCGGTGCCACGGCGTTCGCGGATCAGGTTGCCGAAGGCGTCGTAGTCGTAATGCCGGTCACCCTGCATCAGCAGGCGATTGCCTTTGATCTGGCTGGGGCCGGGGCGGTCCTGCATCAGCAGGTTGCCGGCTGGGTCGTGGGCAAAGGATTCCGGCAGTTCGTCGCGCGAATGGCGCACGCGGATCAGCCGGTCAAGGGCGTCGTAGGCGTAGGTGCGCTGGCCGTGGCGGGTGTCGGCGATGTGTTCCAGATTGCCGTTGGCGCTGTAGGCATAGTCGCGGCGGTACAGCGCATCGTGGGAATGGCCTACTGCATGGGCGAGCAATCGGCCCTGATCGTCGTAAGAATATTCGCTGAGCAGCAGGCCTTGCTGGCGTTGTTGTTCACGCCCGGATTGAAAGACATGCGTGGTCAGTTGCGCGCCGTTGAGGTCGATGCCGGTCAGCGCGCCGCCCTTGGCGTAGTGGTAATCGAGCTTGCTGTTGTCCGGCAGGCGCAGGCGTTTGAGCTGACCGCAGGCGTCATAGCTGTAACGCAGCGTGCCCCAGCCCTGATGCTCGGTGATCAGTCGGTCCTGACGGTCGTACTCGAAGGCCAGCGGATGGTTCTGGCCGTCATCGACGCCGGTCAAACGACCGAGGCGGTCGTATTGATAGCTGACCTTGACCCCGTCCGGCAGGGTTTTGACCAACAGGCGCCCGGCGCTGTCGCGTGCATACGCCGTGACCAGCTGCGAGCCGTCATCGCCGTATTCGGTTTTCTCCAGCAGATGGCCGTTGAGGTCGTAGGCATACGCGGTGCGCCGCCCGTCGAAGCCGGTTTCCTGGCGGATCAGTCCGGTCGACGTGTAGTCCAGCCGATACTTTTCGCCGGACTCGTTTTCAATCTCGGTGAGCAACAACTGCGCATGGTCGTAGCGGTACTGCACCCGCGTGCCGTCAGGATTGATCTTTCGCGAGACCAGGTGCAGATCGTCGTCATATTCATAACGGGTGATGCGCCCCAGTTCATCGCGTTCGGCAGTGACCTGACCGTAAGCGCCGTAGCTGCAAGCGCGAGTAGCGCCGCTCGGCAACGTCGTCTGAGCCAGCCGACCCGCCGCGTCCCACTGTTGACGGGTCACCGCACCATGTTCGTCTACGGTGGTGGTCCGCCGCCCCAACGCGTCGTAGGAAAAGTGCCGTACGCCACCGTCAGGCAATGTCTCTTCAATGAGCTGACCGAGGTCATTCCACGCCAGCCGAATCCGGCTGCTGTCCGGGTAACGGATCGACAGCAGTTGCCCGCGTACGTCGTAGTAGTAATGCGTGACCTTGCCGTCGGGATCGACTGCTTCGGTGACATCGCCCTCGGCATTGCGCCGATAGAGCCACACCGCATCAAGGCGTGAACGCCGGTAGAGGAAACCGTTGCGGTACTCGTAGGACGTTGGCGCGTCATCCGGCGGAATCAGCGCGATCAGCCGTCCGACTTCGTCGTAGCGGTATTCGGTGACGGCGCCTAACGCATCCTGCTCGGCAATCAGGCGCCCGGCATCGTCATAGGCCTTGAGCTGCTCGCCGCCATCGGCCTCGACCTTGCGCACCAGCCGCGCT
>NZ_PCQC01000037.1:0-1211 GCF_002979955.1 Pseudomonas sp. MYb2
TGTATGTACCGGAGACATGGTGGACACATGTTCGGAGACATGGTGGACGGTTTTAGATCTTCTTACCTGCCGTGACGATCTGCAAGTTCAAGTCGATTCGGGCGATACGATGTCTACTCCAGTAGACATCGTGGATGCCGTCCTCCGTCGTTTCCCGGATAGCCACTGACCTCCCGTAAAACGCCTTCCCGACAGTGTATTCACGGTTGCCCCAGTAGATCTCGCCCTTCACCTGAACCTTCCTGACCACATCTCCATCGTCGTACTCAGGCGCCGCCGGTTGCTCCTGATATTCCCGCGGGCTGCTGCTGTAGCGAGTAGCAGGAACCTGCATGCCCAGTGCTTGATGAGGACGCTTCTGGTTGTAGATATCACGCCAAATATCAAACGCCCGTTGTGCATCGTCCAGATCGATGAAGAGTTGGCCTTGCAGGACTTCCCTTTTCAGGCTGCGGTGGAAGCGCTCCAGCTTTCCTTGGGTTTGCGGATGATAAGGTCGGGAGTGGCCGACCTTGATGCCCTGGCTCATCAGCCAGACCTCCAGCGCGGTATAAACGCCGGTCTGGTCACCCCATGGCGAACCATTGTCCATCGTCATGCGCAGAGGCAGACCGTAGAGCCGAAAGGCCCGCATTAGTTGCTCCTGGACGGTTCGGCGCTGCTCATTGGCGCACGCAGCGATGCACAGTGAGAACCGCGAGTGATCGTCCAGTATCGTCAGCGGATGGCAACGTCCGTGGTTCAGGCTGATATGACCCTTGAAGTCGATTTGCCAAAGATCGTTGGGCGCCTCGTGCTCGAACCGGATAAACGGTTTGACCTCGGCAGCCTTTGGGTCAACGCGCGAATGACGCTGTAAAACCGCATGCACGGTGCTGACAGAGGGCATCACTTTGCCGTCGTCTTCCAACACGCGCTTGAGCTTGCGAGCGCCCCAAGCGGCGTACTCCTGACTCACGGTCAAAATCTGCTGCTCAACCTCTTCAGCGCAGCGTTTGGGTGACGTCTTTGGTCGTCGAGACTGATCGATCAACCCTTGCGCACCGAGATTTTCAAACCTGTTGAGCCATTTGTAGGCAGTGCTTGGGCTGATATTGAATCGACGGCAAAGCTGCCGAACATTGGCCCCTTCTTGCCGAGCCAAAAGCACGAATTCTGAACGAAGCTGCACGGTGGACACCTCTTCCCAGGACACAGGTCATCTCCTTGGT
>NZ_PCQC01000004.1:0-211603 GCF_002979955.1 Pseudomonas sp. MYb2
CACACACACACGTTCAGGGTATAGATCTGGAGCCGCAGCGAGGCGCGCGGGCGAGTAATCGGAAATGGCCGTGCGTCGCACCACTAAGCTTTCTAATGAGTCGTCAAAGACAGATTATGCATAAGTCGATTACGGGTGATCTAAAGCTACAGCCACCCTTCAACCTGATGAGTCTGAATAAGGCTTACTACATCTGCTCCCAAAATTACTGATCCGACGGGAAGTTTGGCGGTTGTAACTAGCCAACTTAGCACTGCGCTAAACGGAAATCCTTTAGCTGCCAATCGAATCTCTTCAGCCTTATCAGCATCGATTGCAAACACTCGATCGTAATCTTTCAGGAGTGCCAGTAGACAGATCAGTGCGTGCTTTCTACCATCTGGCAAATTCCTAGCGGATGCAGTGTCATTTAGGCCAAACACCTTTATTGACTCATCCCCCTTCGCTCCGAGAGAAATATACTCACCTGTACTTGGCAATAAGCGAAGATAAAGCTCGGGATCATCTTCTGTAGGATTAATCAACAGTGGAGAGCCGGCTGCATCAACAGGAAATAACTTTCGCTTCAAATTACTGTTGCAGTAACTGCAAGCTAAAAGGTAATTTTCCCAAAGGAAAGCCCGTTCAGGATAATCTGCCTTAGGCCAAAAATGATCTATATCAGTTCCGAAACTATCCTCGCAGTACATGCACCGGCTTCGTCCAGAAGCCATGTTTTCAAGCTCCATCCGTACTTCTGAGAACGCTACTTTAGGTTTATTATCCCAACTTTTCTCAGCTTGATCTTTAGGATTCTGAGCTGCCACCACTCGGTTGGTTACCCTACCTAGGGCCTTGACAGTTTTTGTCGTGAGAGTCGGTCTGATCAGACGACGCATTAACCATTGGCCCCTAAAATAGCTCGTAATTTTCGGTCCGCTAGAGTGCTCATGTCGTTTCCAAGGCAGTCCTTAAGCACTTCATATCTTGTTATCTCTGCTTCACTAGCCATATTTCGTATGACTTTAGCCTCCAGTGCTGCAATTTCCTGACGCAGTTCCTCTGCGCGCTCGGAGTGAGCATGCTCTAAACCAAATAAATCCGTCATTACAGCGTCGTCGGCTCCACCATTCACGACCGCGCTCCAAGTAACTTCACTTATATGTTCAATTTTTCTCGAGTCACCAGGCGCCGGAAGACGTATAATTCCGTTAGCACTTGCCGCTTGACAGATGAAAGGACTGTGCGTGGTAACTAAAAACTGTATTGCTGGAAAGGTTTTTGTTAGCCAGAATCCTATTTGCTGCTGCCATACCACATGTAAGTGGGCATCTACTTCGTCGATGATAACAACCCCGGGAAGATTGCAGATAGACTTCCCTGAATCATCTTTCGATATTTCTAGTGTTCCATAAGCTTCGTGTAGCCGCCTCAATATGTCGACAACTAAAGCAGCTACGGTCCTATATCCATCACTGACCTCCTCGAGTGGAAGTTCAACGCCGTCACGCTGGATCCACAATCCATCAGAGTTAACTTTTTTAATGACGCTTCCGTCAGGAAGCAACCCCTCACCTAAGATATCAAGAACTGTAGATTTTAGAACTTCGGCACCAGGTCTTTTTTCCAAGCTACGGTGATGAAGTTGCTTCAGCCAATCTATGGCATCTGAAAGCGTTGCAGTTTCATTGAAAAGATTCACAAGCCGAGCAAGAACAGGGTCGCCACTTAGCTTGATTACTTCTGCAGGTGGAGGACCAAGGTGGCGATAAGGACCATACCCCGCGATGAACCATCCACTTGGGCTATCTGCCCAGGGACCTCTATCGGGAATCTTCTGACGTCCTTTGGGCTCTTTACTCATCCAACGGTCGAGAAAGTCACTTGATTGACTGGACCATGTCCCGTGGATAGCTGAAGTCCATTGAAGGCCGACCCAAAATGGTTCTTTTGTGGTTCTACCACTAGGTTGAAAGCTATCCCTCTTGTCGCCTTCTAACCGAACGGCCACGGTACCTACCTTTTCACCTGTGCGGACCCATCCCGTGAAAGTTCCTGCTAGAGACCTAGACGCCAATGGGCCGATCACAGTAAGAGCGATCGACTTAAGAAGAGTGCTTTTGCCTGCCCCGTTTCTACCTACAAAAACAGTCCATCCAGCGTAGCCGCCATCTGTGTGGGCCAAAGACACGCTTTGGGTACCTTTGAAGCTTCGGAGGTCAGTGATTTCAATTTCAGTGATATACATTGATGACTGTTTCCAAAATAGTACCTATGAATCTTACCTACTTTCGTAGACGCATCGAATGGCTACTGTTGGCCAAGGCTGTGCGAAAACGTTTTCGAGCAGGTTCGTCGGTCTGAATCGGAGCGAAAATCGCACTCCATGTATTCACTAGCGGCATCACCCTAATGAGGTCGAGCTTAATGCTCGTGAGTGATGCCTGTCGAGCGACCGCTTTTGGCCCAGGCTGTGTAAAAACGCAGGCACCATTTTCAAGTCTGCGTTGCTACGTAAAATCTTCCAGTGCTTGGTTAATCAGCAGACCTGAAATTTGCGTAGGAACGCGATTTTCGTTCTGGTTTTGACCGTAAAACCTGTTCTAAAACGTTTTCACACAGCCTGGGCCGATAGCGGCCTACCACGAAGGGCCGCTTGTATCGCTTCAGGGCCACTTGCGCCCCGGATGAAGAGGATAACCCGGTGGTGTGGCTCGAATATCCGGCCACACCCTGCGCGGTAGGGTTCGTCGTGAATGATGTGAAGGGCTGCCGTTCGACTTCTAACCAATGGTCACTCCACAACATCGAGGAGTTGCTGGAGGCCGCCAAAAAGGGTATCGAGCTATCGTATGGGTGTGAGTCTCTCGAAGTCAAAATAAAGGCAGGTGCACCGACCCACGCTGCTCGGGGAGCTATCTGCGGTACAGTTAAGGTCAAGCTTGAACCACCTCGACACTCACGTTCAGACCGTTGACATGGAGCATGAGCTTGCCACCCTCCCTTACCACTTTTGCTCTGGGCATGTAGGCGTAGTGGTAGTAATAGTAGTACGTCGCCTGGCGCCACTTCTGTCCGCCATAAAAATGGAAGATGGTGTCCTGATCCTCAAAGCCCTTAAATTCCCCATCGAGCTGCCCTTCACATACAACCATGGTGCCTCCTTGAATTGTGATCATCGTGTTAGTGGGTATGAGTCTTCATTACACAGTGCTTTGATGACGCTACCGATGCGCCTGAGCGACTCCTTCTAGCCGCTGCCATGGGCTTAGGTGAGGCCCCTGTCGAAGACACCGGACTATGTGGTTGCGCATGTCCTTCTCGCTAAGATGCAGAGACATCCTTTCAACCTCTCTTCAATGGACTCGAGACGCATGTCCATTTCAGCTGATGATCACGTTGTCCACCGGACTACGGGCGTCGGACGGTTTGCCATTCGTTTCTTTCACGCTACATTCACTAGCATTGTGACACTACCCTAGGCTCAAGGACGACGCATGCAGATCAAGCATCTGGAAATTGCCAATTTCCGTAAGCTCCATTCGGTACGGATAGATCTTTCCGAGAAAACAACTCTTTTGGTGGGCGCGAATAACAGTGGAAAGTCCTCCGCAATGCTTGCACTGCGCAAATTTTTGAGCGGTAAAGCGTCTGGAATCAGGCTGCAAGATCTGACCCTCTGCCATTTCGACCGTATTGATGAGATCGGCCGTGCTTGGGAAGCAGCAAACGGCGCCGAAGACCTTCCGATAGCCAATGACTGGGACGACTGGCTCCCCCATCTCGACATCTGGATCTCAGCTGAGCCCGGCGAATTTCACTACATCCGCGACCTGATCCCTAACTTCGAATGGAGCGGTGGTCTCGTTGGAATGCGGTTCCGGTTGGAGCCCGATGACATGGCCGAACTATTCACCGATTACCGAAAGCAGCGCGATCGGGTCGGAACTCTCGAGGCTGTCTTGGCGGCGAACCCCGAAATGATCGGGCGCCCTCAAGGTGGGGAGACAACCTCAGGCACAGATACTCCTGTGCAGATGCAAACCCAAGGCAGCTTGAGCCTTTGGCCTCAGAACCTGACTGACTACCTGAACCGCCGGCTCGGCAAAATGTTCAAGTTGCGCTCTTACCGGCTGGATCCTGGAAAGCTTCACACCCCTCCCAGGATGAT
The DNA here is from genome assembly GCF_002979955.1 of Pseudomonas sp. MYb2. NCBI lineage: Bacteria > Pseudomonadati > Pseudomonadota > Gammaproteobacteria > Pseudomonadales > Pseudomonadaceae > Pseudomonas > Pseudomonas sp. MYb2. Next base: position 4,151 of record NZ_PCQC01000004.1, read on the forward strand.
GCGCAGAGCGGCGCCCCAGAGGCTTTCGCCAACAGCGTCACCACTCGAAAAAAATCCTCTTGAGGGACTGATCAAAATCCATGAAATTAACGCCCAGCGGGGGTTTGGCGACCATGGCGATGATGGTCAGACCGACTCTCAGTCAAATGGGGGTAAAAAACTTTCGGAACAGCTTCGCACTTACTATCACAAGCATCTTGATCCAGGGGACACACCCGAAGTGTCTGACCTGGAAGCGCTGCGTGCAATCGAGGTCGCCCAATCGGCCTTCAACTCTCGCCTCAGCACCAGCTTCGGCCCGGCGCTCCTGCAAGTGCAAACACTCGGGTATCCGGGCCGCAGTGACCCTACCATCACGCTTCAGGCCAAACTCGCCGCTACGGATGGGCTCAATCATGAAGCCGCGGTGTTGTTCGAGGTCGACTCAAAAAACACAGCACCAGGGGCATCAGTCTTGCGGCTTCCGGAAACCTCAAACGGCCTGGGTTACCAAAACCTGATCTGGATGATCTTCCGTCTAATGAGCTTTCGCGATGACTGGCTCAAGAAACACCGAAACCCCGATGAGCAGACCACTGTCGGGTTAGAACCCATCCACTTGGTATTGATCGAGGAGCCGGAGGCTCACCTTCACGTCCAGGTGCAGCAAGTCTTCGTTCGGCATGCGTATGAAGTGCTCTGCGAAGATGAGCTGATTAAGCGTCACCCTAACCTCAAAACGCAGTTGCTCGTGAGCACGCATTCTAGTCACGTCACTCACGAGGTCGAGTACGAGAACCTTCGTTACTTCCGACGCCTGCCAGCGGGTATGGACAGTGTGCAAGTGCCCGTGTCCACCGTGTCTAACCTTTCAAATGTCTTCGGTGAAGGTTCCTATACGAGGGAGTTCGTCACCCGTTATCTGAGGGCGCAGCATGCAGACCTTTTCTTTGCCGATGCGGTGATTCTAGTTGAAGGGGCTGCCGAGCGGATGCTGTTGCCGCACTTCCTGCGCACGCAATTCAAGTTCCTCGACCAGTGCTACATCACGACCCTTGATATCGGGGGAAGCCATGCCCATCGACTGAGGCCACTGGTTGATGCTCTCGGCATCGTTACGCTGGTTATCACCGATTTGGATGCAGGCAAGAACAAAGCCGCAATGCCAGTCCGTCGAGGTGCCGACCTATCGACCAATAACCCTACGTTAAAGCACTGGCTCAGGATGAAAGATGAGTCAGTCAAAGTAGACAGCCTGCTGGAGCTGGCTGATGAGGCTAAATGGCAAGAGCTCGATGAGCTCTTTGCAATCCGAGTGGCCTACCAGACTCCGATCCTTGTACAGCTCCCGGGGTCAAATACTGGCCCAGTGGAAGTGCTGGCCAACACGTTTGAAGACAGCCTGGTGCTTAGCAATGCCGCTCACTTCGCAGAGCGCTCCGGCCGCGGCTTGGTGGGGCGCTTTGCCAAGGCACTTCAGGCGTCCAAGACCCCGGAAGATCTCGCTGACGATTTGTTTGAAGCGTTGAGAGACGGCAATAAGGCTGAATTTGCTCTGCAGGTGCTGGGTGATCCGGGCTTTCCGGATCTGACGGTGCCTGAGTACATCCGGGAAGGTCTGGTTTGGCTTGAGTCAAAGCTTCGCAAGAAGCAGTCAGAGCTAGTGCTTGTAACAACCAACTCCGCGGAGGTTCAGGTATGACGGCCTTGCCAGATGCCGATGAGGTTATCCAGCAATGCCTCGACCTGGATAACCCCAGGAGCTTTTTCTTGTACGCCGGCGCCGGTTCGGGGAAAACCTATTCCCTCGTTGAGGCAGTACGAGGGTTTAAACGCAGGGCGCATGAGCAACTGACGGTTGAGGGGCGACAAATTGCGATCATCACCTACACCAACGCTGCGGCTGAAGAAGTCATGCGTCGATTGGAGCATGACCCATTGGTTTGGGTTTCAACCATCCACTCCTTTGCCTGGGAGATGATCAAGGGTTTCAACGATGACATTCGCGCTTGGTTGCGCGTGAAATTGGCCAAAGACATCGATGAGCTCGAGAGGAAACTGTCAAAGGCTAAGGGGGACAACAAAACCTCTAGGGCTAACAAGGCAGAGAGGGATCGCAAGATCAAGCGGCTCGATAACGTCGAGCACGTAATTGACTTTACCTACAGCCCTACGGGCGAAAACCGTGGCCACCACGCGTTGAATCATTCCGACGTGATAGGACTGGCGGCAGCCTTCATCCAACAACGACCACTGCTTGATGTCTTGGTGGATAAACATCCGGTGCTGCTGATCGACGAGAGCCAGGACACCATGGCCGCACTTATGGATGCGTTTTTGGTAGTGCAGGCTCAAGCCTCTGATCGCTTCTGCCTAGGCCTGCTGGGTGACACCATGCAAAGCATCTACGGTCATGGCAAGCAGCACCTCGACTCAGCCGTTCCACCCGACTGGGCGAAGCCCGAAAAGATTTACAATAGGCGTTGCCCGGTACGGGTTGTCGAGCTCATCAATGCGATCCGAGCGCAGGTCGACAAGCACCAGCAAAAGCCGCTGGATGATGCGCCGGCGGGTACCGTTCGAATGTACTGCGTTCGAAGCCAGCCCGCCTCGACATTCGAGGTAGAGAATCAGATTGCCAACTGCATGGCCGATCTCACTCACGACCCCGCTTGGAAGACAGGGGTGGATGGCCGAAAGACGCTGATTCTTGAACACAAGATGGCGAGCCGACGAATGGGGTTCGATGACATGTTCGTGCCGCTGTACCAGGTTGAACATCTCAGAACCGGCTTGCTTGATGGCACGCTTTCCGCGCTCAGAGTGTTCCTGGATGGGGTCATTCCAATCATCCAAGCGGCTCAGATCGACTCATTCCAACTGATGGAAGTTGTGAGACTGCGCTCGCCTCTTCTGTCCCAGGAGCGCCTAGCCACAGCGCCAGACCAGATCACGACAATAGACCAAGCCCGCGCCGGCACTCAGGATTTGTTAGCGCTCTTTGTCGATAATGATCCTTTAATTCAGGACGTGGTTGGCGTGTTGCTGCGCACGCAGTTGTTGGTCGTACCTGAAAGGCTTCAGGCCGCATTCGAGATGGGTGCGACCACTGCAGACTTCCCCGAGAGTGGTGACCGGGAAGTGCTGGAAGTCCATGCCTACCGGCTCCTAATCGGCAGCCCCTTTTCCCAGCTCAACGCGTATGCCAAATACTGTAGCGAGCTCTCACCTTATGGTACCCACCAGGGGGTGAAAGGGCTGGAGTTCCCTCGGGTGATGGTCATCATCGACGATGAGGAAGCAGCCGGGTTCTTGTGGAGTTACGAGAAGGCACTTGGGGTCAAGCTACCTTCCTCTGCTGACCTCCAAAAAGAAGCCGAGGGGGCCGACAACGCACTGACCCGCACGCGTCGCTTGCTCTACGTGACTTGCAGTCGTGCACAGGAAAGCCTGGCAGTTGTTTTCTATACCCAGAATCCTGAAGCAGCGCGCCAAAGCGTCATCAAGGCAGGATGGCTGCGTGAAGAGGAGATCGAGGTGCTATAACTTTGTCGCTAACGGCGCGTCTTGGCGTCTGGGGTCTGACGTTTCGATATATGCCCGGTATCCCTGCTCCACGCGTTTATCAACAGATCGGTGAGTACTGCTCAGTCCCGTCCGCTGAAGGTTGTCCCGGTATCCGAACTCCATGGGGCAATGAATTCGGCCCGATGATTGAGGGCGGCGTTCGTTGTGTGGAGACTTGGCTTTACGGTTCATCACTACCGCTATGGTGGGCGCTGGCGCAGAGCCGAAAGCGTCATCGCCCAGGTGATTCTCAGGAAGCGTCGAGGCCGGTTTTCTCGCGCTTGCAACAGGCGCTGATCTTGCGGCGTGAAGCCGCCACCTCCCAATCAACCAGTCTTGATGCTTTAGGTTGTATTTGACGTTTGAGATTTGCTTTTTCCGCCAAACCCTCCGATCCAGCGATCTTTGATCGCGCCGATCGGAGGGTTCACTCGCTCTTTATCGAAGCCACCTCGTTCCACCATCCTATTTCAATTCTAATTAGCATCACGCCGTCGTGCCCTCGATCTATACCGAGCGCAGTGCCGTTCCAGTGTCAGAGCGGATCTTTTCGTGGGGCCATGGATGGAGGAGTGGCGACAGCGGCGACAGCGGCGACAGCGGCGACAACCCATGCAGAACAGGGCCTGGAGTGTGGCGACAAAAGTGGCGACAGTCGCCACTTTCTGAGCGCTTTGGCCGTGACGCTTGACCGCCTTTTCGAGTGGGTATAAAAATTGGCGCACGGATCGCTGTCGTTGACAGCACCAGCCCAGGTAGCCAGAACCTTTAAGGCTACGCCACTTGTTGGTGGTTCTCCCGAAGTGCGATTAGCGTCCGGCGGCTCGCACGGTCACTCCCCAAGAGTGGTGGATGCCTACTCGACTTATCTGTCCATTGCGGCAGACGATGGACCTACCTCGCTGCGTTGCAGCAACCTCACCTCTCGACGCACTTCGCTGCGCCAGACTGCGCCCGTCTCTTTCTCTTGGAAAGAGACGGGCGCTCGTACCGCTGCTGCAAGCCACGTCGTACAAGGCATTGCCGCAACTCTCCCCGTGACAATCGGCCTGACAAATCCGATTTGTCGCCATCCGCAACGACACAGGCACCGGTGCCGCAGCCAATGGAAAGGCTGCGCCTTACTGACAGTCAGGCATGGCCCAGGTGTCTAGATCTTTGCCTTCTCCCACCCATGATCTCCAGGCGCCGAACTCGTCAGCCGGCACAGCCTCCACCGGCCCGCATCTTCGGATGCGCTAAGGAGGCCAGATTCATGGGTTTATGCCCTTGCTCCCGGTCGTAAGGAGCCGTTCGTTCCGCGTCAGTGAACACCTCACAGGCCGCAGGGGCCTTGATCCCTGATAACACTCAACAGCCGTGGCGGGGCTAGGTGAGGACAACCAGCAATGTACGAGGAGAGGGCCCATGCAGCAGTTAGATCCGAAGCTTGAACTACCGCGACCGCCTCGACCGCTGATTGAGTCGAATCCCGTGCTCTAGCCTTATCCGGTGCAGGCACTGGGTGGGATTCTTGCGCCTGCGGTTGAGCGCATTCCCAGGTGATTGGCGTCGGTGCAGAGATTTCTATCTGAGGGAAAACAAACTCTCTGTTGCCGGCGAGTTGCTTAAGCGTTTCTAGTAACCAATCGAAGTAGTGATTGATCGAACGCACTGTCTTGCCCGTCGCCAAGAGTCGCAAAAAAATCACCTATCGAAGGACAGGTGATTTCTTGGTTTCAGTAATCGTTAAGAGAACTATACGAAAACTTTCATCGCTCCGATCAAGATGCCGATCGTCACCGCGAGCATGGAAGCCATACGAATGGACAACTTAAGATCAGATTTAGCGATCTCAGCAGTCAACCGATGATCAATTTTAGATATCTCGGAAGTCAGCCGATGATCAGCTTTAACCAGCTCAGCAGTCAGTCGCTGCTCTAGATTGGTGAGATCACTTTTCGTAGCGAGTAGTGTGAGCATGTCAGATTCCAATGCTTGGATAACAGCTTCGGCTTTGAGCTCAGGTACGTCGATTGCGCGCAATGCCTGATACATCGCCAGTTCCATTTTCATTAAGGCCTCCTAAAACAAAAAAAGGCCTTCCCCACGACGGGAAAGGCCCGTCGTGGGTGGGAAGTCATGCTTCCATCGACATTCAAGTCGACTGTCCGCGCTGCCGGAAGCTATGCGGTCATTTGGTGGATCCTGCGGAGAACCGCAGCGCCGTCTTGAAGATCCTGGCGGCTTGGGTGCTGAACTAATCAGCTAGATGCATAGCAAAAGTGCCCCTGAGGACTTCGGCTGTCAATCCGGTAATCGGTTTTCGACTGTTTCCTAATGTTGTATGAGGCTCCCTCCTGCCTGCGCTCACCACCACCTTCAGACTCGGGTTGTTGAGGATCGACGTCGAACGTCCCGAATTATCGGCCGAGGTACGTAGCGGTAATTTGTGTTCTCTCATGCCCGAGTTCACGGCTGATAATTTGTCGAGCGGTACGGTCTTGAGAACGCTGCATTGGGGTCAATTCCTTGGACGTGATCCCCCCAGCCGCCGGTGCCTTCCATCCTGTCAACGCTACGTAACGGCTTTGTGCATAACGATGACGTAGCCCATGCATGTGGCTCAGGCCTGCTGCCTTGCACTGACCATCGTAGGTGTTTCTCTGCTGAATATACGTTTTGTGAGCCGGGATTAATGAGCTGGCTCCCGCTAACTGGTGTGCCGCGTTCAGCACCTCGCGCTGTTGCGAAGTAGTGATCGGAACAGAGCGATCACGCCCGCCCTTCGTCCATGAGCCCTTGAGGAGAATGTGATCTCCTTGATCCGCATACTTGGGCTGAAATTTGATCGCTTCCTCACGGCGTAGTCCAAAAGCGGACTGAAGCTGGAGACTCATGCGTACATGGGGATCGGTGATCTTGCCAAGGTCTGTTCCCAGTTCCTGAGCTTTGCTGACGTTAGTGACGAAGCGCCGTTCGGCCACACCCAGTTGCGTGTTGTCCGCGGGGAGAATGCCAGCCTTGCCGATTTTTTCAGCCCACCATCGAAGGTGTGCAAGCCGATTTTTGATGGTGCCAGGTGATAGGCCTTCGCCTTGCCAGCGATCCAGCAGTGCCAGTACATGTTTGCCTTTGAGCGACGGGGCTTTCATCTGACGGAAGCCAACCTCACGCAGTTGGCGAGCGATCAGCCCCAATGAACGGATACGGTCGGCCTGAGTGTTGTGACTGCCATCGCGATTGCGCCGGCAAAGTTGCCGCAGGGTGTAGGTCAAATCGTCCATATCCCATCCACTCACTGGCTTTGTTTTGTGCTGTTGTCCTGTCCTAAAAATCATTGGTAAGTGTTGGTGCCAACTCGCTAGGCGAGATCCCCGAAGGGCAGGGGCACGGTGTTCAGGAAACACCGGTGTCTCGGCTGAGACGTCCGTCTTCCTTCCTGCTGGAAGGTCGGACGGAGATGGAGCGGGATGAGTTAGTTTTTAATGTTGATGAGTACTCCAAGGAAAATGGATGGGATTGTTAAGTAGAAGCAGTCGGCATTGCACAAAGGTCCGCTATTTGGAGCAGCGTAGTAGCGGCATATTAGGGAATAGCTCTACAGAAAAAGGCGGCTCCACCCCATGGGTATGGGTCGGTATGCTTCTGGAGCCTTGCATACCTGGCTAACTCCATCCTGTTGGATCAGCGCTCGCAGGAGTCTTGCGCTGTTGGGATGACGACTCTCGAACCTGTCGTCTTAGGTTTTTGCTGGGCCAGTGTATGGGGGCATCATCATGTAAGCCGCACGTTTTAGGATTCAGGATTTGCCCGTGATGTTGAGGCGTCGGCGGGGCCGTCACTGCGGTTTGCAGTGACGGCCCATTTCATGAGTTGCGCTTCATTGGGCAGGGGCAGCCACTGTGATAAGTGCATATCATCGACTGCCTGTGGTGCTGACGCGGCCTTCGGCCTTGTCGGCTCCCTGCGCAGGGGCGGCATGGTCCCCAAGCCACGCCTGCGCAGGGAGCTGTGGGAAAGGCGGAGCACGGAGCTGCCTTCCCGATCGACGCCGTGAATCGCATGGGCGTGCAAGTCGACAACATTGATATACAGGTTGACCGAGAGCTTTCTGCCGAAGGTCTGGGGCGTATGATAACTAGCAGTCACAATGGGGTAGTTAGGGGCTTTTTCTACCGTTTCGCGACGGGCAGAAAACGGCCAAGAGCGGTCAGTCGGTAGTCAGCGCCACCCACCCTCGTAATCTTTAGCAACTTCAGACAAACTGAGCGAAGCCCGCGGAACCCTCAGGTTTGTACTGCTCCAGTTCGTCGAGCGTCCCAAAAAAGTGGTCGCCATTTTACAGTTCTTGCGTTGAGTGTAACGTCCCCATCTAGCCACATCACAGGCAGTACTGGTTTCGGGATGCTGGATGCGAAAACGATCGTCGATGCGAAACTCATAGCCCCCAATCGAATTCGATCAACTTTTTCGGCGGCGACCTCCGTAGGTTCACCGTCCAAATTGTCGTTCTGGGCTTTCCTTTCAAGAAAGCGACGTGCCAACTGAGCCCCAATATCACGGCATACACCAACGCCGGCATCTTTGCCCGCTCCCCATATGGTGTTAGACGCAAAAGCATAGGGCTCAATCACGCTATCGATAGCCGTCCGGATGGATTCGTCACTTCGATCCTCCAAGTCTGGAAATCGAGTGTTCACACCTCGCTGAAGAAAAGCGAAGTGGTAACCAGGCTTGGCCGAAGGAAACTGGAATCTACCGGCGGAATTCCGCACAGAAAATAACCTGGCAGCAGAGAGCCCGGCGTCGCAGGTAACACAATATTTGAAGACAATCTGCAAATTTGAGCTCATCAGCGCTGCACTTTGACTAAGCATCTGCAATCTTCTTACTACTTCTACGCCACTCCAGAGTCCGTCCTCGTAGATATACAGGATATCTGCATCGATGCCCGCAAATGTCTCGGGATTCTTCAGGTCGATGGCGCGCACACCCTGCGGATGCATATGCTCAAGAATATTCCTTATTGCAATCGAACTGCTTCCGGGCTCTTCCTCATAGATGTAGGCGTGCGCCACCCGAACCCCAATATCGTCATAGGGAGCAGGCTTAAACGCCTCGCTAATTTCTGCATCAGTGATAATACGCAGAGATTTGAGAAGATGCCGCCCAATGTCACGATGACCAAGCTCCGCAAACTGCTGCACCCACTCTTCAGGCTTAGCAGATCGGAGCGTCGACTTGCTCCACTGACTTTCTGCATATGATTTCCAATGAATATTTAGAGACATTAGCTCAGGCGTTATAGCCTGAATCATTGTCCTAGTAGTCTTGCATCGCCTGTAGCGTACGTGCTCGGCCTTCAGCTCATCTTCATCAAGCAGCCCATTTTGAAAAAAAATCATATTCGATAAAGAATCAAAATACTCGTTAATAATCTCCTCAGTGTATTCTGTAGTGTCGCCACTGGGAGCCATCAGCACTCGTACGCTTACATAATTCTCCCACCCCATACAGCAGAGATCAGCAAGCTTCGCAAGAAAAAAAGCCGAGTCACGCTCGTAAATTACAACAATAAGCTTTGGCGAGGAAATAGCTGGTAGGTGTCCGTACACATTCCCACCATTACTTTTTCAATTTAGCAAGAAATGCGTCTAGCAATGTACCCGCGGGCAATTTTAGCTCGCGCAGGTCGGCAATCGACATATTGCTTACAGCTTGGAGAACAATACTTCTAAATTCTTCATCAGTGCTGGACTCAGTCTGCACCGACTCTGTCAGCTGTGAGGCTTGAGGAAGCAACCCGACCTTTGCCAACCCTGCTGTATTAGGTAATGTATGAGTATTAGGCTTTCTGCTCGCCTGAGAACGGCGCATGATATCCATCAGGAATTCCAGCCGGTCTTCCGGAACACCTGCGTGCCGCAACCTATCCGCGAATACGCCTAGAAGTGCATGAATCCGAAAAGCGGTCCAAGCTTTATAAAGCGGATAATTACTGGATTTTAATGTTTCCGACCAAATGGGGTATGGCATATCTATAGAAGGCAGGCAGGATTCTTCAGCAACTTGAGACTTACTCTCCACAAACTGACGACGAACAATATCAAGCTCAGTCGGCGTAATATTACTTATTATTCGTTTATCTCCAGACACCTCACCATGAGAGGAAAGAGCGAAAGATACAGGATCTCCAAATAAAACAACCCTCAATTTTGCGTTAGGTCGCACAAAAGAGCGCCAGTAATCATAGCTGATTAATGTCTCGATATCAGGACCAAGCTCCCCAATAGAGTAAAGATTATCCGAACCCTGCTTACCAATTCGAACAAGGAAGCCATCAAAATATTCATCAATAAATCGAGTTACAGCGTTTTTGCCAGTTGGAAACAATTCGCGAATATCAAGCGCAGGTGTAACCTTCCGGATAAGCTCACCGAATACAGCTCCGGTAATATTTTTGTCAGGGCGACTATGCAAGGAAACTTTGATCAGATTTACAGCCGCAGCCACTTCAGTCTGGTTCATTTAATGTCCTTAAAATAGAAAGGCCCGCCTATGTGGCGAGCCTTTATTTACTATAACTACCATCTTTAAGAAACTAAATTAGTAGTAAAATCTTTACAATAATTCCTGTAAGAAGACTGTGTGCCAGTATAGGCGTCTACCTCTATACCGCGCTACCATGTCCGCAGAAGGTGCCGAATGGTCATCCAGTGCAATCTAAAGCCTCCTGTCCCTGCGGTCGCATCGATCGTTTGCGAACCTCGCAGAGGCACTGCACATTGATCATAGCGCGGACTGAGACGCACATCAACTAGGATTGGAGCGAGCCAAACAGCCGCTCTCTCAATCACATAGGCTGGGGATGTGCAGTGGTCTAATGATTCCGGACACCCATTTCGAGGCGAAAATATCCGCCAGAGCGAGGTGTCAGATAGCCAAAGCACGTCGTTCCTTGTCCACCGAGTTCAAGCGCGAAGCTGCAGCCCTTGTGCTCGACCAAGATTATAGCCACATTGAGGCCAGCCGCTCTCTTGAAGTGGTCGAGTCTGCCTTGCGCAGGAGGGTGAAGCAGTTGGGGATGGAGCGCGATGGGGTCACCCCGCAAGCAAAGCGCTGACGCCAGAGCAAAAATCCAAAAGCTGGAAGCCCGGGTCGCTCGCCTTAAACGGTAGAAATCCAATTTTTAAAAAAGCTGACACGCTCTTGATGTCGGAAGAGCACAATTGCATGCGCCGATCGACCATTTGAGCGCTCGCGAGCCGCTAGATTTGCTTTGCACAGCTGAAGCATCATGTTGATGATGTGAGAAGACGGTGAGCAAATTGGCTGGTTCAAGATACGTGGACTGATGCGAGAGTTTGGTCTGATCAGCAAACAGCGGGGCTCACATGCCTATAAAAAAGCGATAGTTGAACGGTCTGATATCCCGAATATCTTGAGCAGAGAATTTGATGTACAGGAGCCCAACCAAGCCTGGTGCGGGAAATCACAAAATGGCAGTACCTGGCTGTTGTATTGGGTCTCTATGCGCGCGGGATCGTAGGTTGGGCAATGTCGGGAAAACCTGACGCAGAGCTGGTTGACCTCAAATGGATCGTCTCGCATGAATTTGACTGAACGCTTCTCGCCGGTCTTGAAGGTACTGACCGTCTGCATAGAATCGAGAGTAGCCTCTCGTGAAGGGTAGCTATTGGCCGATTTCTGCCCGTCGTAACCCGTAGAAACCACCATGCCCAGCATCGGTATAGGACGCTGATAATGGTGAGCTGTGTTGTGAACACTACGATTAGAAGGGACAGCGCAAGTCCCTCTCATGGACATAGCCCAATCCCTTCGCGTGGCCACCAGTCAGCAAGCCCATCAAATAAGCGCAGATGTCATGAACGACTTATTTAGATGTACCCGATTTTAACCGGGTGTCCCTCTGCCTTTGGTTAAAGGCAAAGGCGAGTGCTGTCGCTCGCTTGCGCAGTACTACACGCTTAGCTATCTGGTTCACAAGAAAAAACCACCTGCCATAGGGTAGGTGGTTCTCGGTACTGCCGAAAAAGTAGATCGTTAATCAATCATCGCCATCAAAACGAAGACCGCAGCCACCACCGGGAACATCATCGTGCCAATGTTGAGGGTGAGATCAGATGCGACGCGAGATAGCTCTGTCCGAAAGTGTTCTACGTCCGGATCGGATTTAACGGTAGAAGGTGACTGCAACGCAGTCTCCATGGCTTGGATTACAGCATTGATTTTTGGCTCAGGCACGTCGATCGCTTTCAGTGCTTGATACAGTGCTAGTCGAATGTTCATTAAGGCCTCCGAATAAACAAGAAAGGCCTTGCCCGGACGGGAAAGGCCCGTCGTGGGTGTGGGTGAGTAACATGCTTCCATCGACATTGATGTCGACTGTCCGCGCTGCCGGAAGCGATGCGGTCATTCGGGAGGATCCTGCGGGAAACCGCAGCGCCGTCTTGCAGATCCTGGCGGTTTTTGGGTGCTGATCACATCAGCGAGACGAGATGTGAAGTTGCTCCCTGCGGTGTTCGCTGTAAATCCGAAAACGGTTATTCGGGATTTCCTAATGTTCCCCCGACTGTTTGATAACCAGTTGCGCAGGGATTACTGACGCATGCTTTAGGCAGGAAGCGGCTGGCAGGCCAAGCTTTTCATGACCTGTGCAGCCAGATCGTCTGCAATCCTTGGCCCCTTCATTATCTTGCGCATCTCGGCAAAGTGCGGCAGGCCCTGCTGAATTGTCTTCGATCTTGTGGCGGGCTTTTGTTTGACCTCCTCGGCAGCCGAGGCCACTGCAGGGGGCGTAATGGGGGCGACAGTTTTCTGCTCTTTTTTACGGCCTGCCCACGGTCGAAACTCGCCGGCTAGTGCTCGATTTATCAACCCGAAGAAATAGGCGACGACGTTACGCACCGACCCACGTTGACTGCGTGCCTGAAGTTCGTCCAGCACTTGCTGGCGATGTTGGGATGGCAGTCGAGTCAGGGCTGCCAGCACGTCTTGTCGCTGATCCGCTTTGGCGTTTGCCAGGCATCGCGGCAGTGTCACTGGCCCTTGTGTCAAATGGCGTTCCTCACGTGCGCGTGTGCGGTACGTACGTATTTTTTTATATTTTTTTTTATACGTATTGTCGCCGGTGCTGAGGTGTTTCTGGTCGGTCTGCTGCGTGACGGAGGTTCTTGTTGCGGGATGACTCGGTACAGGTTTTCTGGTGGAGAGCGGGCGTTTTCCTGAGGGTGGCGGCTCATCATCCTCGTCACGTTGTGCCGGCGTGTGTGAGGGATTGTCTTTGGACGTTTGCTCCCGCGTAGCTTCGATGTGCTTCGCGATGCAATCGAGATGGGTGTGCTTATGGCCGATGCAGTTCTCGAGAAGCGCTGGCAGGGTGGTGTCTAAAGCGCAGGCTTCGTGAAAGCTCAAGGCACTCTCGTTGATCTGGTATAGCTCGTTCAGAACGTTGCCCGTAATGAGGTCGCTATTCTGGCCGACCAAGCTTATCCAACCAGTTAGGCGCAGAACTGTTAGCGCCCGCGAGGCGGTTTCGTAAGAAGCTCGTTTTGCTAGCGGGGCGCACGCGAGATATGAGCGCAATTGACCCATTCCTGCCAAGGTATACAGACCTCCAGCCGACCGTAGCGAGTGCATCACGTGCCAGCAATTGCGATCCAGAGGTGTCAGGCGGTTATCTACCATGAGCGATAGGACCGCAGAGCGCGGAGTGACTTGAGCCTGCAAGGTATGGGAGGAGTGTTGGTTGGTCATGAGGTGTCTCCGAGGTCTGGGCCACGTTGGCCTGTTACTCGACATCTCATCTAGGACTGTTCCGTATGTCAGCCAACAATGCGATCTCTGCTACGGACACATTGTTTGGCCTTTGTGATGATTGGTATCTGGGGAGTGATCTAGAGCGCTGTGTTAATGATCTCGGGTAATTCGGCAGGCGAATGCCTCAGTAGTGAATACGAGACGAGCGTTATTGCGTCTATCTCACCGAGACTACGTTAAGGCCCCTGGCGCTCTGAACGGCTGAAACGGACAAGCTCCCGGTTGCCGCTTGCTGGATGTGTTCACTCCACCAAGCCATCATCGGGCGTCTTCGCTCTATGTAGTCCGCCCGGTTGTAGGCGCTACGGACTTCGTCTTTGTCCACATGCGCAAGCGCGACCTCGATCAGCTCCGCATCCCACCCGTGTTCATTTAAGATGGTGCTCGCCATGGAGCGCATTCCGTGGCTTACGAGTCGCCCCTCAAACCCCATTCGTTTCAGCGCCATGTTGGCAGTCTGGCTGTTGCAATGTGTGCGGGGATTACGGTCGGCGGGAAACACGTACTCCCTGTGTCCGCTGTAGGGCTTGATCGCTTCCAGAAGCGCCAAAGCGTGCTCCGTGAGCGTAATGATGTGGGAGCGGCGTTTCTTCATGCGCTCCGCTGGGATCGTCCAGATCTTCTTACTGAAGTCGATATCAGCCCATCGGGTGGTCGCAGCTTCTGCGGGCCGAGTCATCGTGTGGAGCTGCCATTCAATGAGGCATCGGGTGGTTCTTTTGATGCTGGCGTTGGCAATTGCCACCATGAGTTCATTGAGCTCATCGGGGGGCAAAGCCGCCATGTTTTTCTTTTTTGGTTTTTTGAAAACCGATCGAATTCCGCTCAGGGGGTTGGCATGAATGAGTCCGTAGTTCACGCCGTAAGTCATGATTTCGTTGAGGCGTTGGGTCAGGCGCTTGACCGTTTCCAAGCTGCCTTTGGTTTCAAGTGGCCTAAGCAACTTGATGACCTGAGGCGCGCTGATTTCAGAAATCGGGGTCGCTTGTAGATCCGGAAAGATATGCAGCGTGAGCGAGCGCCAGATGTCTTCAGCGTAGGCGGTTGTCACGGAGTCTTTCTTGAGTTCAAACCAGGCTGTCGCGACGTTTTGAAAGGTGTGCTCTGTCGCGGCTTTTTTCGCTTGGCGATCTTCATCGCGTTGCTCTTTCGGGTCCAGTCCTTGGGCAACCAGCTCCCTGGCTTCAACCGTACGTTTTCGCGCATGAGCCAGGCTGAGTTCCGGGAAGGTTCCCAGTCCCATGTTGATCCGTTTCTTGGTCACGGGATGGATGTAGTTGAAATTCCAAAGCCTCGAACCGTTGGTTCGGACTCGTAACTGAAGGCCGTCGCCGTCGGTCAATGTGTAGTCTTTGTCCTTGGGCTTGGCGGCTTTGATTTTTAGGTCTGAAAGGCGTGTGGCTCGGGCTCCCATGGGTACTCCAACGCTGTTTGTGTATTCCAAAATTTACCAGTCACGGGCTTGGAATACGCCTTGGAATACATTTCAAAATGGATCTGCCTGAAGCGCTGTGGAGCTCAATAGCCCTGAAACCCCCGTATTTACTGGATTTCAGGCACAAAAAAAGACGTCCGTGGACGTCTTTAGATGATGGAGTGGTGGAGCCGGGGGGATTTGAACCCCCGTCCGCCAGTACTCCGCTGTCGGTACTACATGCGTAGCCGTTTCTATTAAGTTAACCCTCAGCGACCCGAAGGGCAGGGTGCTTTGGGCGAGTTGTGTAAGTTTTAGCCGCTTCGTCCACAACGTACTGCACGGCGATTCTGTTCTATATGACAATCATTTTGGGTTTACAGACATCCCCTGATGATTGCTGGACCCGAAGGTACCAGGAGCATTGTCAGCTGCAATTAAGCAGCGAGAGCAACACCGTATTGGTCGTCATTGGCAACTATAAGTAGTTGCAACAGTGGATTTACGACTTCTGTTACCAAGTCGGCATGCACCTAGAGTTTCGCAACCGGCGTCGAATCCTAAACGGCCCCGAACTCATTGCTCAGTACATCTGTTTGAGCAACAAGCCTGCGCAGTGTACGCCAATCAGCCCACAAGGCCAACCCGAAGGTTGGCCTGGACGCTGATCAGTTGTTGGTGCCGGTGGCTTTGCGCAGTTCGACGATGGTTTGCGAGGTTTCCGCTACACAGTCATCGATCTTGCCCTCGGCCTTGAGCGACTGAGCTCTGGTCACACTGGCTTCAGCGCGCTGGCTCAGCTCTGGATTCGCAGACAACTGCGCCTTGCCACTTTGAATGGTCTGGATATTGGCATCGCACAGGTCCGCAGGTTTGTCCGCGGCAAACGAAGTGGACGCCATCATCGATGCAGTAACGAACAGACCTAACAGTACAGAACGTTTCATGTGTATCTCCTTGAACCGAGTGGGTCCAGACTTCGCTGGCCGTCAGGACGGGCAACCGAATGGATGAAAAACCCCGATCAGTCGGGGTTAATCTGTGGACTACAGTCGAACTCAAGGGTTCTATTTTTCTTCAGCAGGCCTTTGCCCGGGTCACTCGATCCACCAGATAGACCAGCCCGTGATAGTCGATTCCGCCATGTTGTGTCAGGCCGATCTCACAGGTTCGGCTGGTGGAAATTCCCTCGCTGCAATGCTGCACGGCCTCCTTGAGCGTGCGCAGTGAGTGGCTGTTCAACTCTGGCGTGGTAAAGCCCTTGTCACCGGCAAATCCGCAACAATGAATGCCCTCCGGGATCACCACGGTCTTGCTGCACTTGCGCACCAGATCGATCAACGCCTGGCTTTCGCCCAGATGTTGCGTGCTGCAGGTCACGTGCACGGCAATCGGTGCGTCTTGCGGGGTGAAATCCAGTCGTTCGAGAAGATGCGTACGGATGAAACGCACCGGGTCGTACAGATCCAGACGGGTTTCTCCTACGTCCTGCACCAGCCGCAACGTGCATGGGCTGGTGTCGCAGTAGATCGGGTCGAGCCCGCCGCGACTGGCGTGCAGCAGTGCGCTGATCAGCTCCTGGCGTTTGTGTTCGGCTTGCTCGGCATAGCCTTTGGAGGCGAAAGGCTGACCGCAGCAGAGGTTGTCCTGATTGTCCGGGAAGACCACTTGGTAACCGGCCTTTTCCAACAGGCCACGGGTTTTGTCGTACAGCGACATTTGCTCTTTATCACCCGCCGCCGGGCCCATGACCCGCGACACACACGCGGCCAGATAGACCACGCGCGGACGTTCGTCCGACATGCTCGGACTAAAGCGAATGGCTTTCTCCGGTTGTGGCATCGCATTCGTCCACAGTGGCACCTGGCCCTTGGACAGGCGCGTAATCGTCGCCGAAAGTTTCGCCAGGCGCGGTGCGCCGAGCATCATCCGTGCACCGTTGGCCACATGCAGGGTGAAGCGTGCGCCTTGCAAAGTCTTGGCGAAGTTTCCTTCGATCCAGTCAGCGGTTTTCTGATGCTTCGCGTGTCGGCCACGGAGCTTTTTCACCAGCTCGCCGGTATTGATGCCTACAGGGCAACGCTGTGCACACAGACCCGTCGCGGCGCAGGTGTCGATGCCTTGATACTCGTAGGCTTTTTCCAGTTCGGTGGTGTCGACGCCGGCACGTTTCTTCGCCTGTATATCGCGCCAGATCACGATGCGCTGGCGTGGACTCAGGGTCAGGCCTTTCGACGGGCAGACCGGTTCGCAGAACCCACACTCGATGCACTTATCCACAATCTCGTCGGCCGCCGGCAGCGGTTTCAGGTGTTTGAGGTGGATCTGCGGATCTTCGCTGAGCACCACGTCCGGGTTGAGAATGCCATTAGGGTCGAGCAGACGTTTGAGCTGCCACATCAGTTGATAGGCGTCGCTGCCCCATTCCAGTTCCACGAACGGCGCCATGTTGCGTCCGGTGCCGTGTTCGGCTTTCAGCGAACCACCGAATTCCACTGCCACCAATTGCGCGACGTCGTCCATGAACGCTTGATAGCGGGCGACCTCTTCCGGGTTGTTGAAGCCTTGAGTGAAGACGAAGTGCAGATTGCCTTCCAGTGCGTGTCCGAAAAGGATCGCTTCATCGTAGGAATGTTTGTCGAACAGCTCGATCAAGCGATTTACGCCGATGGCCAGTTGTTCGACCGGGAAGGTCACGTCTTCGATGATCACCGTGGTGCCGGTTTTTCGCACGGCGCCGACGGCGGGGAAGGTGTCTTTGCGGATCGCCCACAGCTTGGCGTTTTCCACAGGGTCTTCGCTGAAGTCGACTTGCTTCTCCACCGGGAAACCGCTGAGCGACGCCATGATTTGCGCCAGTTGTTCCTGTAGCAAAGAAGAAGATGCAGCGCGGGATTCAATCAGCAGCGCGCAGGCTTTATTCGACAGCTGTTGTACGAAAGCGGGCATGCCAGGTTTGTCCTGCACCGAGCGCAGACTGCGCCGGTCCAGTAACTCTACGGCGGAAACCGCTTGGCTTTTCAGCACGGTGACCGCGTTGCAGCAGGTTTCCACATCCGGGAACACGATCAGCGCCGAGGCTTTGTTCGGGTGATCAATCACCGTGTCGTAAGTTACCGCGCTGATGAAGCCGAGCGTGCCTTCGGAGCCGACCAGCAAGTGGCTCAAGATATCCACAGGCTCATCGAAGTCCACCAAGGCGTTGAGTGACAGGCCGGTGGTATTTTTCAGACGGTATTTGTGGCGGATTCGTGCAGCCAGTTCGGCGTTGGCGCGGGTTTCGCGGCCCAACGTCGTCAGGCGTTCGAGCAGATCGCCGTGACTGCTGCGAAACGCCGCAACACTGGCGGCATCTTCGGTATCCAGGCGCGAGCCATCAGCCAGCACCAGGCGAATGCCAGCCAGCGTGTGATAGGTATTTTGCGCGGTGCCACAGCACATGCCGCTGGCGTTGTTGGCGACGATGCCGCCGATTTTGCAGGCGTTGATCGATGCCGGGTCGGGGCCGATCTTGCGCCCGAACGGTGCGAGCCACGCGTTGGCCTGTGCGCCGATCACCCCCGGTTGCAGGCGAATCTGCGTGCCTTGGCCGCGAATTTCGCGAGCGTTCCAGTTATCCCCAAGCACAATCAGCACGGAATCGCTGATCGCCTGACCGGACAGGCTGGTGCCGGCGGCGCGGAACGTCACCGGAACATGATCGCGCTGAGCCAGTTTCAGCAGTGCCACCACTTCATCTTCAGATTCGACGCGAATCACCAGTTGCGGAATCAGCCGATAAAAACTCGCGTCGGTGCCGAAAGCCAGTGTCGATAACGGATCATCAAAGCGGCGCTGGGCCGGAATCAATTGCTGCGCATCACGCAGGAAACTCACTGGAAGCGTCATTGGTCCTCCAGAATCAGTACCACCAGATCTTTCGGGCCGTGGGCGCCGTAAGCCAGTACTTGCTCGATGTCTGCAGTTTTCGACGGGCCGGACACCAGCAACGCGTTGGTCGGCATGCCTTGCGCCCATTCGAATTGCTGTTGCACCTGATAGAAGTTGTCGCGGATTTCACTGGCCTTGAGCAAAGCGAAATGCACCGGTGGCACCAGGCTCATCAAACGCGGTTCTTCGCGGGTTGGCCACAGAATCAGGCTGCCGGTTGCGGCGATGGCGCCGAGGGTTCCGGTGATACTTGCCGGGGTATCGTTGAACAGTTCGGCTTTCCACTCTTCCATTGGTCGGTCGTAGGATTTCAGCGTCGGCAGCTCGGGATTGTTCGCCCAGTGCTGTGTGATTTTCTGCCCGTGGGCGGTAGTCGGTGCAATCAACAGGCTCGGCAACTGACGATCGCGCAACAATTGCGCAAGCAGCGCTGGCCACTTTTCGCCCGAGGTCAGGTGGATTTCGGTGTGCACCGCTTCCATCAGTTTGCGCAGTTGCGGGATGCGCTGTTCGGCAGTGTAGGTGTAAGACTGCGTCACCAGATCGACATCGAAGTCGTCGGCAATCGGCGTGGTACCCGTCAGACTTTTCCGCAGTTTGCCGAGGATATTTTGCTTGGCGCTCATCAACGGTCTCCCTGTTTGGCCAGATGCTCACGGGCCATGTCGTGCAGTGAGCGCGCGGCAGGTTTCGGTGCGCTGTGATTTTGCGTCCACGGGCCGACGTTATTCGGAGTCAGCGCACGCAGGCGCGTGGCGAAGAAACCGAACAGTCGATACAAGGTTGGCGAGCTGTTGAGTCTCGCCCAGGCGTTCCAGATAAAGCGTTCCTTGCGCGAATACTTGCTGCCCTGACCGCGCATCACTTGATGTGGGCTGTCCGGGGCTTTGACGTTCTCTTCGCGCAGGCGCCGCAGGATCGCGGGGATAGGAATTTTTACCGGGCACACTTCACCGCAGGCGCCGCACAGCGACGAAGCACTCGGGTGATCCGGAACCTTGGCCAGACCAACCATGTGCGGGGTGATGATTTTGCCGATCGGTCCAGGGTAAACCTCGCCATAGGTGTGGCCACCGACGCGGGTGTAGACCGGGCAATGGTTCATGCAGGCGCCGCAGCGGATGCAGTTCAGGGTCTGGCGCAATTCGCTGTCGGCGAAGGCCTGGCTGCGACCGTTGTCGAGCAGGACCAGATGCACTTCCTGCGGACCGTCGAGTTCATGTTCCTTGCGCGGGCCGGAGATCATGTTGACGTAAGTGGTGATCGGAATGCCCAGCGCCGAGCGGGTCAGCAGTGACAGCAGCGGCACCACATCACGCAGGTTTTCCACGACTTTTTCGATGCCGGTGACGGCGATGTGCACCGGCGGCACGGTGGTGGTCATGCGGCCGTTACCTTCGTTTTCCACCAGCAGCAGGGTGCCGGTTTCGGCCACGGCGAAGTTGACACCGGAGACGCCGATGTCCGCTTCGAAGAATTTCTGCCGCAGGACTCTGCGACCGATCTGAATGAGTTGGTCAACGTCCTTGGTGTATTCCACGCCAAGTTTGTCGTGGAACAAGGACGCGACCTGACCGGCATTCTTGTGGATCGCCGGCATAATGATGTGTGAAGGCTTCTCGTGGTCGAGCTGGACGATGTATTCCCCCATATCGGACTCCAGACATTCAATGTCCCGAGCCCCGAGGAAATGGTTCATCTCCATCTCTTCGCTGACCATCGATTTGCCCTTGATCACTTGCCGCGCCTCGTGAGCGCGGATGATCGATAAGACGATGCCATTGGCCTCGTCCACCGTTTCCGCCCAGTGCACTGTCACACCGTTGCGGGTCAGGTTCTGTTCCAGTTGCTCGAGCAGGTCGGGCAACTTGGACAGCGCGCGGGCTTTGATCGAATTGCCCAGTGCGCGCAAATGTTCTCTTTCATGGGGATCACTGAAAGCGGCTGCCCGCTTGACCATCAGTGAATCCATGGCAGTGCGGAAGTTGTTCCGCAACTGCTGATCGCCCAAGGCATTGTGTGCCCGGGTGCGGAAATCTTCTTCTACGGCGACCGTAGGAATAATCGCGGAAGTGCTCATTTCGCACCTCCGGTTCGTTGCCAAAGAAAACTGGCGAGATGTTGCCCGCGCAGCGCTTCTTTTTGTTTCTCCAATGCGCCGTTGATGTTCATCAAACAGCCACAGTCGGCGCTCAACACCTTGTGCGCGCCGGAATCCTTCAACGCTTTGGTCTTGTCAGCCACCATCGCGCCGGAAATGTCTGGCATACGGACGCTGAATGTTCCGCCGAAGCCACAGCATTCGCTTTCGTGGTCATGGTTGACCCGTTCCACGTTGCTCAACTGCGCCAACAACTCGCGGCCGTGCAGGTGGGTGTTCATTTCGCGGCGTGCCGAACACGAAGTGTGCAGCGCGACTTTGACCGGTGCGCCGC
This sequence comes from Pseudomonas sp. MYb2, assembly GCF_002979955.1. Taxonomy (NCBI): domain Bacteria; kingdom Pseudomonadati; phylum Pseudomonadota; class Gammaproteobacteria; order Pseudomonadales; family Pseudomonadaceae; genus Pseudomonas; species Pseudomonas sp. MYb2. Next base: position 25,298 of record NZ_PCQC01000004.1, read on the forward strand.
TGTCCTTGAGCTGCACCTTGCAGACGAACAGCAGAAACTCGGCCAGTTCATAGGTGCGGGCCGCGAGGGCCTGAACCTGTTTCAACGTTTCCGGCTCGTCCTTGAACAAGTCGGCGTAATGCTCGCGCAGCATGCCGGCGCAGGAACCCGACGGCACCACCACCGGAAAATCCCCGGCAAACAGCGCCAGTTGCGAGCGCGCTACCGTCCGCGCCTGCTCGGTATAACCCGAGGTGTAGGCCGGTTGGCCGCAGCAACTCTGCCCTTGCGGATACTCGACCCGAATGCCTTCGCGCTCCAGCAAGTGGATCGCGTCCATCCCGGCTTCGGGGTAGAACAGGTCGACCACGCATGTGCCGAACAGGTAGACCCGTGGCGGTTTCTCGCTGGGGTATTGCCGAGGTTCGGGCAGTGGCGGTGCCACGCGGGTCGCGTTGGGCACGGCGTTGTAAAAAAGCTCGCTCATCAGGCGTGTCTCCGGGTGGTCCCGGTTATCCGTCTGTAGCGGCTGCTGAATATAGAGAGCAATGCTTTCAGCAGCCTTACAGACCGGGTTGTGAGTTGCTGACGCCGGCATCACGAACCGGCGTCGGTTATTTCCATGCTTCTTGTAGGCGTCTTGCAGGTTTAGTGCACCAGCATGCCGGTGAACCAGTAGGCCTGAGCCAGGGTGATCAGGCCGACAATCGTTGCAAAGAATAGGCTGTGCTTGAGGGTGAAGCGGAACAGATCCGATTCCTTGCCCACCAGGCCGGTCGCTGCGCAGGCCACGGCGATCGATTGTGGTGAGATCATCTTGCCGGTCACGCCGCCGCTGGTGTTCGCCGCTACCAGCAAGGTGTCGTTGACGCCGATTTGATGCGCAGTGGTCGCCTGCAACGAACTGAACAGGGCGTTCGAAGAGGTATCCGAACCGGTGAGGAACACGCCCAACCAACCAAGGAATGGCGAGAAGAACGGGAACGCCGCGCCCGTGCCGGCCAATACCAGGGCCATGGTCGAAGACATGCCGGAGTAGTTGGTGACGAAGGCAAACGCCAGCACCATGCCGATCGACAGGATTGGCCAGCGCAGTTCGTAGAAGGTCTCTTTCAAAGTGGTAAGACCAGTTTTGAAATTGATCTTCAGCACCAGCATCGAGATCAGCGCAGAGAAGAAAATAGCGGTGCCGGTCGCGGAAATCGGATCAAGTTTGAACACCGCCGGAATTGCTGTTGGAGCGGCCACGATCGGTGCGGTTTTGATCACCAGTTGATCAAGGTGCGGAATCGCGAAGTTGAACACCCAGCTGTACATCGAGCCGCCGGCGGCGAACATCGCTTTGAAAGGTTTCAACGTCCAGATCGTTACCAGCACGGTGAGGATCAGGAACGGCGACCAGGCTTTGAAAATTTCCCCGAGACTGTAAGGCGACGCCACGGTCGTACGCTTCTGGCCGAAGCCACCGACGCTGGCGGTGATTGCAGCACTGGATGTGGCGCCAGCGATCTGCGCACCTGCTGTGCGTTTCGGCTGCCAGACTTTCAGGAACAGGGTCAGGGAGATCAGGCTCGCTAGCGCCGAAGTGATGTCCGGCAGCTCTGGGCCGATGAAGTTCGAGGTGAAGTATTGAGTGATGGCGAAGCTCAGGCCGGCAACCAGTGCCGCGGGCCAGGTTTCGCGCACGCCACGCAGACCATCCATCATGAACACCAGCCAGAACGGCACGAACAGCGACAGCAGCGGCAACTGGCGACCGGTCATGGCGCCGATTTTGAATGCATCGATGCCGGTCACCTGGCCTGCGACGATGATCGGAATTCCCAGTGCGCCGAACGCAACCGGTGCGGTGTTGGCGATCAGGCACAGGCCGGCGGCGTACAGCGGGTTGAAGCCCAGCCCGACAAGAAGTGCGGCAGTAATCGCCACCGGAGCGCCGAAACCGGCGGCACCTTCCAGGAACGCACCGAAGCAGAAACCGATCAGCAGCACTTGCAGGCGCTGGTCGTCAGTAATTGATAACACCGAGCTGCGAATGACCTCGAACTGACCACTTTTCACCGTCAGTTTGTAGAGGAACACCGCTGCGACAATGATCCAGGCAATCGGCCACAGACCGTAGGCGAAACCATAACCGGCGGCGGCGAAAGCCATGTCGACCGGCATCTGAAACGCGAAGATCGCCACGGCAATCGACAGGGCGAGGGTAATGCTGCCGGCCACATGGCCTTTGAGGCGGAACACCGCCAGCGCGAGGAAAAAGAACACGATGGGAATGACGGCCGCGAGTGCGGACACGCCGAGACTGCCGAGCGGGCTGTAGAGCTGTTGCCAGGTTTGCATATGGGGTGGCCCCTAATTGTTGTTGGTCAGGCACTGTCAGCGTTCTTGGATAATTGGTAAGACCAATTTACAATCGCTGTTGGCTAGGGTAAAAGCCTTGATGTCGGTGTGTCAATTTGCCGCGCTAAAACTTTTGTCGAACAAGCGGTGCAGAGCGCATCTGATCCGGTTTCGGCAAGTGGCGTCTGGTAGGTGTCGACAAGGCGCCGATAGGCCAGAATAGAGAGCCCGGCGAGCGGTCGGGATCGTGGAGAAATGAGTTATGGGGTTTGATCAGATTCGGCAACGCCGTTTGTCTGACGATATTGTCGAGCGACTCGAGGGGATGATCCTTGAGGGCACGCTGAAGTCCGGCGAACGACTTCCGGCGGAGCGCACGCTGGCTGAACAATTTGGCGTATCACGGCCGTCGCTGCGTGAAGCGATCCAGAAACTGGCGGCGAAAGGCCTGCTGGTCAGCCGGCAGGGCGGCGGCAATTACGTGGTCGAGAGTCTGGGCTCAACGTTCAGCGATCCGCTGCTGCAATTGCTCGAAAGCAACCCCGAGGCACAGCGTGATTTGCTCGAATTTCGCCACACCCTGGAGGCATCGTGCGCCTATTACGCAGCATTGCGTGCGACGGATGTTGATCGCGAGCGGCTGACGGCGGCGTTCGAAGAGTTGCAGGATTGTTATTCACGCCATGACGAAGTGAGTCGGGCGGAGGAGGGCGCGGCGGATGCGAAATTTCATCTGGCGATTGCTGAAGCCAGCCATAACGCGGTGTTGCTGCACACCATTCGCGGGCTGTTCGATCTTCTTAAGCGCAACGTCGTCACCAACATCGGCGGCATGTACAAGCAGCGCACGGAAACCCGCGACATGCTGATTACCCAGCATCGGGAATTGTATCTGGCGATTATTGAAGGTCGTGCGGAGCAGGCTAGAGAAGTCTCCAGCCGACATATTTTGTATGTGCAGGAAGTGCTGGAAGAGGTGCGGCAGGAAGTTCAGCGCATGGCTCGAGCGGAGCGGCGCAAGGGGATGTGATCAGTTATTTCTGTGTTGATGATGCAATAGCTTTCGCGAGCAGGCTCGCTCCCACAATTGGAATGCATTCCAAGGTGGGAGCGAGCCTGCTCGCGAATACGCTCTAAAGGCAGAAGAAATTAATCTTCCTTGCCCTTGTTGCGCACGGCACGCTGCAGTTCACGACCGGCATCGCGCTCGCGTTCGGTATCACGCTTGTCGTATTCCTTTTTGCCCTTGCCCAGAGCGATCTCGCACTTGACCATGTGCTTGCTCCAGTACCAGGACAGGCAGACGCAGGCGTAACCCTTTTGCTGCACCATCGCTGCAAGCTTTTCCAGCTCGCGGCGGTTGAGCAGCAGTTTGCGTGTGCGCACCGGGTCGGCGATGACGTGGGTGCTTGCGGTCATCAGAGGCGTGATGTGGCTACCCAGCAGCCACGCTTCGCCATCCTTGAGCAGGACATAGCTGTCAACCAGCTGTAGCTTGCTTGCCCGCAGACTTTTTACTTCCCAGCCGGCCAGGACCAGACCAGCCTCGAACTTGTGCTCGATGAAGTAATCGTGTCGCGCCTTTTTGTTCTGCGCGATGGTCCCTGTTGGGTGTTTCTTCTGTTTAGCCATAGGGGCGGCATTATATGGAGATAAACGGCTGTCGGCTACGGTGATGCTGCGTGCTTGAGCAGGTTGAGTGAATCCCGGACAATGCGGCCTCTTTTTCTAACGCTTGGGCGTGATAAACGATGTCGACAGACAAGGTTTCTGTCCACGGCAGTTGGGCTAGCCGCTGGGTATTCATACTCGCCGCGACCGGTTCGGCCGTGGGACTGGGTAGTATCTGGAAGTTCCCCTACATGGTCGGGGTCTACGGCGGCGGTGCGTTTGTACTGATGTTTCTGGCGTGCATCGCGCTGATCGGCATCCCGGTCATGCTCGCTGAAACCCTGATCGGCCGGCGTGCCCGGCAAAGTCCGGCGAACGCCTTGAAGGTGCTGGCGCTGGAAGCCGGGCACTCGGGCAAATGGTCGTGGGGAGCGTTTGCCGGGATGATCACGGCGTTGCTGATCCTGTCTTTCTATAGCGTGGTTGGCGGTTGGTCGCTGGACTACATCGTCGACATGGGCCGCGGTGATTTCCAGGGCGCGACGGCCGATCAGGTCGGCGCTTATTTCGGCAATGTCATCTCCAATCCATGGCGCCTGACACTTTGGCATACGATTTTCATGCTGTTGTCGGCCTTCGTCATCGCCAAAGGCGTGGTCGCCGGGCTTGAGCGCAGCCTGCGCATCATGATGCCGCTGCTGTTCGTGATGATCCTGGTGCTGCTGGGTTACAGCATGACCACCGGGCATTTCATGGAGGGCGTGCATTTCATGTTCGACTTCCACCCGGAAAAAGTTCTCGACGGCCTGTTGCCAGCGATGGGGCACGCGTTCTTCTCGCTGAGCGTTGGTGTCGGCTCGATCATGATCTACGGCGCTTACATGCCGAAGAGTTCGTCGTTGTCGGGCACGGTTGTCGGTGTAGCACTGCTGGATACCTTTGTGTCGCTGGTCGCCGGTCTGGCCTTATTCCCGATTGTGTTTGCCGGAGGCCTGAATCCTAGCGAAGGGCCTGGCCTGATGTTCGTCAGTCTGCCATTTGCCTTTGGTAATGTGGCTTTCGGTCAGTTGATGGGCGTGGTGTTCTTTGTGCTGGTGGCGATTGCGGCATGGAGTTCTGCGATTTCGTTGCTCGAGCCGATGGTTGCCTATCTGGTTGAGCGCACGAAAGTCAGTCGCGCGTGGGTGACTTTCTGGCTGGCGTTCATCTGCTGGTTCGTCGGTCTGGGCACGGTGTTCTCCTTCAATATCTGGAAGGAAGCCAAATTTTTCGTGAACGAAGGCGGGATGTTCCACCTCTACCAATGGGGTGCGCAGGGTGGTCTGGACTTCTTTGGCGTGATCGATTTCTTCACCTCGCGGATCATGTTGCCGCTCGGTGGCCTGTGTTTTGTGCTGTTTGCCGGATGGGTGATGGGGCGTGAAGCGGTACGCGACGAACTGTCGATCCGTAACCCGGCGCTGTTTGCCCTGTCTTTGTTCTTGATGCGCTACGTGGCGCCCATCGGCATTCTTGTAGTGTTTGCCGCTCAGCTCTGGAAGTAACGCTTACATGACGACACATATTCAACGATCAGCGCTGCTGCCGTACCCGGCGCAATTTCTCTATGACCTCGTCAACGACGTGGCGCGTTACCCGGAATTTCTGCCGTGGTGCTCTTCGGCTGAGGTGCTGGAAAGCTCGCCGGAGCATATGCGCGCCAGTGTTGGCGTGGCCAAGGGCGGTCTCAGTCAACATTTTGTGACGCGCAATACGCTGGTGCCGGGGCAGTCGATCGAAATGAACCTGGAAGAAGGGCCGTTCAATCAACTGCACGGCGTCTGGGTGTTCAAGGTGTTGAACGAGAAGGCCTGCAAGATCAGCCTGGATCTGTCGTTCGACTATGCCGGGCCGCTGGTGCGCGCGACGTTGGGGCCGCTGTTCAATCAGGCCGCGAATACGCTGGTGGACGCGTTCTGTCAGCGCGCCAAGCAGATGCATGGTTGAGTCAGTGATCGAGATAGAGGTGGTATACGCGGCTGTGGATCGTCAGGTTTTACGCGCTGTCAGCGTAAAAGAAGGCGCGACGGTGCGGGCTGCGGTGTTTGCATCGGGTATTGATAGCGAGTTTCCTGAGCTGAATCTGGCGGAGTGCCCGCTGGGCATCTTTGGAAAAGTAGTCTCTGACCCGGATTCGCGGGTGATTCAGGCGGGAGATCGCATCGAGATTTATCGCCCGTTGCTCGCCGATCCTAAAGAGGTTCGACGCTTGCGAGCGGCCAAGGCTGCCGAAGCCAAGGCTCGAAACGCGTAAAAAGCCAAATCTCAGACAATAAAAAACCCGGAATTTCCGGGTTTTTTATTGCGTCGCAAATTATTGCGGCGAGGTGTCCAGGGGCTCTGGCGTTGGAACCGGAACGGTTTCCACACCATCGACGTCCTTCTGGATCTGATCCAGCAAGGAACCTGGCTTGACCGGTTTTTCCGGTTCTGGCTTCTCGGCGTTTTCAGCAGGAGCGGTCACAGAAGTGCCACTGTCCTTGCCGAGAATGGCTTCGTCACGGCTGACGCCCGGCATAAAGTCACCGGACAGGCTGACAAGCTGGTCGTTTGAGTTGAAAATAACGCTGACGCGTTCCTGTTGGCGTTCACCGCCACCCGGTTGCAGGCTGTACAGATAATCCCAGCGATCGGCATGGAACGTGTCGGTCAGCAGGGGGTTACCCATGATAAACCGTACTTGCGGCCGGGTCATTCCCGGGCGTAACTGGTCTATCATATCCTGCGTGACGACATTGCCCTGCTGGATGTCGATTTTGTAAACCCCGGGGAATGAACAACCGGCGAGTGCGAGCAGTCCCACAAAGGTGAAACTGGTTAGCAAGAGCTTGGTGTTTTGCATCGGTGGGCGACTTCCACTATCTTGGCTGGGACAACGTAAACGCCGATCATACCCGCATTAAGAGAAGCTGCGAAGCAGCATCGCGAGAAAGCTGACCATGGTTGAAAATAGCGAACTACGCAAAGCCGGCCTTAAAGTGACCCTGCCACGGGTCAAGATCCTGCAAATGCTCGACTCCACCGAGCAGCGTCACATGAGTGCCGAGGACGTCTACAAGGCGTTGATGGAAGCTGGCGAGGACGTCGGTCTGGCCACGGTTTACCGTGTTCTGACCCAGTTCGAAGCGGCTGGCCTCGTGGTCCGTCACAACTTCGACGGCGGCCACGCGGTCTTCGAGCTGGCTGATGGCGGTCACCACGACCATATGGTCGATGTGGAGACCGGTGAGGTTGTCGAATTCGTTAGCCCGGAAATCGAAAAACTCCAGAAGGCAATTGCCGAGGAGCACGGTGTCGAGTTGGTGGATCACAACCTGGTGCTGTACATCCGCAAGAAAAAGTAAGCATGTCGCGCGAATTTCAGATTCGCGAAACGAACGAAGGCGACCCCAGGGTCGCCTTCGTGCTTTCTGTCGTTCTCAAACCTTCGCGGTAATGACCATCTTCTTCGCGTGGGCGAGTGATTCCTTGGTTAGATCGATACCACCAAGCATCCGCGCAACTTCTTCTATGCGATCGTTCTTGCTCAGTTTGGATACGGCAGTGTGCGTAGCCTGTTCGCCGCGCACCTTGTGCACAAACAGATGCTGATGGCCTTGCGCCGCGACTTGCGGCAAGTGCGTCACCGTCAATACTTGTCCGCGCTCACCGAGTCGACGCAACAATTGGCCGACAATTTCAGCGGTCGGGCCACCGATACCAACGTCGACTTCGTCAAAAACCAGCGTTGGAACGCGGGACGTCTGCGCGGTAATCACCTGAATCGCCAGGCTGATCCGCGACAGTTCACCGCCGGAAGCGACTTTCGCGAGCGCCTTTAGAGGCTGGCCCGGGTTAGCGCTGACGAGCAACTCGACCTGCTCCAGTCCATTGGGCAGCAACTCGTCGCTACTGTTGGCCTTCAATTCGATAGTGAATCGACCGCCAGGCATGCCCAGTCGCTGAATCTCCTGTTCAACCGCGCTGGCGAGACTGCCAGCAGCCTGGTGGCGGAGATCGCTCAGTTCCCGAGCCTTTTCTTGATAGTGCCGGGCATAGGAGCCCAGCTCTTCACCCAAGCGCTCAATGGATTCGTCATTTGCGTTGAGGGTTTCGATTTCATCCAGCAACTTTTGCTGCATTTCTGCGACTTCTGTCGGTTGAATCCGGTGTTTGCGCGCCAGGGTATAGATAGCGTCGAGGCGTTCTTCCAGATACTGCAGACGCGCCGGATCGGCATCGAAGTTATCGAGGAAACGATTGAGTTCGCCGACGGCCTCTTCGACCTGAATCTGCGCGCTGGTCAGCAGGCTGCTGGCCTCACCCAGTGCGCCAACCGAGTTATTCACGCTCGACAGGCGATTGAGGCTCGCGGTCAGCGCGTTCAAGACATTGCCGGAATCGCTTTCACTGCATTGCTCGACCACTTGCCGGCAAATGCCCAGCAAGGTCTCAGCGTTGGTCAGGTTTTTGTGTTCCTGCTCCAACTGCTCAAGCTCGTTATCGCCGAGGCCGAGGTTTTCCAGCTCTTCGAGCTGGTAGCTGAGCAGTTGATGGCGCGCGCGTTGTTCGTCGCCGGAATTGGAGAGGCGCTCCAGCTCCTGGCGGGTCTGGCGCCAGCGCTGGGCGGCGAGGTGCACCTGGCGCGCCAGATCGGTGGCACCGGCGTATTCATCCAGCAAGCGCCGATGGGTATCGGTTTTCAGCAGGGACTGGTGTTCGTGCTGGCTGTGGATATCTATCAACAATTCGCCGAGTGCTTTCAGATCGCCAAGCGGGCAGGGTGTGCCGTTGATATAGCCGCGCGAACGACCTTCGCTGGTAATGACGCGGCGCAGGATGCACGGCCCGTCGATGTCCAGATCGCGCTCGGCCAGCCAGGCGCTGGCTTCGGGAATGTCGACCAGATCGAAAGTCGCGAGAATGTCGGCCTTGTCAGCGCCGGGGCGAACCACGCCACTGTCGGCGCGATCGCCGAGCGTCAGGCCCAACGCGTCGAGCATGATCGACTTGCCGGCGCCGGTTTCCCCTGTGATCACGCTCATCCCGCGATCAAGTTCGAGATCGAGATGTTCAACGATGGCGTAGTTGTGTACGGACAGGTGCACCAGCATAACGGCCGCTCCCAGGCTTTAGGTCTGGTTATTTATACAGTGTTTTGTTTCTGGCTGACAATGCCTGCCCTTAGCTCGATTTGCTTGAACTGAAAATGTTCTTAGTGCATCGGGGAATGAGAATGCGGCACTTTTTTGTAGGGTTAATGCTTGAAGACCCTTGAAGCCTGATTTTGCGGCCCCATATATCGGGGCAGAAGCGCGAGTCAGGCTCGCGGACGAAATTGAAAGGAGAATTCTATGGCTGACGAACAGACAGTAGATACGCAAAACCCAGAAGCCAATCAGGCGCCCGAAGGTTCGGGTGATGACCTGGCGACCCGTGTACAAGTGCTCGAAGAGCAATTGGCCGCCGCGCAGGATCAGTCTCTGCGTGTAGCTGCCGATCTGCAGAATGTCCGTCGTCGGGCCGAGCAGGACGTCGAAAAGGCGCACAAGTTTGCCCTGGAAAAATTTGCCAGTGACCTGCTGCCGATCGTCGACAGCCTGGAGCGCGGCCTTGAGCTGTCGAACCCGGACGACGAAAGCATCCGTCCGATGCGCGAAGGCATCGAGCTGACGCTGAAAATGTTCCATGACACCCTCAAGCGTTATCAGCTTGAGGCGATCGATCCGCATGGCGAACCGTTCAACGCCGTTCACCACCAGGCGATGGCCATGCAGGAAAGCGCCGACGTAGAACCGAACAGTGTTCTGAAGGTGTTTCAGAAAGGCTACCAGCTCAACGGTCGCCTGTTGCGCCCGGCCATGGTTGTGGTCAGCAAGGCGCCTGCGCCAATTTCGCCTTCGATTGACGAGAAGGCTTGAAATTAGCCGCAAGGCCCCCATTTAGAAGTCAAGCGTTTAAGTATTACCGCAGTTAGCCACCACTGCTGCGGCAACAAAATCAAAAGTTTCGGGAGAGTTAACATGGGCAAAATTATCGGTATCGACCTGGGGACCACCAACTCCTGCGTCTCCGTGCTGGAAAACGGCAAAGCAAAAGTTATCGAAAACGCTGAAGGCGCGCGTACCACGCCGTCGATCATCGCTTACGCCAACGATGGCGAAATCCTCGTAGGTCAGTCGGCCAAGCGTCAGGCCGTGACCAACCCGCACAACACTCTGTACGCAGTAAAGCGTCTGATCGGTCGTCGTTTTGACGAAGAAGTTGTGCAGAAAGACATCCAGATGGTCCCTTACAAGATCGTCAAGGCTGACAACAACGACGCCTGGGTAGAAGTGAACGGCCAGAAAATGGCACCGCCACAAATCTCGGCTGAAATTCTGAAGAAAATGAAGAAAACCGCCGAAGACTACCTCGGCGAGCCAGTGACCGAAGCGGTGATCACCGTTCCGGCCTACTTTAACGACAGCCAGCGTCAGGCGACCAAAGACGCCGGCCGCATCGCCGGTCTGGACGTAAAACGTATCATCAACGAACCAACCGCAGCTGCTCTGGCTTACGGTATGGACAAGGCCAAGGGCGATCACACCGTGATCGTTTATGACCTGGGTGGCGGTACGTTCGACGTTTCCGTTATCGAGATCGCTGAAGTTGATGGCGAGCATCAGTTCGAAGTACTGGCGACCAACGGTGACACGTTCCTCGGCGGTGAAGACTTTGACATTCGTCTGATCGACTACCTCGTCGACGAATTCAAGAAAGAAAGCGGCATGAACCTCAAAGGTGACCCGCTGGCCATGCAGCGCCTGAAAGAAGCCGCTGAGAAAGCCAAGATCGAGCTGTCGTCCGCTCAGTCGACCGACGTCAACCTGCCGTACATCACTGCAGACGCAACCGGTCCTAAGCACCTGAACGTGAAGATCTCGCGTGCCAAGCTCGAAGCACTGGTTGAAGACCTGGTTCAGCGCACCATCGAACCTTGCCGCATCGCCATGAAAGACGCCGGTCTGGATGTTGGCGCGATCAACGACGTGATTCTGGTCGGTGGTCAGACCCGTATGCCGCTGGTACAGAAGCTGGTTACTGATTTCTTCGGTAAAGAAGCGCGTAAAGACGTTAACCCGGACGAAGCTGTTGCCATGGGTGCTGCGATTCAGGGCGCTGTTCTGGCCGGTGACGTGAAAGACGTTCTGCTGCTCGACGTCAGCCCGCTGACCCTGGGTATCGAAACCATGGGTGGCGTGATGACCGCGCTGATCGAGAAAAACACCACGATTCCTACCAAGAAATCGCAAGTGTTCTCGACTGCCGACGACAACCAGGGCGCTGTGACCATTCACGTGCTGCAGGGCGAGCGTAAGCAAGCCACTCAGAACAAGTCCCTGGGCAAGTTCGACCTGGCCGACATTCCACCTGCTCCACGTGGTGTGCCGCAGATCGAAGTGACCTTCGACATCGATGCTAACGGCATCCTGCACGTTGGTGCGAAAGACAAGGCCACCGGCAAGACTCAGTCGATCGTGATCAAGGCCAACTCCGGTCTGTCCGACGAAGAGATCGAGCGCATGGTGCGTGACGCCGAAGCCAACGCTGAGGAAGACCGCAAGTTCGAAGAACTGGCTGCTGCCCGTAACCAGGGCGACGCACTGGTTCACTCGACGCGCAAAATGATCTCCGACGCGGGCGACAAGGTCACCGCTGAAGAGAAGACTGCGATCGAAGCTGCTGTGGTTGCTCTGGAAGCCGCTGTCAAAGGCGACGACAAGGCTGCTATCGAAGCGAAGGTTGAAGAGCTGTCGAAAGTCTCCGCTCCGGTTGCTCAGAAGATGTATGCCGAACAGGCTCAGCCAGCTGATGGCGCAGCCCCGCAAGGCGAATCGGCTGAGAAGGCTGACGACGTTGTCGATGCAGAGTTCGAAGAAGTCAAAGACCACAAGTAAGTTGTTGGTCGGCCGGTTGACTGCCTTCAGGCAGTGACTGGTAGGATGTCGCCGCGCGGGAGCTAGCTCCCGCGTTGGCGTATCTGGAATACGCGAATTTTTACAGCATGCGACAACGTTCGGATGTTGGCGGTATGGCTGAAGATGCTCCTGCTTTTCACGCCGAAAGTACCGCAGAATCAAAGACCAGGATCGTTGAATTGACGTGAGTTGGGTCCGGGCCTGTATTGGGGCTCAACGAGTTTGGCGATCCTCAGGAGGGGTTTGCCGAACGTCCTCAAGAGTGCAGAAGACTTATGGCAAAGCGTGACTATTACGAAGTGTTGGGTGTTGAGCGTGGCTCAAGCGATGCGGACCTGAAAAAGGCTTACCGTCGTCTGGCGATGAAGCACCACCCGGACCGTAATCCCGATGACAAAGCGTCGGAAGAACTGTTCAAAGAGGCCAATGAGGCCTATGAAGTGCTGTCTGATTCCAGCAAGCGCGCAGCGTACGACCAGTACGGTCATGCCGGCGTCGACCCGAGCATGGGTGGCGGCGGTGCCGGTTTTGGCGGCCAGAACTTCTCGGACATCTTTGGTGATGTCTTCAGTGATTTCTTCGGTGGCGGTCGCGGCGGTTCCCGTGGCGGCGCTCAGCGTGGCAGCGACTTGCGCTACACCCTGGAGCTGAATCTGGAAGAAGCGGTGCGCGGTACGTCGGTGAATATCCGCGTTCCGACACTGGTCAACTGCAAGCCGTGCGATGGTTCGGGTGCCAAGAAGGGCTCCTCGCCATCGACGTGCCCGACCTGTGGTGGCATCGGTCAGGTGCGCATGCAGCAGGGCTTCTTCTCGGTGCAGCAAACCTGCCCGCGTTGCCATGGCCAGGGCAAGATCATTTCCGATCCGTGCGATTCCTGCCACGGTGACGGTCGCGTTGAAGAGTACAAAACCCTGTCGGTCAAAGTGCCGGCCGGCGTCGATACCGGCGACCGCATTCGTCTGTCAGGCGAAGGCGAGGCGGGTTCGCAGGGCGGGCCGACTGGCGACCTGTATGTAGTCATCAACGTGCGCGAGCACGACATCTTCCAGCGTGATGGCAAACATCTGTTCTGCGAAGTGCCGATCAGCTTCGTCGATGCGGCGTTGGGCGGCGAGTTGGAAATTCCGACCCTCGACGGTCGCGTCAAACTGAAAATTCCCGAAGGCACTCAGACTGGCAAGCAGTTCCGTGTACGCGGTAAAGGCGTGGCGCCGGTACGTGGTGGCGGTGCGGGCGACTTGATGTGCCGTGTGGCAGTCGAGACGCCGGTCAATCTGAATCGTCGTCAGCGCGAACTGCTGGAAGAGTTCCGCAGCTCGCTGGCGGACGACAACAGTCACTCGCCGAAAACCACCGGTTGGTTCGACGGTGTGAAGCGCTTCTTCGGCGATCTGTAAGGAGTCCGCATGCGACGTATAGCTGTGATGGGCGCTGCTGGGCGCATGGGCAAGATTCTGGTCGAGGCCGTGCAGCAGAGCGCGCCGCTGACCGGGTTGACCGCTGCCGTGGTTCGTCCGGGCAGTACGCTGATCGGCGTCGATGCCGGTGAGCTGGCCTCGCTGGGTCGCATCGGCGTGCCTTTGTCCGGTCATATCGAGGCCGTGGCTGAAGAGTTCGACGTGTTGATCGACTTCACCCTGCCGGAAGTGATGCTGAAAAATCTGGCGTTCTGCCGCAAGGCAGGCAAAGCGATGGTTATCGGTACCACTGGCCTCGACGCTGGGCAGAAACAGTTGCTGGCCGAGGCGGGCAAGGATATTCCGATCGTGTTCGCGGCCAACTTCAGTGTCGGCGTCAATCTGTCGCTGAAATTGCTCGATATGGCGGCGCGTGTGCTGGGTGATGAAGCGGACATCGAAATTATCGAAGCTCATCACCGTCACAAGATCGATGCACCGTCGGGTACGGCGTTGCGCATGGGTGAAGTGATTGCCGGTGCGCTGGATCGTGATCTGCAGAAGGTTGCTGTTTACGGTCGAGAAGGTCACACCGGCGCTCGTGAGCGTGAAACCATCGGCTTCGCCACCGTGCGTGGTGGTGATGTGGTGGGTGATCACACCGTGCTGTTCGCCTGTGAAGGTGAGCGTCTGGAGATCACGCACAAGGCTTCGAGTCGCATGACTTTTGCCAAGGGCGCGGTACGTGCTGCGTTGTGGCTGGATGGTCGCGAGCCGGGTCTGTATGACATGCAAGACGTGCTCGACCTGCGTTGATACACTGCTGAACCCGGCGCAAACGCCCTGTTTGCGCTGGTTTTTCTCCGCTTGGCGACGACCTGTCGCATTCTCCGGCCTTTTAGGCTCTTTAGCGGTGGACCAAAAAAGCCTTTTTCTGTAAGCTACAGCTTTAGTGTGTCCACTAAAAGCGCGCAGAATAATTCAGTGAAGAAGCGGGGTGACGTGTCCATACGTCACTCCGCTTTTTTACAACCTGCGATCGCCCTTTCATGCGTTATTTACGGGAGGTCTTCTTGACTAAGCCAGCCATACTTGCCCTTGCTGATGGCAGCATTTTTCGCGGCGAAGCCATTGGTGCCGACGGTCAAACCGTTGGTGAGGTGGTGTTCAACACCGCAATGACCGGCTATCAGGAAATCCTTACCGATCCTTCCTACGCCCAACAGATCGTTACCCTGACTTACCCGCACATCGGCAACACCGGCACCACGCCGGAAGATGCCGAGTCCGACCGCGTCTGGTCCGCTGGCCTGGTCATCCGCGACCTGCCGCTGGTAGCGAGCAACTGGCGTAACACGATGTCCCTGTCCGACTACCTGAAAGCCAACAACGTTGTGGCAATCGCCGGTATCGACACCCGTCGCCTGACCCGTATCCTGCGTGAAAAAGGCGCTCAGAACGGCTGCATCATGGCCGGCGACAACATCTCCGAAGAAGCGGCTATCGCCGCTGCGCAAGGCTTCCCGGGCCTGAAGGGCATGGACCTGGCGAAAGTTGTCAGCACCAAGACCCAATACGAATGGCGCTCGACTGTCTGGGATCTGAAGACCGACAGCCACGCGACCATCGACGCTTCCGAGCTGCCTTACCACGTGGTTGCCTACGACTACGGCGTCAAGGTCAACATCCTGCGCATGCTGGTCGAGCGCGGCTGCCGCGTCACCGTGGTGCCGGCTCAGACCCCGGCCGCTGATGTGCTGGCACTGAAGCCGGACGGCGTGTTCCTGTCCAACGGCCCTGGTGATCCGGAGCCATGCGACTACGCGATCAAGGCGATCAAGGAAGTCCTGGAAACCGAGATTCCGGTATTCGGCATCTGCCTCGGTCACCAACTGCTGGCTCTGGCCTCCGGCGCCAAGACCCTGAAAATGGGCCATGGCCACCACGGTGCCAACCACCCGGTGCAGGATCTGGACACTGGCGTCGTGATGATCACCAGCCAGAACCACGGTTTCGCGGTGGACGAAGAAACCCTGCCAGCCAACGTGCGTGCGATCCACAAGTCGCTGTTCGACGGCACCCTGCAAGGCATTGAGCGCACCGACAAGAGCGCGTTCAGCTTCCAGGGCCACCCTGAAGCGAGCCCGGGCCCGAACGATGTTGCGCCACTGTTCGACCGCTTCATCAACGAGATGGCCAAGCGACGCTAAGCGTTCGCCTTGAGACTGTAGAGAGAAGCCCTCGAGGGCGGCCCCGACACCGGCGGCCCCTTCGGGACTTCAGAAATCGATCAAGACGGCTTGCCGACTGACCTGCGGATTTGAGTGACAAACCCATGCCAAAACGTACAGACATTAAAAGCATCCTGATTCTCGGCGCTGGCCCGATCGTTATCGGCCAGGCCTGCGAATTCGACTACTCCGGCGCCCAGGCCTGCAAAGCCCTGCGCGAAGAGGGTTACCGCGTCATCCTGGTGAACTCCAACCCGGCCACCATCATGACCGACCCGGACATGGCCGACGCCACCTACATCGAACCGATCAAGTGGCAGACCGTTGCCAAGATCATCGAAAAAGAACGTCCGGACGCTGTGCTGCCAACCATGGGCGGCCAGACCGCTCTGAACTGCGCCCTGGACCTGGAGCGCGAAGGCGTTCTGGAGAAATTCGGCGTAGAAATGATCGGCGCCAACGCCGACACCATCGACAAGGCTGAAGACCGTTCGCGTTTCGACAAGGCGATGAAATCCATCGGCCTGGCGTGCCCGCGTTCCGGTATCGCCCACAGCATGGAAGAGGCCAACGCGGTTCTCGAAACCCTCGGCTTCCCGTGCATCATCCGTCCGTCCTTCACCATGGGCGGCACCGGTGGCGGTATCGCTTACAACCGTGAAGAGTTCGAAGAAATCTGCGCCCGTGGTCTGGATCTGTCGCCGACCAAAGAGCTGCTGATCGACGAATCGCTGATCGGCTGGAAAGAATATGAAATGGAAGTTGTCCGCGACAAAAAGGACAACTGCATCATCGTTTGCTCGATCGAAAACTTCGACCCGATGGGCGTGCACACCGGTGACTCGATCACCGTTGCTCCAGCGCAAACCCTGACCGACAAGGAATACCAGATCCTGCGTAACGCCTCCCTGGCGGTACTGCGCGAGATCGGCGTCGAGACTGGCGGCTCCAACGTTCAATTCGGTATCTGCCCGAACACTGGCCGCATGGTCGTGATCGAGATGAACCCGCGCGTATCGCGTTCCTCGGCCCTGGCTTCGAAAGCCACCGGTTTCCCGATTGCAAAAGTCGCGGCCAAACTGGCTGTGGGCTACACCCTCGACGAACTGTCGAACGACATCACCGGCGGCAAGACTCCGGCGTCCTTCGAGCCGTCGATCGACTACGTTGTGACCAAGCTGCCGCGCTTTGCCTTCGAGAAATTCGCCAAGGCTGACGCGCGACTGACCACTCAGATGAAGTCGGTTGGTGAAGTCATGGCCATCGGCCGTACCTTCCAGGAATCCCTGCAGAAAGCTCTGCGCGGTCTGGAAGTCGGCGTTTGCGGTCTGGACGAGAAGCTCGACCTGAGCAACCCGGAAAGCATGAGCGTGCTCAAGCGCGAACTGACCGTGCCGGGCGCCGAGCGTATCTGGTACGTGGCAGACGCTTTCCGCGCCGGCATGACCGTCGAAGAAATCTTCGGCATGAACATGATCGACCCTTGGTTCCTGGTACAGATCGAAGATCTGATCAAGGACGAAGAGAAGGTCAAGACCCTCGGTCTGTCCGCGATCGACCGCGACGTGATGTACAAGCTCAAGCGCAAAGGCTTCTCCGATCAGCGTCTGGCCAAGCTGCTGGGTGTGACCGAGAAGAACCTGCGCACGCACCGTCACAAGCTGGAAGTGTTCCCGGTTTACAAGCGCGTTGACACCTGCGCCGCCGAGTTCGCCACCGACACCGCATACCTCTACTCGACTTACGAGGAAGAGTGCGAAGCCGCGCCTTCGGGCCGCGACAAAATCATGATTCTGGGTGGCGGTCCGAACCGTATCGGCCAGGGCATCGAGTTCGACTACTGCTGCGTGCACGCCGCCCTCGCTCTGCGCGAAGACGGCTACGAAACGATCATGGTCAACTGCAACCCGGAAACCGTTTCCACTGACTACGACACTTCCGACCGTCTGTACTTCGAATCGGTAACCCTCGAAGACGTGCTGGAAATCTGCCGCGTCGAGAAGCCGAAAGGCGTGATCGTCCAGTACGGTGGTCAGACTCCGCTGAAACTGGCGCGTGCGCTGGAAGCGGCTGGCGTGCCAATCATCGGCACCAGCCCTGACGCTATCGACCGTGCCGAAGACCGTGAGCGCTTCCAGCAAATGGTTGAGCGCCTGAACCTGCGTCAGCCGCCAAATGCCACCGTGCGCAGCGAAGACGAAGCGATTCGTGCCGCCAGCAAGATCGGCTACCCGCTGGTAGTGCGCCCATCCTATGTCCTGGGTGGTCGCGCGATGGAAATCGTTTACGAAGAAGAAGAGCTCAAGCGCTACCTGCGTGACGCGGTGAAAGTGTCCAACGACAGCCCGGTGCTGCTCGACCACTTCCTCAACTGCGCCATCGAGATGGACGTGGATGCGGTCTGCGACGGCAAAGACGTGGTGATCGGCGCGATCATGCAGCACATCGAACAGGCTGGCGTTCACTCCGGTGACTCCGCTTGCTCGCTGCCGCCGTACTCGCTGCCGGCGCACATCCAGGACGAGATGCGCGAGCAGGTCAAGAAAATGGCTCTGGAACTGGGCGTTGTCGGCCTGATGAACGTGCAGTTGGCTTTGCAGGGCGAAGACATCTACGTCATCGAAGTCAACCCGCGCGCTTCGCGTACCGTACCGTTCGTGTCGAAGTGCATCGGTGTCTCCCTGGCCATGATCGCTGCCCGCGTGATGGCCGGTAAGACCCTGAAAGAAATTGGCTTCACCAAAGAAATCATCCCGAACTTCTACAGCGTGAAAGAGGCGGTGTTCCCGTTCGCCAAATTCCCTGGCGTTGACCCGATCCTCGGCCCAGAGATGAAGTCGACCGGTGAAGTGATGGGCGTCGGCGACACCTTCGGTGAAGCATTCGCCAAAGCCCAGATGGGCGCCAGCGAAGTGCTGCCGACCGGCGGTACTGCGTTCATCAGCGTTCGCGACGATGACAAGCCTCTGGTTGCAGGCGTGGCCCGCGATCTGATCAACTTGGGTTTCGAAGTGGTTGCCACTGCCGGTACTGCCAAGCTGATCGAAGCCGCAGGCCTGAAAGTGCGCCGTGTGAACAAGGTGACCGAGGGTCGTCCGCACGTGGTCGACATGATCAAGAATGACGAAGTCACCCTGATCATCAACACCACCGAAGGTCGTCAGTCGATCGCTGATTCGTACTCCATTCGTCGTAATGCCTTGCAGCACAAGATTTACTGCACCACCACCATTGCTGCTGGCGAAGCTATCTGTGAAGCGCTGAAGTTCGGTCCGGAAAAGACCGTGCGTCGCTTGCAGGATCTACACGCAGGATTGAAGGCATGATCAAATACCCAATGACTGTCCAGGGCGCTAAAGCCCTGGAAGAAGAACACGCTCACCTGACCAAGGTCGTTCGTCCGAAGCTCAGCCAGGACATCGGTACGGCCCGCGAGTTGGGTGACTTGAAAGAAAACGCTGAATACCATGCCGCACGCGAACAGCAGGGCATGGTCGAAGCGCGGATTCGTGATATCGAAGGCCGGATTCAGAATCAGGTCATCATTGACGTCACGTCGATTCCGCACACCGGCAAAGTGATTTTCGGTACTACCGTCGAAATCGCCAACGTCGAGACCGATGAAAGCGTCACCTACCACATCGTGGGTGAGGATGAGGCTGACTTCAAACTCGGCAAGATTTCGGTTGGCTCGCCTTTGGCCCGTGCCTTGATCGGCAAGGAAGAGGGCGATGTGGTCGCCGTGAAAACGCCGAGCGGCGTGATCGAGTACGAGATTGTCGAAGTCCGTCACATCTGAAAAAGGGCGCCCGCTGCATGCGGGCGCCATGCTTTGGCAGCTGACCCAGATGCTTTGGGTCGGCGGTCTATGGCTGATACATCTCGGTTTGCAGCCGGCGCTGGGCCAGATTGGCCTGGCACCGTTGCTGATCGATGAAGTCGCCAGTGCATTTGAAGTGCTGGTGGTAGGTTTTGCCGCCGCATGCGTTATTTTTCAGGCTTTGGTGCTGGTACAGGCCGAGGGCCTTGCCAGTCTATGGCGAGATTTTCGTGGGCAGGTGCTGTTGATGGCTTTGTATGCGTGTGCGATGTTTGTCGCAGTGCGTGTCGGCTGGCCGGATGCGCAGCGCTGGCAGGTGTTCAGTTATCTGGTTCTGGGGTTTTCCGGGCTGGTGCTGGTAATGCAGCCGGTGCCAGGATGGAGTGGCAGGGTGCGCGAAGCACACCCTTGACCCTTGTCATCACTTGAAGCGATGAACGTTCGACAGTTGCTTGTTGACGCTGAAGTTCTTGCGGTAAATCAGTGCCATCTTGCCGATGACCTGCACCAGGTCCGCTTTGCCAACCTTGCACAGCTCTGCGATGTGCGCGAGGCGCGATTCGCGATCGAGGATGTTGAGCTTGATTTTGATCAGCTCGTGATCCGCCAAAGCGCGTTCAAGTTCGGCTAAAACACCTTCAGTCAAACCGTTGTCAGCTACCGTCAAAACTGGTTTGAGGTGGTGGCCAATGGATTTGTACTGTTTCTTCTGCTCTGGAGTGAGCGGCATAATCTGACCCTTTCGTCTGGATTCTGTAAAATGGCGGCCATTTTACCCGAGGGCTCGTGGATCCGCCCAATTAATCACGACCCTTATCAACGAGGTGCCCAATGGCGCGTTCCAAGACAAGCCTTGGTTGGCTGAAAAGACATGTCAACGATCCCTATGTGAAACAAGCGCAGAAGGATGGCTACCGCTCGCGTGCGAGTTACAAACTTCTGGAAATCCAGGAGAAATACAAGCTGATCCGCCCTGGCATGAGCGTTGTCGATCTAGGTGCAGCGCCCGGGGGCTGGTCGCAGGTCACCAGCCGCCTGATCGGCGGTCAGGGCCGTTTGATCGCTTCGGACATTCTGGAAATGGACAGTATTCCTGACGTGACCTTCATTCATGGAGACTTCACCGAGGACGAAGTGCTCGGGCGAATCCTTGAGGCTGTGGGTAATTCGCAGGTGGACCTTGTGATTTCCGATATGGCCCCCAATATGAGTGGTACGCCTGAAGTGGATATGCCGAAGGCCATGTTCCTGTGCGAGCTGGCACTTGATCTGGCGGAGCGGATCCTCAAGCCAGGTGGCAATTTTGTGATCAAGATTTTTCAGGGTGAAGGATTTGATGTTTACCTGAAGGACGCTCGCAAGAAGTTCGACAAGATCCAGATGATCAAGCCGGACTCCTCTCGTGGCACCTCTCGCGAGCAATACATGCTGGCTTGGGGTTATCGCGGGCGTAGTGAGTAAAACGAGGTTTTTGTGCGGGGTGATAGGTTTTTAGTATTTCGCCCGGCTAGCATTAACGAATATTGTGTAGAAAGTGTTTCACAAAGGGTTACAGACGGCGCCTGCCAGAGTCGTAGGTAATGTAGTAAGTTAGGCCGGTGAATATCATGCGAAGCGCGCGCCAGTAGCGGAGCTTGCTTCAGAGGGTAGTTAATTGAACGATATGGCAAAGAATCTGATCCTGTGGTTGATCATCGCGGCTGTCCTGGTGACGGTGATGAACAACTTCTCCAGCCCTAACGAGCCGCAGACCCTCAACTATTCCGACTTCATCCAGCAGGTCAAGGATGGCAAGGTCGAGCGCGTAGCGGTTGATGGCTATGTAATCACCGGCAAACGCAATGATGGCGACAGCTTCAAGACCATTCGTCCGGCAATCCAGGACAATGGCCTGATCGGCGATCTGGTCGACAACCACGTTGTGGTTGAAGGCAAGCAGCCTGAACAGCAAAGCATCTGGACCCAGCTTCTGGTGGCCAGCTTCCCGATCCTGGTGATCATCGCGGTGTTCATGTTCTTCATGCGCCAGATGCAGGGCGGTGCTGGCGGCAAGGGCGGACCGATGAGCTTCGGCAAGAGCAAGGCGCGCCTGCTCTCCGAAGACCAGGTAAAAACCACATTGGCTGACGTCGCCGGTTGCGACGAAGCCAAGGAAGAAGTCGGCGAGCTGGTTGAATTCCTCCGTGATCCGGGCAAGTTCCAGCGCCTGGGCGGCCGTATTCCTCGCGGTGTGCTGATGGTTGGTCCTCCGGGTACCGGTAAAACCTTGCTGGCCAAGGCGATTGCCGGCGAAGCCAAGGTTCCGTTCTTCACCATCTCCGGTTCCGATTTCGTCGAAATGTTCGTCGGTGTCGGTGCCAGCCGTGTACGTGACATGTTCGAGCAGGCGAAGAAGCACGCGCCTTGCATCATCTTTATCGATGAAATCGACGCCGTCGGTCGCCATCGTGGCGCTGGCATGGGTGGCGGTCACGACGAGCGTGAGCAGACTCTCAACCAGTTGCTGGTTGAGATGGACGGCTTCGAGATGAATGACGGCATCATTGTTATCGCTGCAACCAACCGTCCTGACGTACTCGACCCTGCGCTGCTGCGTCCGGGCCGTTTCGACCGTCAGGTTGTGGTGGGGCTGCCGGATATCCGTGGTCGCGAGCAGATTCTCAAGGTTCACATGCGTAAAGTGCCAATGGGTGACGACGTTGCTCCTGCCGTTATTGCACGTGGTACTCCGGGTTTCTCGGGTGCTGACCTGGCTAACCTGGTCAACGAAGCGTCCCTGTTCGCTGCACGCAGCGGCAAACGCATCGTTGAAATGAAAGAGTTCGAGCTGGCCAAAGACAAGATCATGATGGGCGCCGAGCGCAAATCGATGGTCATGTCCGAAAAAGAGAAGCAGAACACCGCTTATCACGAAGCTGGCCACGCCATCGTGGGTCGCGTCGTGCCTGAGCATGATCCGGTGTACAAGGTGTCGATCATTCCGCGCGGCCGTGCGCTGGGTGTGACCATGTTTCTGCCGGAAGAAGATCGCTACAGCCTGTCCAAGCGCGCATTGATCAGTCAGATCTGCTCGCTGTACGGCGGCCGTATTGCAGAAGAAATGACTCTGGGCTTCGACGGTGTGACTACAGGCGCCTCTAACGACATCATGCGTGCCAGCCAGATCGCACGGAACATGGTAACCAAGTGGGGTCTGTCGGAAAAACTCGGTCCGTTGATGTACGCCGAAGAAGAGGGGGAAGTATTCCTCGGTCGCGGTGGTGGCGGTCAGGCTGCCAGCTTCTCCGGCGAGACAGCCAAGCTGATCGACTCCGAAGTGCGCAGCATCATCGACCAGTGCTATGGCACGGCCAAGCAGATCCTCACGGACAACCGTGACAAGCTCGATGCCATGGCTGATGCACTGATGAAGTACGAAACGATCGATGCTGAACAGATCGACGACATCATGGCGGGTCGCGCGCCTCGCGAGCCCCGCGACTGGTCGGGTGGTACAGGTACGCCTCCACCTCCAGTGGTTCGGGATGAGCGTCCGGAAACACCGATTGGCGGTCCGGCTGCTGACGTTTAAGGTTTGAAATGACTTCTGTACAGTCCCTGACCCGGTTGCCTTGCGGCAACCGGGTTCTTGATTTGGCCCGGACGCATGTCATGGGCATTCTCAATGTAACCCCTGATTCCTTCTCTGATGGTGGCCGATACAGCCAGCTCGATGCAGCCTTGCGTCACGCGCAAGCCATGGTGGAGGCGGGAGCGACGCTTATCGACGTCGGCGGCGAGTCAACCCGGCCGGGTGCGCGCGCGGTGTCGCCGCTAGAAGAGCTTGAGCGTGTGGCGCCGATCGTCGAGCTGATCAATCGTGAGCTGGACGTGATCATCTCGGTCG
Organism: Pseudomonas sp. MYb2; assembly: GCF_002979955.1. NCBI lineage: Bacteria > Pseudomonadati > Pseudomonadota > Gammaproteobacteria > Pseudomonadales > Pseudomonadaceae > Pseudomonas > Pseudomonas sp. MYb2. Next base: position 48,547 of record NZ_PCQC01000004.1, read on the forward strand.
ACACTTCGACGCCAGCCGTCATGCGCGAAACTGCGCGGCTGGGTGCCGGGTTGATCAACGATGTCCGTTCGCTTCAGCGCGATGGGGCTTTGGATGCGGCTGCCGCCACAGGCTTGCCGGTATGCCTGATGCATATGCTGGGAGAGCCCGGCGATATGCAGGACGACCCGCACTATCAGGATGTCACCCGCGAGGTGGCCGAGTTTCTTGCCGTTCGTATGGCTAAATGTGCGCAGGCGGGAATTCCGGTCGAGCGCATCATCCTTGATCCTGGCTTCGGTTTCGCCAAAACCCTGCAGCACAATCTAAGCTTGTTCAAGCATATGGAAGCCTTGCACGCGTTGGGTCGACCTCTTTTGGTAGGTGTTTCCCGAAAAAGCATGATCGGCCATGCCCTGAATCGCCCGGTGGGTGAGCGTTTGCATGGTGGTCTTGCACTGGCGGCACTGGCATCCGTCAAGGGTGCGCGTATATTGCGCGTCCATGATGTGGCGGAAACGGTAGACGTGGTGCGGATGATCGCGGCCGTGGAATCAGCCGAATAAGAATGACGGAGCACTTATGAGCAAGAAATACTTTGGTACTGACGGTATTCGTGGCCGGGTCGGAGAATACCCGATTACTCCTGACTTCATGCTCAAGCTCGGTTGGGCTGCCGGCATGGCGTTTCGCAAGATGGGTGCCTGCAAAGTGCTGGTCGGCAAGGACACGCGAATTTCCGGTTATATGTTCGAGTCGGCACTTGAGGCTGGTCTGACATCGGCCGGTGCCGATGTGATGCTGCTGGGTCCTATGCCGACGCCGGCCATCGCTTACCTGTCGCGCACGTTCCAGGCTGAGGCCGGTATCGTGATCAGTGCCTCGCACAACCCGCATGACGATAACGGCATCAAGTTTTTCTCCGGTAAAGGCACCAAGCTACCGGATGAGCTGGAACTGATGATCGAGGAGCTGCTCGATACCCCGATGACCGTGGTCGAATCAAGCAAGATCGGCAAAGTGTCGCGGATCAACGATGCGTCAGGTCGTTATATCGAGTTTTGCAAAAGCAGCGTGCCAACGGGCACCAGTTTCTCTGGCCTCAAGATCGTTATCGACTGTGCGCATGGTGCGACCTACAAGGTAGCTCCGAGTGTCTTCCGGGAGTTGGGTGCGGAAGTTGTCGTGTTGTCAGCCCAGCCTAACGGTCTGAACATCAACGAGAATTGTGGCTCGACCCATATGGGGCAGTTGCAGGCTGCGGTGCTGGCAGAGCACGCCGATCTGGGTATCGCTTTTGATGGCGATGGCGATCGGGTTTTGATGGTCGACCATACCGGTGCCATTGTTGATGGTGATGAGCTGCTGTTCATCATTGCTCGCGATCTGCATGAGCGCGGGAAGTTGCAGGGCGGCGTGGTTGGCACCCTGATGAGTAATCTGGGGTTGGAGCTCGCGCTTGCAGAGCTTTCGATTCCATTTATTCGTGCCAATGTTGGCGACCGTTACGTGATCGCCGAGTTGCTCGAGCGCAACTGGCTGGTCGGCGGCGAGAATTCGGGGCATATCGTTTGCTTCAATCACACCACGACCGGTGATGCGATCATCGCAGCTTTGCAAGTGCTGATGGCCTTGAAGACCCGTAATGAAGGTTTGGCGCAAACGCGTCAGGCGTTGCGCAAGTGTCCTCAGGTGTTGATCAATGTGCGTTTTGGTGGTGGCGAAAGTCCGCTTGAGCATCCGGCTGTCAAGGAAGCCAGTGCGCGTGTAACCCAGGCTATGGCGGGTCGCGGTCGAGTGCTTTTGCGCAAGTCCGGGACAGAGCCTCTGGTGCGCGTAATGGTCGAAGGCGAGGACGAAGCTCAGGTTCGCGGTTATGCCGAAGAGCTGGCAAAACTGGTAAGTGAAGTTTCTGCCTGATACGGCTTGCAAGGCATGATTGTGTTGGGTAACATCTGCGCCCACTTTGACCGACGAGGTACAGCATGCGTCGCCCTATGGTAGCTGGTAACTGGAAGATGCACGGTACCCGCGCCAGCGTCGCTGAGCTGATCAACGGCCTTCGTCATCTGGCCTTGCCAAGCGGTGTTGATGTCGCGGTATTCCCGCCTTGCTTGTATATCAATCAAGTGATTGATGGCTTGAAAGGCAAGTCGATCTCGGTCGGCGCGCAGAACTCTGCGGTGGAATCGATGCAAGGTGCATTGACCGGTGAGATTGCACCGAGTCAGTTGGTGGATGCAGGTTGTTCCCTGGTGCTTGTCGGGCACTCCGAACGCCGCCAGATAATGGGTGAGCGAGACGGGATGCTGAATCGCAAGTTCGCAGCGGCACAGGCATGCGGCTTGATTCCGGTGTTGTGTATAGGGGAGACCCTGGAGCAGCGCGAAGCCGGAAAAACTCTTGAGGTTGTCGGGCGTCAGCTGGGCAGTATCATCGAGGAGCTGGGTGTAGGTGCTTTTGCCAAGGCAGTGATTGCTTACGAGCCGGTCTGGGCTATTGGTACCGGACTGACTGCAACGCCGCAGCAGGCGCAGGATGTGCATAAAGCCATTCGCGAGCAGCTGGCGGCAGAGAATTCTGAAGTCGCACGAGGTGTGCGGCTTCTATACGGCGGCAGCGTGAAGGCGGCCAATGCGGTCGAACTGTTCGGCATGCCGGATATCGATGGGGGGCTCATTGGTGGAGCTTCCCTGAATGCAGATGAGTTCGGTGCGATCTGTCGCGCCGCGGGAAACTGAAAAAATGCTGGAAACAGTCGTAGTCGTTTTTCATCTGCTGGGTGCATTGGGCGTAGTTGCTCTGGTTTTGCTGCAGCAGGGTAAGGGTGCGGACGCTGGCGCGTCTTTCGGAGCAGGTGCTTCAAATACTGTGTTCGGAAGCCAAGGTTCCTCTACCTTTCTTAGTAAGTTTACTGCTATACTTGCCGCCGGTTTCTTCATAACCAGCTTGGGGTTAGGTTACTTTGCTAAAGAGAAGGCTCATCAGCTGACTCAGGCAGGGCTACCAGATCCAGCAGTGTTGGAAGTGCCTAAGCAACAACAACCGGCTTCTGATGATGTCCCGGTGCTTCAAGAGCAAAAGTCGGCTACTCCAGCGACTGACGTACCTCCAGCTCAAGAGCAGAAGTAAGAAGGGTTTCAAACGTAGTTTTGCCGAGGTGGTGGAATTGGTAGACACGCAACCTTGAGGTGGTTGTGCCCATAGGGTGTAGGGGTTCGAGTCCCCTTCTCGGTACCAATTAGTCAGGAGAGCCCGCTGTTGCGGGCTTTCTTGCAGGTGGAAGGTTACATTGACCCTTTAAGGGATCGGTCGTATACTTCCGCCCCAGCTTTGTCGCGGGGTGGAGCAGTCTGGTAGCTCGTCGGGCTCATAACCCGAAGGTCGTCGGTTCAAATCCGGCCCCCGCAACCAGTTTAAGGAGCCCCTTTTAAGGGGCTTTTTGTTAGCTGGACACTTTCAACGCCGCTGTTCGACGGCGTTTCAAGGATGGGCGTTTCGCCCATTTTTTTATTTTGCAAAGCATGCACATATCATGCACTAGGGGGTTCAGGTGTCGAGCAAGCTAGAAGAGTTGCAGGCCTTGCTGGCCCCGGTGGTCGTGGCCCTGGGCTATGAATGCTGGGGTATCGAGTTTTCGGCTCAGGGTCGTCACTCGATGTTGCGCGTTTATATCGATAAAGAGGGTGGCGTGCTGGTGGACGATTGCGCCATTGTCAGCCGTCAGATCAGCGGTGTACTGGATGTTGAAGATCCAATCACCGTGGAATACACCCTTGAAGTTTCCTCGCCTGGCATGGAGCGCCCACTGTTCACTCTTGAGCAGTTTGCAAAATTTGCCGGTGAACAAGTGAAGATCAAGCTGCGCTCGCCTTTTGAGGGTCGACGCAACTTTCAGGGCCTTCTGCGCGGTGTAGAAGAACAGGATGTCGTGGTGCAGGTAGAAGACCATGAATTCCTGTTGCCGATCGATATGATCGACAAGGCCAACATTATTCCCAGTTTTGACTGAGACGCGGATCCCGCGGATCCAATGGCTTGCGAAAGGCGAGGCGTACGATGAGCAAAGAAGTACTGCTGGTTGTTGAGTCGGTATCCAATGAAAAGGGCGTACCGGCAAGCGTAATTTTTGAAGCGCTGGAGCTGGCTTTGGCCACTGCTACCAAAAAGCGTTTTGAAGACGAAGTTGACCTGCGTGTGGAAATTAACCGCCACACCGGGGCATACGAAACTTTCCGTCGCTGGACGGTCGTCGAAGAGAACGATCTCGACGATCCGGCCATCGAAACCTGGCCGAGCAAGGTTGCTGAAACGCATCCGGGTGCCAACGTTGGCGACGTCGTTGAAGAAAAAATCGAATCCATCGAGTTCGGCCGTATCGCTGCACAGACTGCCAAGCAAGTCATCGTGCAAAAAGTACGTGAAGCCGAGCGCGCTCAAGTGGTCGACGCCTATCGCGAACGCCTGGGAGAAATCATCTCCGGCACCGTGAAAAAAGTCACCCGCGACAACGTGATCGTCGATCTGGGCAACAATGCTGAAGCATTGCTGGCCCGCGAAGACATCATTTCTCGCGAAACTTTCCGTGTTGGCGTGCGTTTGCGTGCGCTGCTCAAGGAAATCCGCACCGAGAACCGCGGCCCGCAGTTGATCCTGTCGCGTACCGCGCCGGAAATGCTGATCGAGCTGTTCCGTATCGAAGTGCCGGAAATTGCTGAAGGCCTGATCGAAGTAATGGCTGCCTCCCGTGATCCGGGTTCGCGCGCCAAGATCGCCGTCCGCTCCAAGGACAAACGCATCGACCCGCAAGGCGCTTGCATCGGTATGCGCGGTTCGCGCGTCCAGGCAGTGTCGGGTGAGTTGGGCGGTGAGCGTGTTGATATCGTTCTGTGGGACGACAACCCTGCTCAGTTCGTGATCAACGCCATGTCCCCGGCTGAGGTTGCGGCAATTATCGTTGACGAAGATGCCCATGCAATGGACATCGCCGTTGGCGCAGACAATCTGGCTCAGGCCATCGGTCGCGGTGGTCAGAACGTGCGTCTGGCTAGCCAGTTGACTGGCTGGACCCTGAACGTGATGACCGAATCGGACATCCAGGCTAAGCAGCAAGCAGAAACCGGCGACATCCTGCGCAACTTCATCGACGAGCTGGAAGTCGACGAAGACCTGGCACAGGTGCTGGTAGATGAAGGCTTCACAAGCCTGGAAGAGATTGCCTACGTACCGTTGGAAGAAATGCTCAACATCGACGGCTTTGACGAAGATACCGTCAACGAGCTTCGTGCTCGTGCCAAGGATCGTTTGTTGACCAAAGCCATCGCTACTGAGGAAAAGCTGGCAGACGCCCATCCGGCCGAAGACCTGCTCTCGCTTGAGGGTATGGACAAGGATTTGGCGATGGAACTGGCGGTGCGCGGCGTAATTACCCGCGAAGACCTGGCCGAGCAGTCTATTGACGACCTGCTCGACATCGACGGCATTGACGATGATCGTGCCGGCAAGTTGATCATGGCCGCCCGAGCCCACTGGTTCGAGTAATTAGGCGCGGCCTGAGGAGAGAAGTGCATGACGCAAGTCACGGTGAAACAACTGGCCGATGAGGTCAAAACACCGGTAGAGCGCCTGTTGCAGCAGATGCGTGAGGCAGGTCTGCCGCACACCGCCGCCGAAGAAAATGTGACTGACAGTGAGAAGCAGTCCCTGCTGACTCACTTGAAAAGCAGCCACAAGGCGAAAGTGGAAGAACCACGCAAGATCACGCTGCAGCGTAAAACCACCAGCACCCTGCGTGTGGCTGGTAGCAAAAGCATCAGCGTAGAAGTCCGCAAAAAGAAAGTTTTCGTACAGCGTAGCCCGGAAGAAATCGAAGCCGAACGCAAGCGTGAACTGGATGAGCGTCGCGCAGTAGAAAATGCTGCCCGTCAGAAGGCTGAAGAAGAAGCCAAGCAACGCGCCGAAGAAGAAGCGCGTCGCCAGCCTGCTGCTGCGCAAACCGCTACCAACGCCGCTTCGGCGCCGGCTGCAGTTGCCGAACCTGTTCGCGAAAGCGCACCGGTGGTAGCCGCTGCTCCAGCACCGTCAGCTGACGTTCGCAACAAGCAGAACGAACAGCGCCGTCCGGACAAACCACGTGCCGACGACAACAATCGTCGCAGCGGCGGTGGTGATGGCGAGCGCAAAAACGCTCCGCATCGCGCTTCGGTCAAAGAAAAAGCGCCGGCTCCACGCGTGGCGCCACGCACTACCGACGAAGAAAGCGATGGCTTCCGTCGCGGCGGTCGCGGCAAGGCCAAGCTGAAGAAGCGCAACGCTCACGGTTTCCAGAGCCCAACCGGCCCTGTCGTGCGTGATGTGCAGATCGGCGAGACCATCACTGTTGGCGATCTCGCCAATCAGATGTCGGTCAAGGCTGCTGAAATCATCAAGTTCATGTTCAAACTGGGTACTCCAGCGACCATCAACCAGGTGCTTGATCAGGAAACTGCTCAACTGGTAGCCGAAGAACTGGGCCACAAAGTGACCCTGGTCAGCGACACCGCCCTGGAAGATTCCCTGGCCGAGTCCCTGAAGTTTGAAGGTGAGTCGTTCTCCCGTGCGCCAGTCGTGACTGTAATGGGCCACGTTGACCACGGTAAAACTTCCCTGCTCGACTACATCCGTCGTGCCAAGGTTGCTGCTGGCGAAGCCGGTGGTATCACCCAGCACATCGGTGCATACCACGTTGAAACCGAACGCGGCATGGTCACCTTCCTCGACACTCCGGGTCACGCCGCGTTTACCGCAATGCGTGCTCGTGGTGCCAAGGCGACTGACATCGTGATTCTGGTGGTTGCAGCGGACGACGGCGTGATGCCGCAGACCATTGAAGCGGTTCAGCACGCAGTAGCGGCTGGCGTTCCACTGGTTGTAGCGGTGAACAAGATCGACAAGCCGGGCGCTGATCTCGATCGCATCCGTAGCGAACTGTCGGTTCACGGCGTGACTTCCGAAGAGTGGGGCGGTGATACGCCGTTCGTTCCGGTTTCGGCGAAAGTCGGTACTGGCGTCGACGAGTTGCTTGAAGCCGTTCTGCTGCAAGCTGAAGTTCTCGAACTGAAAGCGACTCCGTCGGCTCCTGGCCGTGGCGTTGTGGTTGAATCGCGTCTCGACAAAGGTCGTGGCCCGGTGGCAACCGTTCTGGTTCAAGACGGTACCCTGCGCCAAGGCGACATGGTCCTGGTCGGTTCGAACTATGGCCGCGTTCGCGCCATGCTCGACGAGAACGGCAAGCCAATCAAGGAAGCCGGTCCTTCCATCCCTGTCGAGATCCTCGGCCTGGACGGTACCCCGGACGCTGGCGACGAGATGAGCGTGGTTGCTGACGAGAAGAAAGCCCGTGAAGTGGCTCTGTTCCGTCAAGGCAAGTTCCGCGAAGTCAAACTGGCTCGCGCTCACGCCGGTAAGCTGGAAAACATCTTCGAAAACATGGGTCAGGCCGAGAAGAAGACGCTCAACATCGTCCTCAAATCCGACGTCCGTGGTTCGCTGGAAGCGTTGAACGGTGCCTTGAATGGCCTGGGCAACGACGAAGTACAAGTGCGCGTAGTGGGTGGCGGTGTCGGTGGTATTACCGAGTCCGACGCTAACCTGGCACTGGCTTCGAACGCTGTACTGTTCGGCTTCAACGTGCGTGCCGATGCTGGCGCACGGAAGATCGTCGAGCAGGAAGGTCTGGACATGCGTTACTACAACGTGATCTACGACATCATCGAAGACGTCAAGAAAGCCCTGACCGGCATGCTCGGCAGCGATGTTCGCGAGAACATCCTGGGTGTGGCCGAAGTACGTGACGTGTTCCGTTCGCCGAAGTTTGGCGCGATCGCCGGTTGCATGGTGATCGAAGGTGTTGTGCACCGTAACCGTCCGATCCGTGTACTGCGTGAAGACATCGTTATCTTCGAAGGCGAGCTGGAATCCCTGCGCCGCTTCAAGGATGACGCTTCCGAAGTACGTGCCGGCATGGAATGCGGTATCGGCGTGAAGAGCTACAACGACGTTAAAGTCGGCGACAAGATCGAAGTCTTCGAGAAGGTTCAGGTTGCTCGCAGCCTCTAACTCGCGCACTTCAGGAGCCGTGATGGTCGCCCGTACTCAACCGTGCGGCGCATCACCCGGACTCTAAACGCAACGCCCGGTCTGGCTTTTGTCAGGCCGGGCGTTTGCCGCTTTCAGACCTTGCGGGTTTCGCCGCAGGGCAGTAACAGGTAACAAATCATGGCAAAAGAATACAGCCGTACCCAACGTATCGGCGATCAGATGCAGCGCGAGCTTGCCCAACTGATCCGTCGTGAAGTCAAGGATCCACGTGTGGGTCTGGTCACCATTACCGCTGTGGAAGTCAGCCGTGACGTCGGTCACGCAAAGATTTTCATCACCGTGATGGGCCAGGACAACGCAGAAGACATCGCGCAAAGCATCAAGGTGCTCAATTCCGCTGCAGGTTTCCTGCGCATGCAATTGGCCCGTGAAATGAAACTGCGCAGCGTGCCGCAACTGCACTTCCACTACGACGAATCCGTCGTCCGTGGCGCGCACTTGTCGGCGCTGATCGAGCGTGCCGTTGCTGAAGACAATCAGCACCCGGTCGTTGCTGAACCTGAAGACACCAAGGAGTAATTCGGTGGCTCAGGTCAAACGTATCCGTCGTAACGTCAGCGGCATCATCCTGCTCGACAAGCCGTTGGGGTTCACCTCCAACGCTGCGTTGCAGAAGGTTCGCTGGTTGCTCAACGCCGAGAAGGCCGGCCACACCGGCAGTCTGGATCCGCTGGCCACCGGCGTCTTGCCGCTGTGCTTCGGTGAGGCGACCAAGTTCTCGCAATACCTGCTCGATTCCGACAAGGGTTATGAAACCCTGGCGCAACTGGGCAAGACCACCACCACGGCAGACGCCGAGGGTGAAGTTCTGCAGGAGCGCCCAGTGACCGTTGGTCGCGCCGATGTCGAAGCGGCCTTGCCGAAATTTCGTGGGCAAATCAGTCAGATACCGCCGATGTACTCGGCGCTCAAGCGTGATGGCCAACCGTTGTACAAGCTGGCTCGTGCAGGCGAAGTAGTGGAGCGCGAACCGCGTTCTGTTACTATTGCGCGCTTGGAATTGCTGGCCTTCGAAGGCGATACTGCGCGTCTTGCGGTGGATTGTAGCAAGGGCACCTATATTCGCACCCTGGTGGAGGATATCGGTGAGCAACTCGGTTGTGGTGCGTACGTCGCAGAATTGCGTCGTACCCAAGCCGGGCCTTTCACCCTGGCGCAGACAGTTACCCTCGAAGAACTGGAAGCGGTACATGCCGAAGGCGGCAATGAAGCGGTTGATCGCTTCCTCATGCCATCGGACAGCGGCTTGCTCGATTGGCCGTTGCTGCACTTCTCGGAAGCGAGCGCGTTCTACTGGCTCAACGGTCAGCCGGTGCGTGCTCCGGATGCTCCGAAGTTCGGCATGGTACGGGTACAGGATCACAATGGTCGCTTCATCGGTATCGGTGAAGTGAGCGAAGACGGGCGCATCGCGCCACGTCGTTTGATTCGGTCAGAATGACCGGAACCGGCCTGTGTAACAGCAGGTCGGCGAGTGTGGCTGTTAACAGGCACGGTCACGACTCATTTATAGATACAGGGATTTGTCCCTGGCCTGTTGAAACTGTTTCCCTGAAACAGTTTCCTGATAAAAGGATTGCCTCATGGCTCTCGACGTTCAAGAAAAAGCTCAAATCGTTGCTGACTACCAGCAAGCTGTTGGTGACACTGGTTCGCCAGAAGTGCAAGTTGCACTGCTGACCCACAACATCAACAAACTGCAAGGTCACTTCAAGGCCAACGGTAAAGATCACCACTCCCGTCGTGGTCTGATCCGCATGGTAAACCAGCGTCGCAAGCTGCTGGACTACCTGAAAGGCAAGGACGTGAGCCGTTACAGCGCTCTGATCGCTCGCCTGGGTCTGCGTCGCTAATCAGCGATTGCGCTATGAGGTTGGTGGTCTGTCGGACGTCAGCGGTTTACCGCCGGCGTCTTGCAGGCTCCCAGCCTCAAGTTTTATCTGGATGCATGTTTTACCCTGGACAGGCGTTGGGCCGATTCCCGACATTGCCCAAGAATTCGCAAGAAACCAGTTCCCCCAAGAGCCACAAAGAAGGTAGGACACCGTGAACCCGGTAATCAAAAAATTCCAGTTCGGTCAATCGACCGTTACCCTCGAGACTGGCCGTATCGCCCGTCAGGCCTCCGGCGCAGTATTGGTCACCGTTGACGACGACGTCAGCGTGTTGGTGACTGTAGTCGGTGCAAAACAAGCTGATCCAGGCAAGGGCTTCTTCCCTCTGTCGGTTCACTACCAGGAAAAGACTTACGCTGCCGGTAAGATCCCTGGCGGTTTCTTCAAGCGTGAAGGCCGTCCTTCCGAAAAAGAAACCCTGACTTCCCGACTGATCGACCGTCCGATCCGTCCGCTGTTCCCAGAAGGTTTCATGAACGAAGTGCAGGTTGTCTGCACCGTTGTTTCCACCAGCAAGAAGACCGATCCGGACATCGCTGCGATGATCGGTACCTCGGCTGCCCTGGCCATTTCGGGCATTCCGTTCGACGGCCCGATCGGCGCCGCTCGCGTTGCCTTCCACGAAAGCACCGGCTACCTGCTGAACCCGACTTACGAGCAGCAAGCTGCTTCGAGCCTGGACATGGTCGTTGCCGGTACTTCCGACGCCGTCCTGATGGTTGAATCGGAAGCCAAAGAGCTGACCGAAGACCAGATGCTGGGCGCCGTACTGTTTGCTCACGACGAGTTCCAGGTGGTGATCAACGCCGTCAAAGAACTGGCCGCTGAAGCTGCCAAGCCAACCTGGAACTGGGCTCCGGCGCCAGAAGCCACCGAACTGCTGGGCGCTATCCGTGCCGAGTTCGGCGACGCAATCTCCCAGGCTTACACCATCACCATCAAGGCCGACCGTTACGCTCGCCTGGGTGAGCTGAAGGATCAGGTGGTTGCCAAGCTGTCCGGTGAAGAAGGCCAGCCTTCGTCCAGCGAAGTCAAAGCCGCTTTCGGCGAGATCGAATACCGCACCGTTCGCGAAAACATCGTCAACGGCAAGCCACGTATCGACGGTCGCGACACCAAAACCGTACGTCCGCTGAACATCGAAGTCGGCGTTCTGCCGAAGACTCACGGTTCGGCACTGTTCACCCGTGGTGAAACCCAGGCTCTGGTTGTTGCAACACTGGGCACCGCCCGTGACGCACAGCTGCTGGACACCCTGGAAGGCGAGAAAAAAGACCCGTTCATGCTGCACTACAACTTCCCTCCGTTCTCGGTGGGCGAGTGTGGTCGCATGGGTGGTGCTGGTCGTCGTGAAATCGGTCACGGCCGTCTGGCCCGTCGTTCGGTTTCAGCCATGCTGCCAGCCGCTGACGTGTTCCCGTACACCATCCGTGTGGTTTCGGAAATCACCGAATCCAACGGTTCGAGCTCGATGGCTTCCGTTTGCGGCGCTTCCCTGGCCCTGATGGACGCTGGTGTGCCGATGAAGGCGCCGGTTGCCGGTATCGCCATGGGTCTGGTTAAAGAAGGCGAGAAATTCGCCGTCCTGACCGACATCCTCGGTGACGAAGACCACCTGGGCGACATGGACTTCAAAGTAGCCGGTACCGCCAAAGGTGTTACCGCGCTGCAGATGGACATCAAGATCAAAGGCATCACCGAAGAAATCATGGAAATCGCTCTGGGCCAAGCCCTGGAAGCGCGCCTGAACATCCTCGGTCAGATGAACCAGATCATCGGCCAGTCGCGTACCGAACTGTCGGCCAACGCACCGACCATGATCGCGATGAAGATCGACACCGACAAGATCCGTGACGTTATCGGTAAAGGTGGCGCGACCATCCGTGCGATCTGCGAAGAAACCAAGGCTTCGATCGACATCGAAGACGACGGTTCGATCAAGATCTTCGGCGAAACCAAGGAAGCGGCTGAAGCAGCACGTCAGCGCGTTCTGGGCATCACCGCTGAAGCCGAGATCGGCAAGATCTATGTGGGTAAAGTTGAGCGCATCGTCGATTTCGGCGCATTCGTCAACATCCTGCCAGGCAAGGACGGTCTGGTGCACATCTCGATGTTGAGCGATGCTCGTGTAGAGAAAGTGACCGACATCCTGAAAGAAGGCCAGGAAGTGGAAGTGCTGGTACTGGACGTGGACAACCGCGGTCGTATCAAACTGTCCATCAAGGACGTGGCAGCGGCGAAGGCTTCGGGCGTTTAATCACCCCCAGGCTTTAGCGCAATAAAATGCCCCGCCGTGAAAACGGCGGGGCATTTTTTTGTCTGTCATAAACACCCAGAGATCGCAGCCTGCGGCAGCGTCCACAAAAGCGCTGTGGTAACCCGATCATGTAGGAGTTGCCGCAGGCAGCGACCTTTGCTTTTGTGAAAACCGGTGCTAGGTTTAGCCCACCGCCCGTGTAGCTCAGCCGGTAGAGCAGCGCACTCGTAACGCGAAGGTCGCAGGTTCGATTCCTGTCTCGGGCACCATCTTCCTTATTTCACCTTGCGGCTCAGATCCTCGACAGTACGTTTGAGCTGATCCATCGCCCGATCCTGGTCGTTGATTTTCTGCTTCAGACTGGAAATCTCGCTGCTGTTCGAATTGGAGCTGGAACCGCTGTTGCGCTTGAGGTCTTCCACCTGACGGCCGAGGGTTTCGAGCTTGCGATCCTGTTCCTTGACCTTGTTTTTCAGCTCCTCGATTTCCTTGCCGCTGGAACTGGAGCTCGAACCGCTGCTGCGTTTGAGTTCTTCGATCTGACGTGATTGATCGCTGACGGTGTCGCGCATTTTTTTCAATTCATCGACGCTGAAATCGCTGCGGATCACCACTTCTTTGCCATAGTCGTTGTGGATCAACGAAAATTTGTCACCGTAGGAGGGGCTACTGGAACTCAGCTCCAGTGCCATGGCGCTTGCGGGAAGAGCCATGGCAGCAATCAGAGCGGTGGTGGAGATAACGGCGGACATTTTCGAAAAACTGCGCATCACTGGTTTTCCTTGTGAACAGCGAAGATGGGTGCCGAAGTGGCACATCGCTATGACTCGGATTTCGTATTTATGTTCCGCAGGTCAACTTTTTGTGCGAGAGATGTAAAGAGCCGTGTAATTCGTCATGCAAACGTCCTATATTCGGTGCCTGCATGAGCATCGCTTAGCAGTTTTCAGATGATCCCGAATGGTTCCGAAGGCCGGAAAAAACCGCGTCAGAGAGATCCTTGATGATCCAGATCCATCCTCCATTCTTACGATCAGCGAGAACGCCATGACCGAATTAACTCAAGAGCAACGTCACGAACAAGCGCTGGAAAAGTACAAGCTTGATGCGCCCCAACTGCTGGAAGAGATCAAGGATCTCAGTCCTGATGATCAGAAAGATCAGATCCAGTGGGCGTTCGAAGACGAGGCCGAAGCTCAGGGCCTGCAGCCGTGGGAGTTGACGCTCAAGTACACGAGCACGCCGGAGGAGTTCGAGGCGCAGCGTCTCGTGCTGCACAAAGAGGCGGCCGAAGTACTGGGTGTCGAGTGGGATGAGTACTGCGAGATGAATAATCTGGTGGTCTGAAACAAAAACGCCAGCCTTATCCGGGCTGGCGTTTTTTATTGCGTAGTCTTCAGAGACTCAAGCGCATCGACAGGTCGACCGCTTTGACGTCCTTGGTCATCGCGCCGATCGAGATGTAATCCACCCCGGTCTCGGCAATCGGCAGCAACGTGCTTTCGTTGATACCGCCGCTCGCTTCCAGCTTCGCCTTGCCGCCGTTCAGGCGCACGGCTTCGCGCATGTCATCCAGGCTCAGCTCGTCGAGCATGATGATGTCAGCGCCTGCCTCCAGTGCTTCTTTCAGCTCATCCAGGCTTTCCACTTCGACTTCCACCGGTTTGCCCGGCGCGATCTTGTGCGCGGCGGCAATGGCTTGTGGAATGCCACCGCTGGCAGCGATGTGGTTTTCCTTGATCAGGAACGCGTCGTACAGTCCGATGCGGTGATTGTGGCAGCCACCACAGGTCACTGCGTACTTCTGCGCCAGGCGCAGGCCTGGCAGGGTTTTACGGGTATCGAGCAGCTTGACGTCAGTAGCGCCGACGAAGTCTGCGAGGTACTGCGCACGTGTGGCCACGCCTGACAACAACTGCAGGAAGTTCAGCGCACTGCGTTCACCGGTCAGCAGCGACCGCGCCGGACCTTCCAGATGAAACAGCGGTTGATTGGCTTTGACCCGCTCGCCATCGACCACTTGCCAGTGCACTGCAACGCGGGGATCGAGCTGACGAAATACTGCATCGACCCACGCCGTGCCACAGACGACGGCCTCGTCGCGGGTGATGATGGTGGCTTTGGCCAGGCGTTCGGCCGGGATCAGTTGCGCGGTGATGTCGCCGCTGCCGATGTCTTCGAGCAACGCACGGCGCACGTTGGCTTCGATTTCGGCGGTCAAATCGGCGAGACGTAGATTCGGCATAACGGGCTCCACAAACAAAGTGGTTCGATTATAGGGGCATGGGATCAGCCAACCCAAGGCGAGAACGTGCGTGCCTGACTGCATCCGGTCGAATTTGTTTGAGCAAACAGTGTTGAACCGTGGTCACTGGAAGGGCGCCGGTATAGGGGAAACCCTGACGGCTATAGCGCCGGAGACATCTTTTGCAAGATAATCCGCCTTGCATTTGACGTCATAGCTTTGACGTCCTAAGAATCACCGTTCCAGGAGGCTTGGATGCACAACGACGGGAAAGTAGTGCCTTTGCACAAGGCCGCTACCGATCAGGCGAATCACTCGCCGCTCGCCCGCCTGCCTGTGATTCTGCTTCAGGTTCGCGACAAGGCTGCGCAGCAACTGCGTCACGGTTTGCAGGAACTGTTCGATAACGCCGACGACACGCTGTTTGAAATGGCCGATCGGGCGCGCAACGACGTCGAGCAGAACATCTTTTTCGAAGCCATGCGCGACCTGCGCCTCAAGCGCAAGAATATCGAGCGCGGCTTTCTCGAACAGTTTTTCGAGGCCTTCGTCGGTCTCACTCAATACGACCCCACGCACAGCACGCTGCCACGCACGCTGATGTTTGAGGACTCGGCACCGCGCACCGATGACATGGAGCGCAGCGTAGCGGTCGAAACCATGGTCGGTCGGGTGCTCAAACGCGATGGTTTCGCCCTCGATCAATTGACCCTGCGGCTCAACGCCTTGCTCGGCAATACCCTCGACGATCAGCACAACCCGCTCGGCCCGGCGATGCTGTGCGAGTTCTTTTTGCAGGCCGGGCGCAATCTGGGCGTGGAGATCAAGGTCAAGTTGATCCTGCTCAAACTGTTCGAGCGCTATGTGCTGGCCGACACCGAACAGCTTTACGCTGAGGCCAACCAGCTGTTGCTCGCCACCGGCGTGTTGCCGGCGTTGAAACCGGCACCGGCGCGGCGCGCCATGGATCGAGCGGCCGCGAGTGTCTACAGCGAAGAAAGTCATGAGCCGACGCCCGCCGACGAAGGCGTGCAAGAAGTGTTCGCCGCGCTGCAGGAGTTGCTGTTGCATGTGCGCGGCAGCGTGGCGCCGACCCTGGAACCCAGCAGCGCGAGCCAACCGATCACCACACGCGACCTGCTACGCCTGCTTTCGCATTTGCAACAATACGTGCCAGCGCTCGCCGCGCAGGACGACTTCGATCTGCGCAATCAGCTCGAACAACTGCTGACGCGGGTCAGCGTCAAAAGTGGCAAGTCGCGGATCGTCGGTGGTGCAGACGAAGACGTGATCAACCTGATCGCCATGGTCTTCGATTGCATCCTCGAAGATCGCAACGTACCGGATTCGCTCAAGGCGCTGATTGCTCGTTTGCAGATTCCGATGCTGAAGGTAGCCGTCCTCGACAAAAGCTTTTTCAGCCGTAGCAGCCATCCGGCGCGGCGCCTGCTCAATGAAATCGCCGACGCAGCCATGGGCTGGGGCGACTGCGACAGTGCCGAGCGCGACAGTTTGTACGTGCGCATCGAACAAGTGGTGCAGCGCCTGCTCAGCGATTTTGTCGATGACCCGGCGATTTTTTCCGAGCTGCTCGCCGACTTCCTCGCCTTTACCAGCGACGAACGCCGCCGCAGCGAACTGCTGGAGCAGCGTTTGCGCGACGCCGAAGAGGGGCGCGCCAAAACTGAACTGGCCCGGCGCCGGGTCGAACAGGCATTGAATCAGGCATTGCTGGGCAAAGTCCTGCCGCCGTCGGTAGTCACTTTCGTCCAGAACGCCTGGAGCAAGGTGCTGCTGCTGACGCGCCTCAAACATGGCGATCAGTCCGCAGAGTGGCAGGCCGATGTGCAGACCATGGAGCAATTGATCTGGAGCGTGCAGCGTCATGATGATCCCGAGTTCAGTCTGCGTTTATTGACTCTGGTGCCGGGGTTGCTCAAGTCGCTGCGTGATGGCCTGACCAGTATCGCGTTCGATCCGTTTGCCACCGGTGAGTTTTTCAGCGAACTCGAAGCGCTGCACGTGAAGGTATTGGAGCGAGCGGCGGACACCGATCAAGCGACGATGATGATCGAAGTGTCGCAGCAGATCGTTTTGCCGACCGCTGACGAGGGCTCGGTGGAACTGACCTCCGTACGTTTGCCTCACGACGATGCAGGTCTGCGCCAGGTTGACCAGTTGCGCCTCGGCAGTTGGGTGGCGTTTGCGGAAGACGACGAACACAACTTGCGCTGCAAACTGGCCGCTATCATCGAAGCCACGGGCAAGTACATCTTTGTCGATCGCACCGGGACGAAAGTACGCGAACGCAGTCGCACCAGCCTCGCCCTCGAATTCCGCCGTGGCGCCGTCCGTGCGCTGGACGATACGCTGCTGTTCGACCGGGCGCTGGAGTCAGTGCTGGGCAATCTGCGGCGACTCAATCGCGCCAAGTGATCGCGCGCCGGGGGCCGATCACGGCATACTGGGCGTCAACACAGTCGGCGTTGAAGGAATCGGTATGCAGTTGGATCCCGCTAGCGGGTGGTGTCACGGGGTGCAGGTCTGCCCATCGCCCAACTTCAATGAGCGTCCTGCGGGCGAAGTCTCCCTGTTGGTCATCCATAACATCAGCCTGCCACCGGCGCAGTTCGCCACGGGCAAGGTGCAGGAATTTTTCCAGAATCGTCTGGATGTCACCGAACATCCCTATTTTGCAGGGATTGTTGACCTGCGCGTCTCGGCGCACTTTCTGATTGAACGTGACGGCAAGGTTACCCAGTTTGTCTCCTGTCTCGAACGGGCGTGGCATGCCGGAGTGTCGATTTTCGACGGCCGCGAAACCTGTAACGATTTTTCCGTGGGCATCGAACTCGAAGGCACCGATGATCTGCCGTTCACCGATGCGCAGTATCAAGCCTTGACGACGCTGACCCGTCAGTTGCAAACAGCATTTCCGGCTATCACCGGCGCCCGTATTTGCGGGCACAGCGATATAGCACCCGGGCGTAAGACCGATCCTGGCCCGGCATTCGACTGGGCGCGTTACCGCGCAGCCCTGGCACAAGAGGAAGGACAATGAGTTTTCTGGTGTTACTGCTGGCGGTCTGGATCGAGAAGTTCTCGGCCTTGCGCCATCGGGTTCAACGCGATGGCGGATGGATCCGCGAACTGAACAAACTCGAAAGCAGCGCGCGACTGGCCAGCCAGCCATGGATAGTGCTGACGATTCTGGTGTTGCTGCCGGTGGCGCTGCTTGGCTTGTTGCTGGTGGTGCTGGAGCCAGTAGCCTATGGCTTGCTGGCCTTGCCGGTGCATTTACTGGTGGTGATTTACAGTCTGGGACGCGGCGATTTACTCGGCGGTCTCGGGCCGTTCCGTGATGCCTGGCGCCGTGAGGATCTGCAAGCGGCGGCACATGTGGCCAAGCGCGATCTGGATATTTGCGCTGACAGCGGCGAGCAATTGCTTGATCGCGTGCAGGGGCATCTGCTGTGGGAGGCTTATCAGAGTTTCTTCGCGGTGATCTTCTGGTACTTCCTGCTCGGGCCGGTGGCGGCGTTGGCTTATCGCTTGTTGGCGCTGGCCGAAGAACACGGCAAGAATCCCGCACTGGCCGAACGCGCCGGGCAAATGCGCCATGCCTTTGATTGGGTGCCGGTACGCTTGCTGGCGGCCAGCCTGGCGCTGGTCGGCAACTTTGTTGCGGTCAGCCGGGTGATGCTGCATGAGCTGCTGAACTGGAACATCAGCGCTGCGCAACTGATCAACAAGGTTGGATTGGCTGCTGGAGAGATCCCACCGCCTGCGGTCGGTCCGGATGGCATCAACACTCTCGATTGCCTGTGGGAACTGCTGCTGCGTGCGGCAGTGCTGTGGTATGCCGGGTTTGCCTTGTGGACGGTTCTGGTTCACTGATTAAAAAAAGATCACAAGATCGCAGCCTGCGGCAGCTCCTACACAGGGATTGTGTGTTTCCTGTAGGAGCTGTCGCAGGCTGCGATCTTTTTCGTTGTTAACCTTAAGTTACAAAACCTCCCTTCGATTTGAGCTATACAGAGACAGCGCCCGATAGTGGCTATCTGCTGTCGCCCCGCGCCTGCCAATAAAAACAAGAAAAACCAAGGGAGACTTCCAGTGAAGAGCTTGCTCTATCCCGCCGTCTCGCTGATGAACCGTCTGAGCTTCGGCATGAAGTTCAGCCTGATCAGCGTGCTGTTCCTGGTGCCGATGCTGGTGACCAATTTCTATCTGGTGCGCGATTCCTATCGCGAATTCCAGGGCACCCGCGTCGAGCTGCAAAGCCTTGATCTGCTGGGCAGCAGCCTGGCCCTGCGCCGGGATCTGGAGACGCTGAACAATCTGGTGCAGATCAACGTCACCCTCGGTCAGTCTGGCAAGGCCGGGAATGTCGAAGCGCAAATCACCACGCTTGAACAAGCGGTTTTGACACGCCTGCAAGGGCTGACGGCGATGACCGACGATCCCGAACATATCCAGGTGTTCGACGGCAAACGCGATGAAATGATCGCCGCATTCAAGGCGCAGCAAACGGAAAACTCGCTGCAGAGCAAAAGCGCGTTGATTGGCAAACTGCTGGCCAGTGCGCAGATTTTCAGCCAGATCATCACCAGTCAGGCCGGCCTGAGCCGCGACAACCAGAGCGATATCCGCCAGCTCAGCGAACTGGTGACCCTGATCACGCCGACCGTCACGCAAACCCTCGGCGAAGGCCGGGCCATGGGTTCGTATTCATTGGGCCAGGGTTTTCTCAACAGCGCCTCAAGCACCCGTTTCGATGAGCTGTTGGTGCAGATCGAAAAACTCCAGGCGGAGTACGCTTTGAAATTGCAGGACGCCCTCGGCTCCAGTAAAGCTGCGCGGGAACGCCTCAGTGCGATGGCCGACAACAGCAAGGCCTCGTTGAAACAGGCCAGCGAACTGTTCGAAGAGCAGGTCGTCATGGCCGACACCCTCGATGCGCCGTGGCAAGCTTTTTACGATCAGGTCACCGGGCTGATCGGCAAGACCTACGAGCTCAACGACGCCACGTTGAAATTCCTCGACACTCAGTTGCAGCAGCGTCTGGCGCAGAATCGCACACACATGCTTCTGCAGACTGTGGCGCTGTCGGTGGTGTTCGTGTTGATTTTCTACCTCTATGGTGGCTTCTACGCTTCGACCCGCACCACGCTTAAACGCCTCGGGGCGATGATGGACAAGGTCGCGGCCGGTGACATGACGGTTAACTTCAAGGCCAACAGTCGTGATGAGCTGGGTGAGTTGGGCGAAGTGTTCAACGGCACGGTGAAGAAGATTCACGACTTGATCGAGCGCGTCGGCCAGACCGTGGGCGAAGTCGAGCGTCAGGCCGGCCAGGTTGAAAACGTCTCCGCACAAAGCAATCAGGCGGTGGCGGGCCAGCGCACGCAGATCGAACAAGTGGCGACGGCGATGAACCAGATGTCGGCGACTTCACTGGAAGTCGCACGCAGTGCCGCCGCGGCGGTGAGCAGCGCCCACAGCGTGAATGACGAGACCATCAGCGGTCGTGGGCTGGTGGAGTCGCAGCAGGGCAGCATTGCTGCGCTGGCCAGCGAGATCGATCAGTCAGTGTTGGTGATCAATCAACTCGCCAGTGACAGCCAATCGATCAGCCGTGTTCTTGAAGTAATCAAGAGCATCGCCGAGCAGACCAATCTGCTGGCGCTCAACGCCGCGATCGAAGCGGCCCGTGCCGGTGAGCAGGGTCGTGGTTTCGCCGTGGTTGCCGATGAGGTGCGCACCCTGGCCAAACGCACCCAGCAATCGACCGAAGAGATTGAACAAATGATCGCCAAGCTGCACGGCGGTGTCGGTGCAGCGGTGAAAGCCATGGGCGTCAGCCATCAGATGGCCAACGGCACGGTCGGGCAGTCGGAGAAGGTTCAGCAAGCACTGGAAAACATCCTTGGGGCTGTGGGCATGATCGTCGATCAGAACCAGCAGATCGCCGCTGCCGTTGAGCAGCAAACGGCGGTGGCCCATGACATTGATCAGAATATCGTCGAGATCAACCGCGCCGGCGAGCGCACCGCGCAGGGGGCGCATCAGACCGAAGATGCCAGCCGGGCATTGTCGGCTCAGGTCGTGGAACTGAAACAACTGATCAGCGCCTTCCGCGTCTGAGCTGTACACAAATCCCCTGTAGGAGCTGCGGCACGCTGCGATCTTTTGATCCTGATTTCAAAGATCAAAAGATCGCAGCCTCGTTTCACTCGACAGCTCCTACAGGGGGAGATGTGTTACCAGCCGAAGACTTCGCAGCTGTTGGCGGTGCTGGCCGTGGCCAGTTGTTGCGGGCTGATTTTCATCAGTCCGGCCAGCGCCTCACAAATCGCCGGCAAGTGCGCCGGACTGTTGCGCTGACCGGGAAACATGACAGGCGCCATGTCCGGTGAATCGGTTTCCAGCACGATCGACTCCAGCGGCAACTCCGCCAGCACGCGATGCATGCGCAGTGCCTGCGGCCAGGTCGGCGCGCCGCCCAGGCCCAGTTTGAAACCCAGTTTGATGTACTCCCGCGCTTCTTCACGGCTACCGGCGAAGGCGTGGATGATCCCCGCGCGTTTGAGCTTGAAGCGTTTGAGCGTTGCGATCACCGCCGCGTGGCTGCGCCGGACGTGGATCAACGCCGGTAACTCAAAATCCGCCGCCAATTGCAGTTGCGCTTCGAAAAGCGCCTGTTGTCGCTCGCGATCCAGCGTTTCGATGAAGTAATCCAGACCGATTTCGCCCACCGCACATAACTGCCGATGACCGCGCAAGCGTGTCAGCCAATCGCCGAGTGCGGTCAGATCTTCCGGGCGATGCTGATCGAGGTACACCGGATGCAGACCGAACGCCGCGTACAAATCGGCATCGCTCTGCACCAGATCCCACACCCGTTGCCAGTTACCCTCGTAAACCCCCAACACCACCATCCGCTGCACCCCGAGGGCACGGCTTTCGACGAGCAACGCCTGTCGATCTTCGTCGAAGTCGGGGAAATCGAGGTGGGTGTGGCTGTCGATCAGATCCACGATTCAGTCTCGGTGAATACGCTGCTTGAATGTCCGCGCGATGGCCTGCACACCGGGCTTGTACTCCGACTGCTCGACGGCCGCCAGCGCCAGTTCCAGCGCCTTGTCGGCAATCAACTGGTGCTGCTGGGCCATGGCGTTGACCGGCAGCGGCAGGAAATCCAGCAACTGCGTGTCGCCAAAGGTGCCGAGACGCAGCGGCCGCGATTTCAGCGGGAAGTCATGCAGCGCATCGAACACGCCCTGCAGCAGCACGTAGGACGTGGTGACCAACGCGTCCGGCAAATGCCCCAGGCGTTGCAGGAGTTCTTCCATCAACTGCTTGCCGCACTCACGGCTGAAAGATTCAGCGTGCTCGACCAGCACCTCGCCTTTGAAGTCGACCAGCGCCTGTTTGAACCCGGCAGCACGTTCCTGGCTGATGCTCAGTTCCGGGCGCGCACCAAGCAGAACGATCTGCCTGGGTTGCGGGTCGAGCAGGCTCTGGGTCAGGTGCAGGCTGGCCTCGCGGTCGTCACTGATCACCGAGCAGAAATGCTCCGGCTCCATGACCCGGTCGATGGCGATGATCGGCAGACCCTTGGCCTGCAACTGCCGATAGCTGTCATCGCCGGCCGGCAGGCAACTGGCGACGATCAGCGCATCGCAACGGCGCGCGCGGAACAGTTGCAGCAGTTGCCGCTCGCTGTCCGGTGCATCGTCGGAGCTGGCGATCAGCAACTGATAGCCGCGCGCCCGCGCACCTTGCTCGAGCAGTTTGGCGATCCGCGCGTAACTGGGGTTTTCCAGATCCGGCAGAATAAAGCCCAGCGTGCGCGTGTGCCGACTGCGCAGCCCGGCTGCTTGAGGGTTTGGCGTGAAGCCATGCAGATCGACCACTGCCCGCACGCGCTCGACGGTCGCGGTGCTGATGCGCTGCTGTTCGGCCTTGCCGTTGATGACGTAGCTGGCGGTGGTCACGGACACTCCGGCCAACCGCGCGATATCACTGAGTTTCAACCCGGGATTTCCTTGTTTTTGCGAGCTTGCCGCCACATTTTCGCCAATCCTACCCGATTAGGGCAGGCGACTATTGTCGCAGCGCATCCGACAAGTTGGACTTCAAGGATGGGACATTATCGAGTAACGTGCCGATCAATCTAGATTAAACGTTTCAGCAAGCGTATTTTCTACGTTTTAGGCGCCTTTGGCCGGTGCTGCCGTGAAACCGCCAAAACTGCCGCTGAAAAGCAAAGCGGCAGAGCGCCTAAGCTGCAACCATCCAAAACAATACCTGGCACCTTCATGTGCCAAAAAGGAGATCGCATGCTCGAGCTCACTATAGAGCAGATATCCATGGGCCAATCGGCTGTGGATAAACCCGCCGCCCTGCAATTGCTGGCCAATCATCTGGTGGCCGATGGTCTGGTCGCCGACGGCTACCTCGCCGGATTGCAGGCCCGGGAAGCCCAGGGCTCGACCTTTCTCGGTCAAGGTATTGCCATTCCCCACGGCACCCCGGAAACCCGCGATCAGGTGTTCGCCACTGGCGTGCGCCTGATGCAGTTCCCGGAAGGCGTGGATTGGGGCGATGGCCAGATCGTTTATCTGGCGATTGGCATCGCCGCCAAATCCGACGAACACCTGCGTCTGCTGCAACTGCTGACCCGTGCCCTCGGCGAGACCGATCTGGGTCAGGCCCTGCGTCGCGCCAGTTCGCCTGAAGCGCTGCTGAAACTGCTGCAAGGCGCGCCGCAAGAGCTGGCGCTGGACGCGCAGATGATCGGCCTCGGCGTCTCGGCCGACGATTTCGAAGAACTGGTCTGGCGTGGCGCACGTCTGCTGCGGCAGGCCGATTGTGTGAGTAACGGTTTCTCTGCGGTGTTGCAACAAGTCGAAGCGCTGCCGCTGGGCGACGGCTTGTGGTGGCTGCACAGCGAACAAACGGTGAAGCGTCCGGGTCTGGCGTTCGTCACCCCGGACAAACCGATGCGCTACCTTGGCCAGCCACTCAGTGGTCTGTTCTGCCTGGCCAGTCTGGGCGAGGCGCACCAAGCGCTGCTCGAACGCCTCTGTGCGTTGCTGATTGAAGGTCGCGGCCATGAGCTGGGCCGCGCCACCAGCAGCCGTAAAGTCCTCGAAGTGCTCGGCGGTGAATTGCCCGCCGATTGGCCGAGTGCGCGCATCGCGCTGGCCAACGCCCACGGTTTGCACGCGCGTCCGGCGAAGATCCTCGCGCAACTGGCAAAGAGTTTTGACGGTGAGATTCGTGTGCGCATTGTCGACGGCCAGGACAGCGCCGTGTCGGTGAAGAGTCTGAGCAAACTGCTCAGCCTCGGCGCCCGTCGTGGTCAGGTGCTGGAGTTGATTGCCGAGCCGAGCATTGCCGCCGATGCCTTGCCCGCGTTGCTCGCCGCTATCGAAGAAGGCCTCGGCGAAGAAGTCGAGCCGCTGCCCGCGATTAGCGAACAACGAGAAGTCTTTGCCGACATCGCCGAAGTAGTCATTGCCCCGGCGTCCGGCACTCAGTTGCAAGCCATTCCCGCCGCGCCCGGCATTGCCATCGGCCCGGCGCACATTCAAGTGCAACAGACCATCGATTACCCAATGCGCGGCGAGTCCGCTGCCATCGAACGCGAGCGTCTCAAGCAAGCGCTTAGCGATGTGCGCAACGACATTCAAGGCCTGATCGAACGCAGCAAGGCCAAGGCCATCCGCGAGATCTTCATCACCCACCAGGAAATGCTCGACGACCCGGAACTCACCGATGAAGTCGACACCCGCCTCAAGCAAGGCGAAAGCGCCGAAGCGGCGTGGATGGCGGTGATCGAAGCAGCGGCCAAACAACAGGAATCACTGCAGGACGCTTTGCTTGCCGAGCGTGCGGCGGATCTGCGCGACATCGGTCGCCGCGTGCTGGCGCAACTGTGTGGCGTGCAGACCCCGAGTGAGCCTGAGCAACCGTACATTCTTGTCATGGACGAAGTCGGCCCCTCCGACGTCGCGCGGCTGGATCCGGCGCGCGTGGCGGGGATTCTCACCGCACGCGGCGGCGCCACGGCGCATAGCGCAATCGTCGCGCGAGCCCTCGGGATTCCGGCGCTGGTCGGCGCTGGCGCCGCGGTGTTGTTGCTGGCGCCGGGCACGCCGTTGCTGCTCGACGGCCAGCGCGGTCGTCTGCATGTCGACGCCGATGCTGCGACCCTGCAACGCGCCGCCGAAGAACGCGACACCCGCGAACAACGCTTGAAGATTGCCGCCGAACAGCGCCATCAACCGGCGCACACCTCCGACGGTCACGCCGTCGAAGTGTTCGCCAACATCGGCGAAAGCGCCGGCGTGATCAGCGCGGTGGAGCAGGGCGCCGAAGGCATCGGTCTGCTGCGTACCGAATTGATTTTCATGGCCCATCCGCAAGCGCCGGACGAGGCGACGCAAGAAGCCGAATACCGCCGCGTGCTTGATGGTCTCGCCGGTCGCCCGTTGGTGGTGCGCACGCTGGATGTCGGCGGCGACAAACCGCTGCCGTATTGGCCGATCGCCAAGGAAGAAAACCCGTTCCTCGGCGTGCGTGGCATTCGCCTGACCTTGCAACGTCCGCAGATCATGGAAGCGCAATTGCGCGCCTTGCTGCGTTCGGCGGACAACCGTCCGCTGCGCATCATGTTCCCGATGGTCGGCAGTGTTGAAGAGTGGCGTCAGGCCCGCGACATGACCGAACGTCTGCGCCTGGAAATCCCGGTCGCCGATCTGCAACTGGGGATCATGATCGAAGTGCCGTCCGCCGCTTTGCTCGCGCCGGTATTGGCCAAGGAAGTCGACTTCTTCAGCGTCGGCACCAACGACCTGACGCAATACACCCTGGCCATCGACCGTGGCCACCCGACCCTGTCGGCGCAGGCTGACGGTTTGCACCCGGCTGTGCTGCAACTGATCGACATCACCGTGCGCGCGGCCCATGCCCACGGCAAGTGGGTCGGTGTTTGCGGTGAGTTGGCGGCGGATCCGCTGGCGGTGCCGGTGCTGGTCGGCCTCGGCGTCGATGAACTCAGTGTGTCCGGGCGCAGCATTGCTGAAGTCAAGGCACGCATCCGCGAACTCAGCCTGACTCAGGCGCAAACCCTTGCTCAACAGGCCCTGGCCGTGGGCAGCGCCAACGAAGTGCGCGCATTAGTGGAGGCCCTGTAATGGCCAAGATTCTTACCCTGACCCTTAATCCGGCGCTCGACCTTACCGTCGAACTGCCACGCCTGGAGGCCGGTCAGGTCAATCGCAGCGACGAGATGCACACCCACGCCGCCGGCAAAGGCGTTAACGTCGCCCAGGTGCTCGCCGACCTCGGTCATCAACTGACGGTCAGTGGTTTCCTCGGCGAAGACAATCTGCAAGCGTTCGAAACCCTGTTCGCCAAGCGCGGTTTTGTCGATGCGTTTATCCGCGTGCCGGGCGAAACGCGCAGCAACATCAAAGTCGCTGAACAGAGTGGACGCATCACCGACATCAACGGCCCGGGGCCGGTGGTCGATGCCGCCGCGCAGCAAGCGTTGCTGGAGCGGCTGGTGCAGATTGCACCGGGACATGACGCGGTGGTGGTCGCCGGCAGTCTGCCGCGCGGGGTCACGGCGCAATGGCTGCGTGAGCTGATCGAACGGCTCAATCAGCTCGGCCTGAAAGTCGCTCTCGACTCCAGCGGCGAAGCGTTGCGCGAAGCTTTGAAAGCCAGTCCGTGGCTGATCAAACCGAACACTGAAGAACTCGCCGATGCGCTCGGTTGCGAGGTGGTTTCTCACGCCGCTGAAGCGCAAGCAGCGGCGCAATTGCACGCGCAAGGCATCGAACACGTGGTGATCTCCCACGGTGCTGACGGCGTGAACTGGTTCAGCGTCGGTTCGGCACTGCACGCGACGCCGCCGAAGGTCAGCGTCGCCAGTACGGTCGGTGCCGGTGATTCGTTGCTGGCCGGCATGCTCCACGGTTTGCTCAGCGCCGACACGCCTGAACAAACCCTGCGCACGGCCACTGCGATTGCCGCGATGGCGGTGACCCAGATCGGTTTCGGCATCAACGATGCTGCGCAACTGGCGCAGCTCGAACAGGGCGTGCGCGTGCGCCCCCTGACAGAACAATAAGAGGGTTTGTCATGAAACTAGCCATTGTTACGGCTTGCCCGAACGGTATGGTCACCAGTGTGCTCTGCGCGCGTCTGCTCGATGCGGCGGCGCAGCGTCAGGGCTGGAGCACCAGCGTTGAAGTGGTCGATGCCGCGCACCCGGAACGCGAGTTGTCGGCAGCGACAATCGAAGCGGCGGAGTGGGTTTTGTTGGTGGCCACCGGCGCGGTCGACATGACACGTTTTGTCGGCAAACGTGTGTTCCAGATTGCCCCGGCGCAGGCGTTGCAGGATGTTGAAGCAGTGCTGCGCCGTGGCGCAGAAGAGGCTGAGGTCTACGTTGCCAGCGCGGCTGAACCGGTTGCCGATGCAGCGCGCGCGCCACGTATCGTCGCCATCACCGCGTGCCCGACCGGTGTCGCCCACACCTTCATGGCGGCCGAAGCCTTGCAGCAAACCGCCAAGCGTCTGGGCTATGAATTGCAGGTCGAAACCCAAGGCTCGGTGGGCGCGAAAACTCCGTTGAGCGCAGCGGCGATTGCCGAGGCAGACGTGGTGTTGCTGGCGGCGGACATCGAAGTCGCCACCGAGCGATTCGCCGGCAAGAAAATCTATCGCTGCGGCACCGGGATTGCGTTGAAGCAGTCCGAAGCCACGCTGAAAAAAGCGCTGGCCGAAGCTGTTGTGGAAAGCGCGGCCAGTGACGGCAAAACACCGGCCAAGCCAGAGAAAACCGGCATCTACAAACACCTGCTGACCGGCGTGTCGTTCATGCTGCCGATGGTAGTGGCCGGCGGTTTGATGATCGCGCTGTCGTTCGTGTTCGGCATCACCGCGTTCAAGGAAGAAGGCACCTTGGCCGCTGCGCTGATGCAGATCGGCGGCGAGACCGCGTTCAAACTGATGGTGCCGTTGCTGGCGGGTTACATCGCCTATTCGATTGCTGACCGTCCAGGTCTGGCGCCGGGGATGATCGGTGGTCTGTTGGCGAGCACCTTGGGCGCTGGTTTTATCGGCGGCATCGTCGCCGGTTTTATCGCCGGTTATGCGGCGAAGGCGATCAGTCGATATGTCGCCTTGCCGCAAAGTCTTGAGGCGCTGAAACCGATTCTGATCATTCCGTTGTTCGCCAGCCTGTTCACCGGTCTGGTGATGATCTACGTGGTCGGCAAACCGGTCGCCGGCATGCTCGGGGCGCTCACGCATTTCCTCGATAGCATGGGCACCACCAACGCGATTCTGCTCGGTGTGTTGCTCGGCGGCATGATGTGCGTCGACCTCGGCGGGCCGATCAACAAAGCAGCGTATGCGTTCTCGGTGGGGCTGCTGGCGTCGCAAAGTTATGCGCCGATGGCGGCGACGATGGCGGCGGGGATGGTGCCGCCGATTGGCCTGGGCATCGCCACGTTTATTGCGCGGCGCAAGTTTGCCCAGACCGAACGTGAGGCGGGTAAAGCGGCGCTGGTATTGGGGCTGTGCTTTATCTCCGAAGGGGCGATTCCGTTTGCCGCGAAAGATCCGTTGCGGGTGATTCCTGCGAGCATTGCCGGTGGTGCGTTGACCGGTGCGTTGTCGATGTATTTCGGCTGCAAACTGATGGCGCCGCACGGTGGCTTGTTTGTGTTGGCGATTCCGAATGCGATCAACCATGCGTTGCTGTATCTGCTGGCGATTGTCGCGGGGAGTTTGTTGACCGCTGTGGTCTATGCGACGGTCAAACGGCCTGAAGCCGTCGAGTTGGCGCTGGAGCCCGCCAAGGCCTGACTGACACCACAAAACCCTTGTAGGAGTGAGCCTGCTCGCGATAGCGGTCTGTCAGTGACATGAGTGTCGGCTGATACACCGATATCGCGAGCAGGCTCACTCCTACAATGGGTTCCGCGGTGTGTCTGGTGTCATGTGTGTTTCATGATCGCGTGCTTAAGTTTTCCTTTTTTCAGGGAGAACACCATGAGCGATTTCAACCCCGGTCGCCGGCGCGTCATGCAAGTTGTCGGCGCCGGATTGCTGATGCCAAGTCTGGCGCCGGCGGTGATTGCCTCGGTCAAGGACCGCCCGCAACTCACCGATGGCGTGCAGTCCGGCGACCTGCAGGGCGACCGCGCGATGATCTGGAGTCGCAGCGATCGGCCGGCGCATATGGTGGTCGAGTGGGACACCCGCAGCCAGTTTCGCCATCCCCGCCGATTGGTCTCGGCGCTGGCCGATGCGCGCACAGATTTCACCGCTCGGGTCGAGCTCACCGGGCTGCCGGCCGATCAGGCGATTTTTTATCGGGTTTATTTCAAGGATGCGCAGACCAGCGTCGCCAGCGAACCGTGGCTGGGTCACCTGCGCAGCGCACCGACGGCGCGGCGCAACATTCGTTTCGTCTGGAGCGGCGACACCGTCGGCCAAGGCTTCGGTATCAACCCCGACATCGGCGGCATGCGCATCTACGAAGCCATGCGTCTGCGCCTGCCGGACTTTTTTATCCACAGCGGCGACACCATCTACGCCGACGGCCCGGTGCCCGCTCAGCTCACCACTGAAGGTGGCCGGATCTGGCGCAACCTCACCACTGAAGCCAAGAGCAAAGTCGCGCAGACCCTCGACGATTATCGCGGCAACTACCGCTACAACCTGATGGACGAAAACATCCGTCGCTTCAACGCCGAAGTGCCACAGATCTGGCAGTGGGACGACCATGAGGTGGTCAACAACTGGTCACCGGGCAAGCAACTCGACGAGCGTTATCAGGAGAAAGATATCCACACCCTGGTCGGGCGCGCACGCAAGGCCTGGCTGGAATATTCGCCGATGCGTTTGCAGGCTGCCGACGGTGGCGGGCGTATTTATCGCAAGCTCAGCTACGGCCCGATGCTGGATGTGTTCGTGCTCGATATGCGCAGCTATCGCGGCGCCAACGACGACAACCTCGGCGCGGCGAAACCGTTTCTCGGGCGTGAGCAACTGGACTGGCTCAAACGCGGTTTGAAGAAGTCGAAAGCGCAATGGAAGGTCATCGCCGCCGACATGCCAATTGGTCTTGGCGTGCCCGATGGCGAGGTCAGTCCGGGTGTCGTGCGTTGGGAAGCGGTGGCCAACGGTGATCCGGGACCGGCCCAGGGGCGCGAGGTGGAAATCGCCGAGTTGCTCGGCTATCTGCGCGCACAGCAAGTGCGCAATTTCGTCTTCCTCACCGCCGACGTGCATTACTGCGCGGCGCATCACTATCACCCGGATCGCGCGGCGTTTCAGGATTTCGAACCGTTTTGGGAGTTTGTCGCGGGGCCGTTGAATGCCGGGAGCTTTGGGCCTAATCCGCTGGATAAAACCTTTGGCCCGGAAGTGGTGTTCGAGAAGGCGCCGCCCGCGCAGAACACGTCACCGTTTGCCGGGTTTCAGTTTTTTGGCGAGGTGAATATTGAAGGGGGGAGTGGGGAGATGAGTGTGGTGTTGCGGGATTTGAATGGGGTGGCGGTGTTCGAGAAAAAACTGCAACCCGTCTAAAGATCAAAAACTACCCTCACCCCAGCCCTCTCCCGGAGGGAGAGGGAGCCGATCGAGGTGTCTGAAGAGGTACGTCGACCTGAAAGACCGAGTTGATTATGAGATCAGCACAAAGCCTTTCTCGATTATGGATTCGGTGAGGGACGTTCAGGTCGGCGTATAGCTTAAATCGCCCACGGTCAGTTCCCTCTCCCTCCGGGAGAGGGTTAGGGTGAGGGGCTCTTTAATAGACATCACGCCGATATCGACCCTGCTCAATCAACCGCTCCACTTCGGCTGCCCCGAGAATGTCGTTAAGCACCTGATCAACCCCCGAAGCCATCCCCTGAAGGCTGCCACAGATATAAATCACCGCCCCCTCCGCCAGCCATTTCTTCAGCTCATCAGCCGACTCACGCAAACGATCCTGCACATAAACCTTCTCCGCCTGATCCCGCGAAAACGCTAGATCCAGTCGCTCCAGGTCACCATTGACCAACCACTCTTCCAGCTCCGCGCGGCAGAGGAAATCGTGTTCACGATTGCGCTCGCCGAACAGCAACCACTGACGCTGTTGACCATCGGCAATCCGCGCCTTGAGCAAACTGCGCAACCCGGCCAGACCGGTGCCGTTGCCCAGCAGAATCATCGGCACGGGTTCGTTCGGCAGGTGGAAACCACTGTTGCGTCGAACCCGCAAACTGATGCTGCCGCCCACCGGCGCATGCTCGGTCAGCCAGCCAGAGCCAATGCCCAGACTGCCATCCGAATGCTGCTCCTGACGCACGATCAGCTCCAGCACACCGTCGGCGGCAATCGAGGCGATCGAGTATTCGCGCATGGCCAACGGCACCATTGCATCGACCAGTGATTGCGCGTGCAGGCCAACCAGGTGCGCGCGGTGCTCTGGCAATTGACGCGAAGCCAGCGCGACTTCCAGCGGCTCGTCGAGGCCGTTGATTTTCACCGTGGTCTCGCCACGAATGCCGAGGCCGTCGAGGAAATGTTCGATGGCCCACGGGCAGTTGCGCGGTAGCACTTCGACCAGGTCGCCAGCTAACCAACTGCTGGTATTCGGTGCGCTCAGGCCCAACAGGTAAACCGGCGCGCCGCTGCTGTCCGGGTTCATCAGTTCGCGGCGGACCAGCGTCCAGTTGTCGTAGCTCGGCGCTTGCCAGGTATCAACCGGCGCTTGCCCGGTGAGCAGGCCGAGTTGCGTCTGCCAGTGGCGCAGCGCATACGGGTCGCCACTGTCGACTTCCACTGGCGCAAACAGCGTCTTGCCGCCGTGTTCGCTCAGCCACTGATGCAGGCGTTTGGCGAAACCGCAGAAGTGCTGATACTGACGATCGCCGAGACCGAGCACCGCGTAGTTCAAGCTGTCGAGTGTCGAGGCTTTGCTCAAGACTTTGCGCTCGAAACCACGAGCGCTGTCCGGTGCTTCGCCGTCACCGAAGGTGCTGACGACAAACAACGCATTGTTCGATTCACGCAGATCCTGCTCGCTGACATTCGCCAGTGGCTGCACTTTCACCGGCAGTCCGGCGGCCTGCAATTGCCCGGCGGTCTGCCACGCCAGTTGCTCGGCGAAACCGCTTTGACTGGCGAAACCGATCAGCCATGCCGAGGCGTCGCCCGCCGGTTGATCGAGGCCTTTGCGCGCATCCTTGATCTGTTTTTTCTTGCGTCGGCGATCGAGGTACAGCAGCCAGCCGGTGATGAAGAACAACGGCATGCACACCGCCGCAAGGGTGATGATGATTCGCCCGACGAGGCCGAAATAGCTGCCGACGTGCAGCGCATAAATGCTCGTCAGCAGTTGTGACTTGAAGCTCTTGTCGGCGTAGCGGTCGACGCGTTTGACGATGCCGGTGGCCGGGTCGAGGGTGATCTGGTTGAGCGCACGATCATGCGGCGAACTGTCGAGCAGGTAAAACACCGTCGCCGGTTGACCGGCCACAGGCGGCATCCGAATGTTGTAGGCAGACAGGCCCGGACCTGCCGCGCTGTAGATACTGCTCCACATCGCCGCGTAGTCGGCGGTTGGCGCCGGGCCTTCCGGCGCCGGGCCGCGACCACCGCGTACGCGTTCGTTTTGCGGCGCGTCGGAGAGCAATTTGGTCAGGCCTTTGTTGTACCACTCGTACGACCACGACAACCCGGTCAGCGCCAGCAGCAGATAGACCAACAGGCACCAGGTGCCCGCCACCGAATGCAGATCCCAATTGAAAGTGCGGCCCTTTTTCTTCCAGTCCAGCGTCAGCCATACGCGCCAGCTGTTCCACTGTCGCGGCCAGCGCAGGTACAGACCGGAGAGGCAGAAAAACAGCAGGATCAGCGTGCAGGCGCCGGTGATGTTGCGCCCGGTATCGCCCATGGCGAGGAAGCGGTGCAGTTGCAGCATCAGGCCGAAGAAGTCCTGGCCGACGGCATCGCCCATGAACTCGCCGGTGTACGGGTCGAAGTAGCGCATTTCACCGCGACGTTCGCCCTTGGGCGGGGTGAAGAAAACTTTCGCCGCGTTACCGCTGTCGGTCTCGACCCAGAGCATCGAGACTTTCTTGCCCGAGGTGGCTTCGATGCGCTCGACCAGTTCGACGGGCGGAAGGACGCCGGCGACTTGTTTTTCCACTTGCAGCACGGACGGATTGATCGCCCGCAGGATTTCGTCCTGAAACGAATAGGCCGCGCCGGTGATGCCCATCAGGGCCAGCACCAGGCCTGCGGTGATGCCAAAAAACCAGTGCAACTGGAACAGGGTTTTCTTCAACACGTCACTCGCCGTCCGTTCGGAAATTGTCTTCACGGCGCGCATTATGCCGTGGGTTATCGAGAAGCGTTCTTTATTACGCAGAAAAGCCCCGTTCAATTGAATGAACGGGGCCGACTGTTTTTGTAGGAGCTGCCGAAGGCTGCGATCTTTTGACTTTGCTTTTAAGATCAGGATCAACAGATCGCAGCGTGCCGCAGCTCCTGCAGGGTCAGAAGTGGAAATTGGTGCTCAACAGCGCCGTTCGGCCCGCCGCCTGGTTGGCGAAGTGGGTCGAGAAGGCTTTGTCGTAGTAGTTTTCGTTGGTCAGGTTCTGCACGTTGAGTTGCAGGTCGACGTTCTTGGTCAGCTTGTAGGCTGCCATCGCGTCGTAACGCACATACGAATCGACCATGGTGGTGTTGGCCACGCTGCCAAACACGTCATCCACGTAGAACGCACCGCCACCGATAGTCAGCTTCGGCGTGACCTGGTAAGTGGTCCACAGACTGGCGCTGTTCTTCGGCGTGTTCGGCAGTTCGTTGCCATCGTTGGCGCGGCCCAGTGGACCGCCGTCGACTTGTTCGCTGTCCATGTAGGCGTAGCCGGCGAACACTTGCCATTTGTCGGTGATCTTGCCGCTGGCCGACAGTTCGACGCCTTGCACGCGGGTCTTGCCGGCATTTTCGTACGACGAGGTATCGACTTGCACACGAGCGTTTTCTTTCTCGGTGCGGAAGATGTCAGCGGTCAGCGACAGGCGATCGTTGAGCAGATCCCACTTGGTGCCGATTTCGTAGTTCTTGGTGGTTTCCGGCTCCATGTCGCTGCTCAACAGGTTGCCGCTGCGATCTGCCGTGCCGCCCAATGGGTTGCCTTCCTGGCCTTCACCCAGCGTGTTGCCCGGTGGCGTCGCCGAGGTAGCGTAGGACGCGTAAATGCTGCCGTTCTCTGCTGGCTTGTAGACGACACCGAACTGACCGGTGACGAACTCGCTGGTGTCATCACCCTTGGAGGTAGTGCTGCCAGCGTTGTTGTAGGACTTGTAGCCGGTTTCGAAGTGGTCGTAACGCAGGCCCATGTTCACCAGCCATTGCTCGGACAACTCCAGGGTGTCGAATACATACAGTGCGTAAGTGTCGGACTGGGTGTCGGTGCCGGCGTAGTTGCGCGAGATGGCG
The DNA here is from genome assembly GCF_002979955.1 of Pseudomonas sp. MYb2. Lineage (NCBI taxonomy): Bacteria > Pseudomonadati > Pseudomonadota > Gammaproteobacteria > Pseudomonadales > Pseudomonadaceae > Pseudomonas > Pseudomonas sp. MYb2. Next base: position 82,592 of record NZ_PCQC01000004.1, read on the forward strand.
CCGTTCCACGGATCGTTCGGGGTCGGGTTCGACAGCGAGGTGCAGTTGTAGCCACTGGCTGCGCCGATCAGACCCGGGTTGCAGTTGGTGGTCGCGGCGCTGGTGCGCGGTGTGGTGTCGGTGTTGACGTTGTACGAGGACTTCTGGCTTTCCTCACGGGTGTATTCGACACCGGTGGAGAAGCTGTTCTTGAAGCCGGCGACGTAGAAGTTGCCGAACAGGTCGGTCTGGTTGGTGGTGGTCTCGGTGTTGCTCACCCGAGTATTGGCACGACGCCAGACGCTGCCGTTGTTGACGTTGCCCTTGCTGTCGTCCGGCTGGGTCAGGATGTAATCCTGCATGCTGGTGCCGTGACGCAGGGTGTTCTTGAGGGTCAGCGAGTCGCTCAGGTCATGCTCGATGGCGAAGGTCGCGGTGTCGGTGCGGCCCTTGCGGAAGTCGCGATCCAGACCGTAGAAGTTGCTGTGATCACCGCCGGCGTAAGGCTTGTCCGGATTGGACTTGGTGCGTGCAGCGGAGCCACCGGCAGGAATGGTGTACGGCACGCCCGAATCCGGGGTGTCGTTGCTTTCCAGATGGTAGTAATCGAGGTTGACGCGGGTGTCGGTGCCCAGGCCAAACGCCAGAGACGGGGCGATACCCCAACGGTCGTAATCGACCTTGTCACGACCGGCGACATTGCTCTCGTGGCTCATCAGGTTCAGACGGCCAGCCGCGGTGTCGCTGAACTGGTAGTTACCGTCGAGGGTGTAACGCTGGGTCTGGTCGGAGCCCCAGGTGAAACCACCGTCGAACGAGTTGCCCAGGTGCGCTTTCTTGCTCACCAGGTTGATGCTGCCGCCTGCTGCGCCACGACCGCCGATGGCGGAGTTCGGGCCCTTGCTGACTTCAATGTTTTCTACGGCGAAGATCTCGCGGCTCTGTGAACCGGTGTCGCGCACGCCGTCGAGGTAGGTGTCGCCTTGGGCGTCGAAACCACGGATGAACGGACGGTCGCCCTGTGGATTACCACCTTCACCGGCACCGAAAGTGATTCCCGGCACGGTGCGCAGCGCGTCCTGCATGTTCAGGGCGCCGGTGTCTTTCAAGACTTGTTGTGGAATAACGGTCACCGAGCGCGGCGTATCGACCAGTGGTGCGGTGTACTTGGGCGAGGAGGCTTTCTCGACCTGGTAGGACGTTGGGTCCTGCGCTTCGCCGTTGATGGCGGTGGCGTCCAGGGCGATGGCATTGCCGGAGGCTTTGCTGTCGGTTTTTTCCGCAGCGAAGACCATATGGCCAGCGGAGCCGGCGGTGATCGCTACGCCAATAGCTGAGGCGAGCAGACGTGGTGAACTGACCGGTAATTGTGCGTGTTGACGTGCCATTTTTATTCCCCTCCCCAAGGATTTGAGGCGGCGGAATATAGGGTAAACAGGTATTCGTATCAATTGCGAAACATTGCTAACTGCACTGAATTTACATTCTTTACAATTTAACCTTACGGTTTTTGCCAGTTCATTCGTCTCCCGGGTTTTACATGGCCAATAAGAATCAATACCATTGCCGCCTCTTTGCCATCTGGTGACATCGCCATGCTGCTGCACATCCCTGGATTGTTCGCGAAAGACGAGGTGCAGCGCATTCGCGAGGCTCTGGAGCAGGCCGATTGGGCTGATGGCAAGATCACCGCTGGTTTCCAGTCGGCCAAGGCCAAGCACAATTTACAGTTGCCTGAAGGCCATCCGCTAGCCAAGGAAATCGGTGCGGCGATGCTTGAGCGGCTGTGGAAAAATCCGTTGTTCATGTCCGCCGCGTTGCCGCACAAAGTCTTCCCGCCGTTGGTGAACTGTTACACGGCCGGCGGCAGTTTCGATTTCCACATCGACAATGCGGTGCGCCAGCCCAAGGGCAGCATCGAGCGGGTGCGCACCGATCTGTCGGCGACGCTGTTTTTCAGCGAGCCTGAGGATTACGACGGCGGCGAGCTGGAAATCCAGGACACCTACGGCACTCGGCAAGTGAAACTGCCGGCCGGTGATATGGTTTTGTATCCCGGCACCAGCCTGCATAAAGTCAACGCAGTTACTCGTGGCGCGCGCTACGCCTCATTCTTCTGGACGCAGAGCCTGGTACGCGAAGACAGCCAGCGCGCGTTGCTGTTCGAGATGGACGGCGCGATCCAGCAACTGACGCAAGACCTGCCTGATCATCCTTCGCTGATCCGCCTCACCGGCACTTATCACAACCTGCTGCGTCGCTGGGTCGAGGTATGAGTTTTCAACTACGCCGCGAGGAAGTCCTCGACGGCGCGCAACTCAGCGCGATGCTCGAAGAAAGCCCGGCTCGCGCGGCGCAGGCGATTCTGCTCGCCGCGGGTGAAGGCGTTGTCGAAGCGCAAGCGTTGCTCGGACAGATTCTGCTGGATGGCCAAGGCATTGCGCAGGATCAGGCGCTGGCGCTGCGCTGGTTTGGCATCGCGGCGGGGCGTGGGCATCTGATGGCGCGCAACATGCTTGGTCGCTGCCATGAACACGGTTGGGGCGTAGCGGCGAATGCGTCAATTGCCGCGCAGCAATACCGCATTGCAGCTGATGCTGGGCTGGATTGGGCGATGTACAACCTGGCCAATCTGCTGGCGACCGGGCGGGGTGTCGCAGTGGATCATCTGCAGGCGCTGGCGTTGTATCGGCGTGCGGCTGAATTGGGCCATGCGAAATCGATGAATCTGCTGGGGCGGTATCTGGAAGAAGGGCAGGTGTGCCCGGCGGATCTTACGGCGGCGCGTGATTGGTATCGGCGTTCGGCTGTGGGTGGGGATTTTCGTGGGCAGTTCAGTTTCGCGGCGGTGTTGGCGGATGAAGGGCGGATTGATGAGGCGGTCGATTGGCTTGAGAAAGCTTTGGCCGGCGGTAATCTGAATTTTCTGCGGTTGGCGAGTCAGGCGCTGCTAGGTGCGACAGATCCCAGGATTCAGGGGATGGCTGCTCGGTTCGTGCGTCGATGCACAGACTTGCAGCGCGTCTGAATTCGCAAAGCCCTCACCCTGGCCCTCTCCCGGAGGTAGAGGGGACCGATTGGGGATGCTTGAGAGGTGCGCCGACCTGAAAGTGCTTTGCCGAATCCATAATCGACGCGGTATTTCCGGTCGGTGAATGACGCTTTACACCTCGGTCGGCTCCCTCTCCTTTGGGAGAGGGCTGGGGTGAGGGGCCTCGGTTTCAAGTACCCCGCAAAACTTCAAGCCGAACGCACAGACACAAAAAAGCCCATGACACGTCATGGGCTTTTTGCATTACGGCTTAAGCGCTTACACGTAAAACGACTTCAGCGGCGGAAAGCCATTGAACTCGACTGCGCTGTAACTGGTGGTGTAGGCACCGGTCGACAACCAGTACAACCGATCACCGATCGCCAGGTTCAGCGGCAAACCGTACTTGTAGTTCTCGTACATGATGTCAGCGCTGTCGCAGGTTGGGCCGGCGATAACGACTTCTTCCATCTCGCCTTTCTTTTCGGTCCAGATCGGGAACTTGATCGCTTCGTCCATGGTTTCGATCAGGCCGGAGAACTTGCCCACATCGGTATACACCCAACGCTCGACGGCGGTGCGCGACTTGCGTGCAACCAGAACCACTTCGCTGACCAGAATGCCGGCGTTGGCGATCAACGAACGGCCTGGCTCAAGAATGATTTCCGGCAGGTCATCACCGAAGTCTTCCTTCAGGAAGCGGATGATTTCTTCGGCGTAGGTTTCCAGGCTGTTGGTGCGGGTGATGTAGTTGGCCGGGAAGCCGCCGCCCATGTTGATCAGCTTGAGGTGGATGCCGTCTTCTTCTTTCAGACGCTCGAAGATCACTTTGACCTTGGCGATTGCTGCGTCCCAGACGCTGATGTCGCGTTGCTGCGAGCCAACGTGGAAGGAAATGCCGTAAGGCACCAGGCCCAGGTCGCGAGCGAGGATCAGCAGATCCATGGCCATGTCGGTCTGGCAGCCGAATTTGCGCGACAGTGGCCAGTCAGCGGTGGTCGAGCCCTCGGTGAGGATTCGCACGTAGACTTTCGAGCCCGGGGCAGCCTTGGCGATGTTGCGCAGGTCGGCTTCGGAGTCGGTGGAGAACAGACGCACGCCCTTCTCGTAGAAGTAGCGGATGTCCTTGGATTTCTTGATGGTGTTGCCGTAGCTGATACGGTCGGCGCTGACGCCGCGATCCATTACCTTGTCCAGCTCGTAGATCGAAGCGATGTCGAAGCTCGAACCTTTCTCTTTGAGCAGGTCGATGATCTCGACGGCCGGGTTGGCCTTGACCGCGTAGTAGACCTTGGCGAATTCGAAACCGGCGCGCAGGTCATCGTAGGCCTGGCTGATCATCGCGGTGTCGATCACCACGAACGGGGTTTCCTGTTTGTCGGCAAACGCCTTCATTTTGTCGAATGTAGCGCGCGCAAAATAGTCTTCGACCTGGATCGACATGCTGGGAACTCCTACTGGCAAACTAAGTTAATCAATGGGTGCAAATGAACGCCCTCCGTATCCCCACTTTGGTTCGCCTACTTCCCAAGGCATGTCGCCGAAAGCAAAAAGGCCATGGGATGTGCAGCTTTCCCTTGGCCTTGCTGTCTCGTCGTCAGTACTTGAGCCGGATGGATCGTTTCCAGCATGGACGTTCGGCGCGAACTTTAGGGCGTGAGGGGCGTGAGATCAACTAAAAATGTCGCGTTTTTGCACGCTTCTGACGTGCGTCGCGTTCATCACTCTTTGTAGCCGACCGAGATGACGGGCAGATGTTCCCCGAGAATTTTCGAGTGTTAAAAATACCTGCACGTTCGCGGATTATGTCGGCTAAGTCGTGGGGAAGTGTGATGGCGGCAACATCGGCGACGTTGGCGGCGAGAGGGCGGGGTGAGGGGGATTTTGGTTGTTTGGAAGGCTACCCAGCGCATGCTGTCTGGTTCTCAGGTGTTGAGATTCTTTTCCGCCTTGTGAATGACTTGGTAACACCCCCGGTTCTGTAGGAGTGAGCCTGCTCGCGATGACTTTTTTTCAGCCGACATCTTCATTGACTGATATTGCGTTATCGCGAGCAGGCTCACTCCTACAGGGTTTTGTGTTTTACCGGTTGATCAGGCGACCACCGCCTCAGCCGGCGAGACGATATTGGTCTTCATCCCGCGCGAACGACCCGAACTCAGATAAGCCGCAATCGACTCCTGCGTGACCTCACCGAGGAACACCCGCTCGGCATCCATCACCGGCAACCATGCGCGATTGAACTCGTACATGCGCGACAGCAGGATGCGCAGATGCTCGTCGTACGCCGCCGTGGCGTTGAACTCGCGCAGATATTGCGCGCAAGTGCCGGTCTGACGATGCAGATCACGACGACGCACATACCCCAGCGCTTTGTTCTCGGCGCAAGTGACCACGACATAACGGCGGTCATGTTCGTCCATCAATTCCAGCGCATCGGCCACCGGCGTTTCCGGGCTCACCGACGGCGCGTTGTCCGCCGCGTCTTCCGCCTTCACCAGCAACAGACGCTTGAGCGTGCTGTCCTGGCCGACGAAGTTGCTGACAAAATCGTCCGCCGGGTGCGCCAACAGCGTGTCCGGATGATCGATCTGCAGCAGTTTGCCGGCGCGGAAAATTGCAATCTTGTCGCCGAGTTTGATCGCTTCGTCGATGTCGTGGCTGACCATGATCACGGTCTTGTTCAGCGCGCGCTGCATTTCGAAGAATTCGTTCTGGATCATCTCGCGGTTGATCGGGTCGACCGCACCGAACGGCTCGTCCATCAACAGCAGCGGAGCATCCGCTGCCAGTGCGCGGATCACACCGATGCGTTGTTGCTGGCCACCGGACAATTCACGCGGATAGCGATGCAGATACTGCTTGGGCTCCAGCTTGATCATGCTCATCAATTCGCGGGCGCGGTCGTGGCATTTCTGTTTGTCCCAGCCGAGCAGTTTCGGCACGACGACGATGTTCTCTTCGATGGTCATGTTCGGGAACAGACCGATCTGCTGGATCACGTAACCGATGTTGCGACGCAGGGTCACTTCGTCGAGATCGGTGGTGTCTTCGCCGTTGATGAGGATCTTGCCCGAGGTCGGTTTGATCAGGCGGTTGATCATTTTCAACGTGGTGCTTTTGCCGCAACCCGATGGCCCGAGGAACACACAGATTTCGCCTTCATTGACGGTCAGGCTTACCGAGTCCACGGCTTTGACGTCTTTGCCGTTGCTTTGGAAAGTTTTGCTGAGGTTTTGAAGTTCGATCATTTGAGCAGTCCTTTTGGAGTCAACGAGCGTTGCAGCCATTGGAGAAACAGGTCAGCGAAAATGGCCAGAAGACTGACCAGCAGCGCGCCGACGATGAGCATCGACATGTCACTGCGGCTGATGGAAGCGAGGATCAACACACCGAGGCCGCCGGCGCCGATGGTTGCGGCGATGGTCATCACGCCGATGTTCATCACCACGGCGGTGCGCACGCCAGCGAGGATCACCGGCACGGCGATCGGCAACTCGACCATGCGCAGGCGCTGGCCGAAGGTCATGCCGATGCCGCGTGCGGCTTCACGGATGCCCGGTTCGACGCCGGTGAGGGCGAGGTAGGTGTTGCGCATGATCGGCAGCAATGAATAAAGGAACACGGCGGTGATCGCCGGCATCGGCCCAAGGCCTTGGCCGAACTTGGAGTAGAACGGCAGCAGCAGACCGAACAGGGCAATCGACGGCACGGTCAGCAGCACCGTGGCGCTGGCTTGCAAGGGACCGGCGAGGGTCGGAAAGCGTGTCATCAGAATGCCCAGCGGCACGCCGATGAGGATCGCCAACGTCACGGCGATGCCGACGAGGGTGATGTGCTGCCAGGTCAGGTGCATCACCTGCTGCCAGTCGAGGTGGGAAAAGGCGTTCAGAAATTCCATGACTTTTCCTCCTTAATCAAGTGGGTGCTGGCGCAGGAAATCGGCGGCCACTTTCGATGGGCTTTCATGATCGACGTCGACCCGCGCGTTGAGCTGGCGCATGGTTTCGTCATCGAACAGTTCGGCCAGTGGCTTGAGTTGCTCGGCCAGTTTCGGATTGGCGTCCAGCGTTGCTTGACGCACCACCGGCGCGGCGGTGTAGTCGGGGAAGTAGTGCTTGTCGTCTTCCAGCAACTTCAGGCCGAAGGCGTTGAGGCGACCGTCGGTGGTGTAGACCAGACCGGCAAATACCTGACCGTTACGCAACGCGGTGTAGACCAGGCCCGCGTCCATCTGGCGGATGTTCTTGCGGGTCAGGTTCATGCCGTAGAGATCGACCATGCCGATCAGGCCGTCGGAGCGGTTGGCGAACTCGGTGTCCAGAGCCACCAGATGATTGGTCTTGGCTTCGGCGCGCAGCACTTCGTTCAACTGGCTGATGTTGTTGATCTGCGGATATTCCTCGGCGACCCTTTTCGGCAGGGCGAGGGCGTAGGTGTTGCTGAATTTCGACGGCGTCAGCCAGATCAGGCCTTTTTTCGCGTCGAGTTCTTTCACCCGGGCGTAGGACTGGGCGCTGTCGAGTTTTTCTGTGACATGGTTGTAGGCCACCAGCGACACGCCGGTGTATTCCCAGAGCATGTCCAGCTGTCCGCTTTCGTGGGCGCTGCGGGCGAGGTTGCTGCCCAGACCGCCGGTGATCTGCGCGTCGTAGCCTTTGCTGCGCAGGTATTGCGCGGTGATTTCGGCGAGCAGGGTCTGCTCGGTGAAGACCCGGGCGCCGAGGCGGATCAACGGTTTTTCAGCGGCTTGCGCGATTCCCGCGAACAGCAATACGCAGCCTAAGATCAAGCTAAGTCGTTTCATAAATATTCCTTCGCAAAAGCCTTAAGACGGGCGCAAACCGCGTTCCAGCCAGAGACGGCTGGCGAGGGTGACGACGCCATCGAGCAGCAAGGCCAGCAGCGCGGTGCACGCGGCGCCGAGCAGCAGTTGCGGCTGATTGTTCAGGGCGATGCCAGGGAAGATCAGGCTGCCAAGGCTGTTGGCACCGATCAGGAAGGCCAGCGGCGCGGTGCCGACGTTGATTGCCAAAGCCACGCGCACACCACCGACAATGATCGGCACGGCGTTGGGCAGCTCGACTTTCCACAGCACCTGGCGCGGGGTCATGCCGATGCCGACGGCTGCTTCTTTCAGCGAGCCCTGGACATTTTTCAGGCCTTCGTAGGTGTTGCGCACAATCGGCAACAGGGAGGCGAGGAACAAAGCGAAGATCGCCGGGCCACTGCCGATGCCGAGGATGCCCAGGGCAATCGCGAGCACGGCCAGCGGAGGCACGGTGTTACCGATATTGAAGATCTGCATGAAGCGTTCGGCGCGTCCGACCATGGTCGGGCGACTGAGGAAGATGCCGGCGGGGATGCCCACGACAAGGGCGGCCAGCATTGAAGCGAGGACGAGAATCAGATGAGCTTGCAGGTAAAACAACAAATCGTCGCGGTAGTGTTCGATCGTGTTGATGCCGATCCAGTGGACCAGCAGGGCCAGGAGCGCGATCACCACCGCACCTCCCATCAGCCCTTTGCCATAGCGGATAGCCACAGGCGGACTCCTTTTTTTGTAGTCGGCGAGCGCAGTCCCGTGTGGCAAGCCAAGCCTTGGCTGCCGGGAGCGTCGTTCGCGAAAAGTAGCCGTTTTTCAGTCCCGGCAAAGCGGTCTGAAAGCGAGCCATGAGCGCAGCCTCGTCAGGCTAACTTGCTGATTTTTCAGCCCCTGACGAAAATTCGTAACAGGGGATGGACGTCTCCGTGCTTTAAAAGGTTCCCATCTGCGGCAGCATTTGGCCACCCTTAATGTGCTCAACGGTTCGGTTATTGCATCGAGTTGGGCTATAATCGCGGCCCTTTTTTGAATCACCGCCAGGCGATTTCCCATGACCAACCAGGCCGCCGAAGTCGCGAAACGCCGCACTTTCGCCATTATTTCCCACCCCGATGCCGGTAAAACCACGATCACCGAAAAGCTCCTGTTGATGGGCAAGGCGATTGCAGTGGCCGGTACGGTGAAATCCCGTAAATCCGATCGCCATGCGACATCCGACTGGATGGAGATGGAGAAACAGCGGGGTATTTCCATTACCACGTCGGTCATGCAGTTCCCGTATCGCGAACACATGATCAACCTGCTCGACACCCCGGGCCACGAAGACTTCTCCGAAGATACCTATCGCACTCTGACGGCGGTGGACTCGGCATTGATGGTTCTCGACGGCGGTAAAGGTGTCGAACCACGGACCATTGCGCTGATGGACGTCTGCCGTCTGCGTGACACGCCGATCGTCAGCTTCATCAACAAACTCGACCGTGACATCCGCGACCCGATCGAACTGCTCGACGAAATCGAAGCCGTTCTGAAGATCAAAGCCGCGCCGATCACCTGGCCGATCGGTTGCTACCGCGACTTCAAGGGCGTGTACCACCTGGCCGACGACTACATCATCGTCTACACCGCCGGTCACGGTCACGAACGCACCGAAACCAAGATCATCGAGAAGCTCGATTCGGACGAGGCGCGCGCGCACCTGGGCGACGAGTACGACCGTTTCATCGAACAGTTGGAACTGGTTCAGGGCGCCTGCCACGAATTCAACCAGCAGGAATTCCTCGACGGTCAGTTGACTCCGGTGTTCTTCGGTACTGCATTGGGCAACTTCGGTGTTGACCACGTACTCGACGCCGTCGTTGATTGGGCGCCACGTCCGCTGGCCCGTGTGGCTAACGAGCGGACTGTTGAGCCGGTCGAAGAGAAGTTCTCGGGCTTCATCTTCAAGATCCAGGCGAACATGGACCCGAAGCACCGCGACCGTATCGCCTTCATGCGTATCTGCTCGGGCAAGTACGAAAAAGGCATGAAGATGCGCCATGTGCGCACCGGCAAGGACGTGCGCATCGGCGACGCCCTGACGTTCTTCTCCTCCGAGCGTGAACAGCTTGAAGAAGCCTTTGCCGGCGACATCATCGGTCTGCACAACCACGGCACCATCCAGATCGGCGACACCTTCAGTGAAGGTGAAACCCTGGGCTTTACCGGTATTCCGCACTTTGCGCCGGAACTGTTCCGTCGTGTGCGTCTGCGTGATCCGCTGAAGTCCAAGCAGTTGCGTCAGGGTCTGCAGCAGTTGGCCGAAGAGGGCGCAACACAGGTGTTCTTCCCGGAGCGCAGCAACGACATCATTCTTGGCGCTGTGGGTGTGCTGCAGTTCGATGTGGTCGCCAGCCGTTTGAAAGAGGAATACAAGGTTGAGTGCTCGTATGAGCCGATCACTGTGTATTCCGCGCGCTGGATTGAGTGCGCCGACAAGAAGAAGCTTGAGGAATTTTCCAACAAGGCTGTGGAAAACCTGGCGGTCGATGGCGGTGGTCACCTGACTTACCTGGCGCCGACGCGGGTTAACCTGGCGTTGATGGAAGAGCGTTGGCCGGATGTGAAATTCCGTGCGACGCGTGAGCATCATTAAGCGTTGAGCTTTGTTGTTCGAGAGCCCCCAAGGTTTTGGCCTTGGGGGCTTTTTTCTGGGTGTATATCCGTTTTTTTGGTTGTTGCGGCTGGCGGTTTCGCCCTTACGGCGAGTCACCTTTTCCAAACGCCGAAAAGGTAACCCAAAAGGCTTGCTCCTACGTGCGGCCCGCTCGCTGGGGCTCGGGGTTCCTTCGCTCCGGGATCAATCCCTCCACTCAGCCTTCCGACGTCGCCCGTGGATCAAGATCAAAAGCTGCAGCCGAGCTAACGCTCATCCTGTTGAGTGGTGAGGAGCACAGCTTGGTCGGCTTTGGATTTGTGGTGGATTTGCCCCTCATCGGAACGCCGCCCGCCCAGCCCTCTCCCCAAGGAGAGGGAGCCGATTTGTGAGCCTTTCAGATCCTTGGTTCGACTCGGTATTTCACTTCGGCGTAGCTCTCCCAAACACCTCGGTCAGTCCCCTCTCCCTCTGGGAGAGGGCTAGGGTGAGGGGCTTTTGATCTGTTGCAGAATCTGAGGGTCGACTCGGTATTTCACTTCGGCGTAGCTCTCCCAAACACCTCGGTCAGTCCCCTCTCCCTCTGGGAGAGGGCTAGGGTGAGGGGCTTTTGATCTGTTGCAGAATCTGAGGGTCGACTCGGTATTTCACGTCGGCGTAGCTCTCCCAAACACCTCGGTCAGTCCCCTCTCCCTTTGGGAGAGGGTTAGGGTGAGGGGCTGTTGATCTTCGGCACGGTTTTATCGCGCGCAATGGCTGTAGGACGACTCGGTTTTTTGTAATCTCGATGTACTTGAACGCGACAACCCGCGTGCTGATCGTTAGTGTTCCGCTCCACGCAAGTCGCTTTGGAGAGGTCAACGGAATGACGAGTCGCCTGACTCACTGGCTACGACTGGACGGCTATTTCGGCGTGATGGCCTGGGTGCTCGCGGCGTTATTGTTCATCAATCGCCTGAGCAGCATGGTCAAGCTGTTCATGGCGTTGTACCTGCGCCAGGAGCTGGGGCTGGCGATCGAGACTGTCGGCTGGTTGCTGTCGGCGTACGGTGCGGGTTTGCTGGTCGGTTCGATGCTCGGTGGCTGGCTCAGTGATCATGTGCGCACCGCGCGGCTGACGGCAGCGTTGTTTTTCATCTCGGTGTGGGTGCTGATTCTGCTGGGGCTGGTGACGCAGGTGCCGTTGCTGGCGGCTTTGCTGTTGCTCAGCGGGACCATTGATGGCGCCATTCGCACCCTGCACCAGCGCCTGATCATGGAATATTGCGAGGTGGCGCAGCGTTCGCGTGCGCAGGCCTTGAGCCGGGTGGCGCGTAATCTCGGCATGGCCGCCGCCGGGGTCGCGGGCGGGGTGTTGGCGCAGACCGATTTTCGCTGGGTGTTTTTCGGTAGTGCAGCGATGACGTTGTTGGCCTTGCTGTGGTTTGTCCGGACGACATGGCGTCGGCCGGTGCTGATCAATGCCGAGCTTTCTACGACCGGCGCGGTTGGAGCGGGTGTGCCATACCGCGACAAACCCTTCCTCTGGTTGCTGGCAGCGACGGCCGTGCTCGGCATCGCGTTCGACACTGTCTACAGCACGCTGGGCAACTATCTGCGTGATTACTACCACTTGAGCACCGAGGCAATCGGCTGGCAGTTCGGGCTCAATGCGCTGTTGGTGATCGCGCTGCAGATCCCGCTGTCGCACTGGGGCGAGCGCTGGGGCTCGCGACGACAAATGGTGGCGGGCAGTTTGCTGCTGGCCTGTGGGCTGGGCATGTTGCCGTTCGGTTCCGGATTGGCGTTCGTCTGCCTGTCAACGGTGATCTGGACCTTGGGCGAGGCGCTGTTCATGCCGCCGCTGAATGTATTGGCCATGCAGTATGCCCAGCGTGGCAAAAGTGGGCAGTACTTCGGCTTGTTCTTCATGAGCTGGAGTGCCAGCGCGCTGCTGTCGCCGGTGCTCAGTGGTCAGCTGTACGGCAACTTCGGCGGTCACAGCGTGTGGCTGGCCAGTGCAACCCTGCTGCTGATATCGATCCCGTTGACGTGGCAAGCCACCCGCGCGATTAGCTGATCCGGTTATTGAGCTTATTCGAAAGCAATCTGTCCGCCGACGGCATTTCTGCGCGCCCGTTAGCGTCCTAACTGGTGAGCCCGACTGATCGGAACTAGATTTCACACAGCGCCAGTCCGGCACGAATGTCTCACCTGAAAATGGATGGAGTCGGCTATGAAAAGCAGGTTGCTACGGGTTTTATTGCTGTTGAAAGTGATGGTCATGCTGTCCCTCGGCACCGCAACGGCCTGGGCCGAGTGCGAGGATCACGATTCCCAGGCCTTCAATGGTCAGGTTGGGCACAGCGGACTGATGTTGGCCAAGTCCGAGTCCGAGCCGGGCGATCAGGGGCAGGGTGGCAGCGCCGATGATGACGACTCGACCACCGACGAGCCGGACACCGACGATCCGGATGACGAAGGCGATAGCCAGACGTAAATCGCCGGCAAAAGAAAACCCCTTCTGACTCGACTGATGCGCAATCGAGGTGGAAGGGGTTTGCTCAATACCTAACGCTATTTGAAATACGATCCCTGTAGGAGTGAGCCTGCTCGCGATAGCGGTGGATCAGTCGATGAGGATGTTGACTGAAATTACGCCATCGCGAGCAGGCTCACTCCTACAGTTTCTTTGTAGCTTCCGGATTTGTTTACGCCGCGCCGTCGAGGAACTGCTCGGCGTAGTGACAAGCCACCTGCCGGTTGTCCAGCGGACGCAACAACGGCTCTTCAGTGCTGCAACGCTCGGTCGCATACGGGCAGCGCTTGTGGAACGCGCAGCCCGGTGGCGGATTGAGCGGGTTAGGCAGTTCGCCGACGATCTTGATTTTCGGCTTGTTCGGGTCCGGGTGAATGGTCGGGGTCGCCGAGAGCAGCGCCTGGGTGTACGGGTGCAGCGGGCGTTCGTAGATGTCGTTCTTCGGGCCCATTTCCACCGGGCGACCGAGGTACATCACCATCACGTCATCGGCCACGTGCTGCACCACTGCGAGGTTGTGCGAGATGAACACGTAGGCGGTGTTGAACTCCTGCTGCAGATCCATGAACAGGTTGAGCACCTGCGCCTGAATCGACACGTCGAGGGCCGAAGTCGGTTCGTCCGCCACCAGCACTTTCGGTTGCAACATCATCGCCCGGGCGAGCGCGATACGCTGACGCTGACCACCAGAGAACATGTGCGGATAACGCTGATAGTGCTCAGGACGCAAGCCGACCTGCTTCATCATCGCCTGGACTTTTTCGCGACGCTCGGCGGCGGAAAGGTTGGTGTTGATCAGCAGTGGTTCGCCGAGTTGGTCACCGACTTTCTGCCGTGGGTTCAACGACGCGTACGGGCTTTGGAAGACCATCTGCACGTCTTTGCGCAGTTGCTTGCGCTGGGCCTTGTCGGCGCCGGCGACTTCCTGGCCGGCGATTTTCAACGAGCCGGAGGACGGATCTTCAATCAGCGTCAACGCGCGGGCCAGAGTGGATTTGCCGCAGCCCGATTCACCGACGACGGCGAGGGTCTTGCCGGCTTCCAGTTCGAACGACACGCCATTGAGTGCGCGCACGGTCGCGTGGCCCTTGAACAGGCCACGGGAGACTTCATAGTGACGGGTGAGGTCGCGGGCGGTAAGTACGACGGCCATTACGCCACCTCCTGGTTCAGCGGGTAGAAGCAGCGGGCGAGGCTGTGGGCTTTCGGATCAAGGCCTGGACGCTGCGCGCGGCAGCTGTCCTGCACGTACGGGCAGCGCGGTGACAGCAGGCAGCCTTGCGGACGGTCGTAACGACCCGGGACGATGCCCGGCAGGGTGGCCAGACGTGTAGCGCCGAGGCTGTGCTCGGGAATCGCCTTGAGCAGCGCTTCGCTGTAGGGGTGCGCCGGGATGTCGAACAGTTGCGGCACCTGACCGACTTCAACGGCTTGGCCGGCGTACATCACACAGACGCGCTGAGCGGTTTCCGCCACGACCGCAAGGTCGTGAGTGATCAGCACCAGGCCCATGTTCTGTTCTTTCTGCAACGCCAGCAGCAGATCCATGATCTGCGCCTGAATCGTCACGTCGAGTGCCGTGGTCGGTTCGTCGGCGATCAGCAGTTTCGGCTCGCCGGCAATCGCCATGGCGATCGCAACGCGTTGGCTCATACCGCCGGACAGTTGATGCGGGTAGGCGTCCATACGGCTGGCAGCACCGGGGATTTCGACTTTTTCCAGCAGTTCGATCGCACGTTTGCGCGCTTGCTTGCCGGACATTTTCAGGTGCAGACGCAGCACTTCTTCGATCTGGAAACCGACGGTGTAGCTCGGGTTCAGCGCGGTCATCGGATCCTGAAAGACCATCGACAAGTCTTTGCCGACGATCTGCCGACGCTGACGATTGCTCAGCTTGAGCATGTCTTTGCCGTCGAAGCTGAGCGAGTCAGCGGTGACGATGCCGGGATGCTCGATCAGGCCCATCAGCGCCATCATGGTCACGGATTTACCCGAACCCGACTCGCCAACGATGGCCAATACTTCGCCTTTGTCGACTTTGAGGTCGAGGCCGTCGACCACCGGGGTCGCGTTTTTGTCGCCGAAGCGAACGTTGAGATTCTTGATTTCTAGCAGTGACATGGGAATCTCCTCAGGCGGCGTTCTTGAGTTTCGGGTCGAGCGCATCGCGCAGGCCGTCGCCCATCAAGTTGATTGCCAGCACGCTGAGCAAAATGGTCAAACCAGGCAGACTGACTACCCACCAGGCGCGTTCGATGTAGTCGCGGGCCGAGGCCAGCATGGTGCCCCACTCAGGGGTTGGCGGTTGTACGCCAAGGCCCAGGAAGCCCAGTGCTGCGGCATCGAGAATCGCCGAGGAGAAGCTCAGGGTCGCCTGCACGATCAGCGGCGCCATGCAGTTCGGCAGCACGGTGATGAACATCAGGCGTGGCAGACCGGCACCGGCCAGGCGCGCGGCGGTCACGTAGTCGCGGTTCAGTTCGCCCATCACGGCGGCACGGGTCAGACGCACGTAGGACGGCAGCGAAACCACGGCGATAGCGATCACGGTGTTGATCAGGCCAGGGCCGAGGATGGCGACAATCGCCACAGCCAGCAGCAGCGACGGCAGGGCCAGCATGATATCCATCAGACGCATGATGGTCGGGCCAATCATCTTCGGGAAGAAACCGGCGAACAGGCCGAGCAGGATCCCCGGAATCAGCGACATGACGACCGACGACAAGCCAATCAGCAGCGACAGACGCGAGCCCTGGATCAGACGCGACAGCAGGTCACGACCCAGTTCATCGGTGCCGAGCAGAAACTGCATCTGCCCGCCTTCCAGCCACGCTGGCGGCGTCAGCAGGAAGTCGCGGTATTGCTCGCTCGGGTTGTGCGGGGCGACCCACGGCGCGAAGAGTGCGCAGAAAATCACCAGCGACATGAACAGCAGGCCGGCAACCGCGCCTTTGTTCTTGGAGAAGGCTTGCCAGAATTCTTTGTACGGAGACGGGTACAGCAGGCTTTGATCCGCGCTTGCGGCGGACGTGGCTACTGAGGATGTTGGAGTGCTCATGGTATGGACCTCAGCGCTGATGACGGATGCGTGGGTTGGCAAAGCCGTAGAGGATGTCCACTACGAAGTTGACCAGAATCACCAGGCAGGCGATTAACAGGATGCCGTTTTGCACAACCGGATAGTCCCGGGCGCCGATGGCTTCGATCAGCCATTTACCGATGCCGGGCCAGGAGAAAATGGTTTCGGTCAGAACCGCACCGGCCAGCAATGTGCCGACTTGCAGACCGACCACGGTGAGTACCGGAATCAGTGCGTTACGCAAACCGTGAACGAACACCACGCGCGACGGCGACAGGCCTTTGGCCTTGGCGGTACGGATGTAGTCTTCGCGCAGCACTTCGAGCATCGACGAACGGGTCATCCGCGCGATCACCGCCAGCGGAATGGTGCCAAGCACGATGGCCGGCAGAATCAGGTGATGCAGGGCATCGAGGAATGCGCCCATGTCATCGGCCAGCAGGGTGTCGATCAGCATGAAACCGGTGCGCGGCTCGATGTCGTAAAGCAGGTCGATGCGCCCGGAAACCGGGGTCCAGCCCAGGCTCACCGAGAAGAACATGATGAGGATCAGACCCCACCAGAAGATCGGCATCGAATACCCCGCGAGGGAGATGCCCATCACCCCGTGGTCGAACAGCGATCCTCGCTTGAGTGCCGCAATCACTCCGGCCAGAAGCCCGAGAATGCCGGCGAACAGCAGGGCGGCCATGGACAGTTCCAGGGTCGCCGGGAAGAGGGAGGTGAACTCGGTCCAGACGCTTTCACGCGTACGCAGGGATTCGCCGAGATCGCCGTGGGCCAGTTTGCCGATGTAATCCAGATACTGGGCATACAGCGGCTTGTTCAGACCTAGGCGTTCCATTGCCTGAGCGTGCATTTCGGGGTCGACCCGACGTTCGCCCATCATCACTTCCACGGGGTCGCCCGGAATCATGCGAATCAACGCGAAAGTCAGCAAGGTGATGCCGAAAAACGTGGGGATCAACAACCCCAGTCGGCGGGCAATAAAACTAAACATCTTGTGTGGTACCTCATCAGCCGGTTAGGCGTGCCCGGCGTCCCTGGGGTCAGGGACACCGGGAGTTTCTTATCTACTTCACCTGGGTGGTGGCGAAGTTATTAGTGGTGAGAGGGCTGATGTGATAACCCTCTACGTTGTTGCGCATTGCGGTAAACATCCTGGTATGGGCCATGCTGATCCATGGCTGGTCCTGATTAAACAGCACTTGCGCCTGTGCGTAGAGCTTTGCGCGTTCGGCCGGATCTACTTTAGCCCGTGCTTCATCCAGCAGTGCCTGGAATTTTTCGTTGCACCAGCGAGCATAGTTCTCGCCATTTTTTGCCGCTTCGCAACTGAGCATAGGCGTCAGGAAGTTATCCGGGTCGCCGTTGTCGCCCGCCCATCCGGCCGAAACCATGTCGTGCTCGCCGGCCTTGGCGCGTTTGAGCATTTCGCCCCATTCCATCACGCGGATGTCGATCTTGATCCCGACTTTGGCCAGGTCAGCCTGCATCATTTGCGCGCCGAGCATCGGGTTCGGGTTGGTCGGGCCGCCGCCGTTGCGGGTAAACAGGGTAAACACGGTGCCTTCCGGAACCCCGGCTTCCTTGAGCAGGGCGCGGGCCTTGTCCAGATCGCGTGGCGGGTTCTTCAGGTCGTGGTTGTAGCCGAGCAAGGTCGGCGGGTACGGGTTGACGGCTGCTGTAGCGTTGCCCTTGCCGAACACTGAGTTGACGTAGGCTTCCTTGTCGAAGGCGATGTCGATCGCCTTGCGCACCCGCACGTCGCTCATGTACTTGTGCTGAGTGTTCAAGGCGATGTAGGCCACGGTCATTGCGTCCAGTTCATCGACTTTCAGGTTGCTGTCTTTCTTGATGCTCGGGATGTCATCCGGCTTCGGATACAGGGTGACCTGGCATTCGTTGGCCTTGAGCTTTTGCAGACGCACGTTGTTGTCGATGGCGATCGCCAGAATCAGCGCGTCGGCCGGCGGCTTGCCACGGAAATATTCCGGGTTGGCCTTGAACCGTACCTGGGCGTCTTTGGCGTAGCGCTGGAAGATGAACGGGCCGGTACCGACTGGCTTGTTGTTGAGGTCGCCGGTCTTGTTCGCCTTGAGCAACTGATCGGCGTATTCGGCCGGGTAGATCGAGGAGAACGCCATCGCGAGGTCGGCCAGGAACGGTGCTTCGCGGCGGGTCAGGGTGAATTTGACCGTGTTGTCGTCGACTTTTTCTACGCTTTTGAGCAGTTCCTTGAAGCCCATGCTTTCAAAGTACGGGAAGCCCACGCTCGACAGTTTGTGCCACGGGTGATTCGGGTCCAGCTGACGCTGGAAGCTCCAGACCACATCGTCGGCGTTCATGTCGCGGGTCGGCTTGAAGTATTCGGTGGTGTGAAACTTGACGCCTTTGCGCAGGTGGAACGTGTACGTCAGGCCGTCTTCGCTGATGTCCCAGGACTCGGCGAGCGCCGGGATCACTTCCGTGGTGCCGGGCTTGAAGTCCGCCAGTCGGTTGAAGATGGTTTCGGCCACCGCATCGGCCGTGACTGCAGTAGTGTACTGGACCATATCGAAGCCTTCCGGGCTGGCTTCGGTGCAGACCACCAAGGGTTTGGCCGAGACGCCGACAGCGACACTCAGCAACGCAGCCGCAATGGCCGCACGTAGGGGAAGCATTTTCATCGATAACCCTCTGCAATCGGTTGAAGACAAAAAACCGAACGGCTGACTCATCATGAGTCAGCCGACGGTTGGCGTTCTTACAGGATGTTGAACGGAATCGTGGTCACGAGACGGAACTCGTTGATGCTGCCGTCAGCCTGGTTTTCACTGGCGCGGTGAGCGGTGTAGGTGCCACGAATCGTGGTGGCCTTGAGCGGGCCGCTTTGTACGGCGTAGGTTGCGCCAACGCCGTATTCATAGTGGTGCTCGCCGTCCATCGACTGCACGCCATCATAGCCGCCACCCTTGTAGTGAGTGCCGTCGATGCCCCAGCCGCGCGCCTGGTAGATGTTGAACTTCAGGCCCGGCACGCCGTATTCGGCCATGTTGATGCCGTAGGAAACCTGGAAGGATTTCTCGTTCGGGCCGTTGAAGTCCGAGAGCAGGGAGTTGGCCAGGTAGATACCGTTGGTTTCGTGCAGGTAGTCGAAGTACTCGTTACCGTTCACTTCCTGATACGAGAAAGTCAGGGTGTGCGCCAGGTGAGTCAGACCGAACGACAGCGAGTAGGTATCGTTGTCGATTTCGCCCAGCAGTTTTTTGCCTTCGTCGACGGTCTTGTAGTAGTTCAGACCGGTGGTCAGGCTCAGCACGGAGCTGTCACCCAGTACGTGCGTAGCGCCGAAGTAGTATTGGTTCCACAGGTCTTCAGCCTGAGTGCCCCACAGGCTGGTGGTCAGACTGGCGAACGGCTGGTACGAGATACCGGCGGTGTTCACGTGGTCAGCTTCAGCGTCGATGCTGCCGTATTCGGAGCGGAACTTGCTGAGGCTTTCTTCGGTACGTGGCGAGACGCGGTCGAAGGTTGCCAGGTCGAAGGACAGGTTGTTCAGTTCTTCGCTGTGGATCGCGATCCCTTCGAAGCTCGATGGCAGCGGACGGTTGCCGATCACGTCGACCTGCGGGCTGCTGAAGTTCATGCGGCCGGCGGTCAGAGTGGTGTTGGAGATACGCGCCTTGACGTTGGCCAGGCCCAATTTGCTCCATTGACCGACAGCGTCACCGCCTTCACGGGTCAGGGTACGGTTGTTGCCCGCGCCTGGACGGGTGCCCGGTGCGCCGCCGTTGTTGGACGCGAGGTTTTCGCGATCACGCTCCAGCGCAATGGCGTTGTAGGCCGCCACTTCGGTGCTGAAACCGACAGTACCTTCGGTGAAGCCCGAGTTGTACTTGATGATCGTGCCTTGTACCCAGTTGATACGGCGGTCGGTTTCGGCCGATTGACCGTTCTTGCGGTAAGCGAACTTGCCGCCGCGCTTGAGTTGCTCGTTGGCGTACCAGTTACGGGTCGAACCGCTGATCGATTGACCCTCGAGGAAGCCAGTGGCTTCGGCCTGGGCACTTTTTTCGTTGACGGTCACCGGGGTGAACGCCTGGCTTTGGGTTTCCGCGTAAGCCGTGGCGGTGACGCTGCTGATGGCCAAGGCCAGTATCGCGGTGCTGCTCAGTTTCATGGGTGAAGCTCCTTTACTTTCTTTTTATGCCGGCTTTTTTTGGTATGCCGGTTATTGGTTTAGAACTCATTCACACATCGCAAACGTTTGCCAAAGGCCGGATTGGCGAATTTCGGCAAAGCGCTTGCGTGAGGGGCTAGACAGCGCCCCTCAGCGTTGCGGCTAATCGGTTGGGTTAATCGATACTGACACCCGAGAACACGTTGCGACCGAATGGGCTGACCTTGAACCCTTCGATGCTGGTGCTCAGTGGCTGGTTGACCGTCGAGTGGGCGACAGGCGTGATCGGCACTTGCTGTTTAAGCAATTGCTGGGCCTGTTTGTAGAGCACGGTGCGCTGGTCACGGTCGGTGACGACCTTGGCCTGTTTGATCAGCTTGTCGTACGCCGGATCACACCACATGGAGTAATTGTTGCCGCCAATGGCATCGCAGCTGTACAGCGTGCCGAGCCAGTTGTCCGGATCCCCATTGTCACCGGTCCAGCCGATCAGACTGATGTCGTGCTCGCCGTTCTTGGTGCGCTTGATGTACTCGCCCCATTCGTAGCTGACGATTTTCACTTTCAGACCGATCTTCGCCCAGTCAGCCTGGAGCATTTCGGCCATCAGTTTGGCGTTCGGGTTGTATGGACGCTGCACCGGCATCGCCCACAGGGTGATCTCGGTGCCTTCTTTGACACCGGCAGCCTTGAGCAGCTCTTTGGCTTTTTCCGGGTTGTAGGCGGCGTCTTTGATGCTGTCGTCGTAGGACCACTGGGTCGGCGGCATGGCGTTGACGGCCAGTTGGCCGGCGCCTTGATAAACAGCGTTGAGAATCCCCTGTTTATTCACCGCCATGTCCAGCGCCTGGCGCACTTCGAGCTGGTCGAAGGGCTTGTGGCGCACGTTATAGGCGATGTAGCCGAGGTTGAAACCCGGCTTGGAGATCAACTGCAGTTTCGGATCGGCCTTCAGCGCTTCAACATCGGCAGGGCGCGGATGCAGGGTGATCTGGCATTCGCCCGCCTTGAGTTTCTGCACGCGCACCGAGGCGTCGGTATTGATCGCGAAGATCAGATTGTCGAGTTTGACCCGGCTCGGGTCCCAGTAATGTTTATTGCCGGTGTAACGAATGTTCGAGTCTTTCTGATAACTCTTGAATACGAATGGCCCGGTGCCGATCGGCTTCTGATTGATATCGCTCGGCTTGCCGTCGGCCAGCAGCTTGTCGGCGTATTCGGCGGACAGGATGGCGGCGAAGCTCATGGCGAGGTTCTGGATGAACGCGGCGTCGACGCTGTTGAGCGTGAACTCCACGGTCAGCGGCCCGGTCTTTTCGACCTTGGCGATGTTCTTGTTCAGGCTCATCCCGTTGAAGTACGGGAACTCGGTCGGGTAAGCCTTACGGAATGGCTGCTGTGCATCAAGCATGCGATTGAACGTGAACAGCACGTCGTCGGCATTGAAGTCGCGGCTCGGCTTGAAGTACGGCGTTGTATGAAACTTCACTCCTTCACGCAGGTGAAAGGTGTATTTGAGACCATCCTCGGAAATGTCCCACTTGGTGGCCAGACCCGGTACGACGTTGGTCGCGCCTTTTTCGAACTCGACCAGACGGTTGTAGATCGGTTCGGCCGCGTCGTTATCGGTCGCTGTCGTGTATTGCGCGGTATCAAAACCCGCCGGGCTGCCTTCGGAACAGAACACCAGGCTCTTGCTGGCGGCGAAACTGGCGGACGAAGCCAACAGGCCGGCGCCCAGCAATGCGGAAAAAATCAAGGTATGGCGCATGACGCTCCCTCTTTTTTAGTGTTGTTCAATGCGCCGCCGTCCCATCCTGAGACGTTTGGCTGCATCGAGCTCAATCCAGTGCGTACGGCAAACCGGTGGCCCACACAGAAACTGGTCAGTACCCGACGGTAGGGGCCGCGGTCCTGGCAGTAAATGCGTAAATGCCTTAAAGCTCGTAGGAAAAGGCGACGCGTCCTATACCACTGTTGTAATCCGCAGTGGAATTGGCTGTAGGCAATTTCCTGAGTTTCCGGCAGGTAAAACAACGGCGACGTCAAAAACGTCGCCGTTGCAGTGCCTTATTTGCTGACGCTGACGCCGTAGAAGGAGTTCAAGCCGAATGGGCTGATCTTGAAGTCCTGCACGTTGGCGCGCATGGGTTGGTACACCGTCGAGTGAGCGATAGGTGTCATCGGGACTGCATCTTTGAGGACATGTTGTGCCTCTTTGTACAGTTCGGTGCGCTTACCTTGGTCGGTTGTGCGCTTGGCTTCCTTGACGAGGCCATCGAACTTCTTGTCGCACCACTTGGAGAAGTTGTTGCCGCTGAGCGAGTCGCAGCCGAACAGTACGTTCAGCCAGTTGTCCGGGTCACCGTTATCACCGCTCCAGCCAATGATCATGGCCTGGTTCTCGCCACCTTTGGAGCGCTTGATGTACTCGCCCCACTCGTAGCTGGTGATCTTCACTTTCAAGCCGATCTTGGCCCAGTCGGACTGGAGCATTTCAGCCATCAGTTTGGCGTTCGGGTTGTACGGACGCTGCACCGGCATCGCCCACAGCACGATCTCGGTACCTTCCTTGACGCCGGCTTCCTTGAGCAGCTGTTTGGCTTTCTCAGGATCGTACTTGGCGTCCTTGATGGTGGTGTCGTAAGACCACTGGGTCGGCGGCATGGCGTTAACGGCCAGTTGGCCTGCGCCCTGGTAAACCGAATCAATGATTTGCGGCTTGTTCACGGCCATGTCCAGCGCCTGGCGCACGCGCAGGTCAGCCAGCGGGTTGGCCTCGTTGCTGCCCTTGACCTTGTCCATCACGTTGTAGGCGATGTAACCGAGGTTGAAACCAGCCTGGTCAGGCATCTTCAGGGTTTTGTCTTCTTTCAGCGCTTTCAGGTCGGCCGGACGCGGGAACAGGGTGACCTGGCACTCGTTCTTTTTCAGCTTCTGAATACGTACCGACGGGTCGGTGGTGATGGCGAAGATCAGGTTGTCGATCTTCACGTCTTCAGGCTTCCAGTAGTCCTTGTTGCCGGTGTAGCGGATGTTGGAGTCTTTCTGGTAGCTCTTGAACACGAACGGGCCAGTGCCGATCGGCTTCTGGTTGATGTCGGCGGCTTTGCCGTCCTTGAGCAGCTGGGCAGCGTACTCGGCGGACTGCACCGAAGCGAAGCTCATGGCCATGTTCTGGATGAACGCAGCGTCGACTTCTTTCAGAGTGAACTTGACGGTGTGCTCGTCGACTTTATCGATCTTGGTGATGTTGGTGTCCATCCCCATGTCGGTGAAGTACGGGAATTCGGTCGGGTACGCCTTACGGAACGGGTCATCCTTGTTAATCATGCGATTGAAGGTGAACAGCACGTCGTCGGCGTTGAACTCACGAGTCGGCTTGAAATACGGGGTGGTGTGGAACTTGACGCCTTCACGCAAATGGAAGGTGTAAGTCAGGCCGTCATCGGAAATGTCCCACTTGGTCGCCAGACCAGGAATCACAGCGGTGCCGCCGCGCTCGAACTGGGTCAGACGGTTGAACATGGTTTCAGCTGAGGCGTCGAAGTCGGTTCCGGTGGTGTACTGGCCCGGGTCGAAACCGGCCGGGCTGCCTTCGGAGCAGAACACCAGGTTAGTCGCAGCGGATGCGAAAGGTGCGGAGGCTAACAAGCCTGCGCCGACTAGAAACGGAATGACCGCGTGTTTAAGCATGTTGGCCTCATGATTTGTTGTCATTTTTTAGTTGTGAGGTACGACCTCGTGAGTCGTGCCTGCGGATACTTATGCAGGGGCCATACCCATTGCAAGATCCAGAGTGTGAGCGAGCGTTAAACGGTGGCACGTACGTACCTTAATGTCGCATCTGTGTAACTTTTGACGCATTTGACCGTTTGCGGGTGGTTTTTACGGTGCAAATGAAGCCCCAAAACGGTGCGACAGTCATGTTGTGCGCGCCGGCTTGGGGCCTGGTGTTACTTATTTATACCGACGCCATAGAAGGGGGTTAGACCGAACGGGCTAATCCGGAAATCAGTGACTTCCTTGCGCAGTGGCTGGAACACCGTGGAGTTGGCAATCGGCGTGATTGGCACCTGCTGTTTAAGGATCAGTTGCGCCTGTTGATACAGTTTTACCCGCTGCGTTTTGTCGGTGGACAACTTGGCTTGTTGCACCAGTTTGTCGTAAGCCGGGTCGCACCATTTGGCGTAGTTGCTGCCCTTTACTGCCGCGCAGCTGTACAGCACGCCAAGCCAGTTGTCCGGGTCGCCGTTGTCACCGGTCCAACCATAGATCATGACGTCGTGTTCGCCATTTTTCGCGCGTTTGATGTACTCGCCCCATTCATAGCTGACGATGTTGGCCTTGATGCCGATTTTCTCCCAGTCCTGCTGGATCATCTGTGCCGACATCCGCGCATTCGGGTTCGAGGCGCGTTGCACTGTCATTGCCCAAAGGTTGATGGTTGTACCCGGCGCAACCCCTGCTTCCTTCAGTAGCACCCGGGCTTTTGCCGGGTCGTATGGGGCGTCCTTGATGGTCGGGTCATACGACCATTGCGCCGGCGGCAAGGCGTTTTGCGCCAACTGGCCGGCGCTTTGGTAGACGGCTTTGATGATCGCCGGTTTGTCGATGGCCATGTCCAGCGCCTGGCGCACCTTGAGCTGATCGAGCGGCGCGTGGGTGGTGTTGTAGGCGAGGAATCCGAGGTTGAAACCGGCCTGTTTTAGCACGCGCAGATTCGGGTCTTTTTCCATCACTTCGATGTCGGCCGGGCGCGGATAGCCGCTGACCTGGCATTCGCCGGCCTTGAGTTTTTGCAGGCGAACGGCGGCGTCCGGGGTGATCGAGAAGATCAGGTTGTCGATCTTCACGTCTTCGGGTTTCCAGTAGGCCGTGTTGGCGGCGTAGCGGATCTGCGAATCCTTCTGGTAGCGCTTGAACACGAACGGGCCGGTACCGATCGGTTTCTGGTTGAGGTCGGCGGCTTTGCCTTCCTTCAACAGCTGCGCGGCGTACTCGGCCGATTGCACCGAGGCGAAGCTCATGGCGAGGTTTTGCACGAACGCGGCGTCGACGTTGTTGAGGTTGAAGCGCACGGTTTGTTCGTCGAGTTTTTCTACCGACTTGATCGTGGTGTTCAGGCCCATGTCGGTGAAATACGGGGACTCGGCCGGGTAGGCCTTGCGGAAGGCGTTGTCCGGATCGAGCAGGCGCTGGAAGGTGAAGAGGACGTCGTCGGCGTTGAAGTCTCGGGTCGGGGTGAAATATTCCGTGGTGTGGAATTTCACACCTTGGCGTAGGTGGAAGGTGTATTGCAGGCCGTCGCTGGAGACGTCCCATTTGGTTGCCAGGCCGGGTTCGATGTCGGTGCCGCCGCGTTTGAATTGGGTGAGGCGGTTGAAGACGGTTTCGGCGGAGGCGTCGAAGTCGGTGCCGCTGGTGTATTGGCTGGGGTCGAAGCCTGCCGGGCTGGCTTCGGAGCAATAAACGAGTGTTGTGGCGGCGTTGGCGATCGGGGCTATGGCTGTTAGTGCGAGGGTGATTAGTAGTGGTTTGAGGGTGAATCTTTCCATGGAGTCCCCGGGGAGATTGGAGGTGGTTGTGATTTCAGGGTAGCGGGGATTTGGGGGGCTTCGGAAATATCGTTTTTCTTGGGGGAGTGTCTATCTCGGTATATCCAGCGGTTGTGGGCATATCCGTTGCTGCGGTGATGGCTGCTTAGGGTTCCGCCCTTACGGCGGGTCACTTTTTACAAACGCCCGGAATGCCGGCCCAGAAAAAAGTAACCAAAAACGCTTGCTCCTGCGTGCGGCCCGCTCGCTGGGGCTCGGGGTTCCTTCGCTCCGGGATCGATCCGGGCGCAGCGTCTCCGGTTTGCTTCGCTGCACCTACTTCCGCTGTGTTTGGCTTCGCCAAACGGTCGCTGCGCTCCCACGCCCGGATCAATCCCTCCACTCAGCCTTCCGACGTCGCCCGTGGATCAAGATCAAAAGCAGGCGAGCTGACACTCGGCCTATTGAGTGGTGAAAAGCGGGTGTCTGCTTTAGTTTTGAGTTGGATTTGCCCCTCACCCCAGCCCTCTCCCGAGGGAGAGGGAGCCGATTTTTGGGCATTTCAAAATCTGAGTTCGACTCGGTATTTCACGTCGGCGTAGCTCGCCCAAACACCTCGGTCAGTCCCCTCTCCCTTTGGGAGAGGGCTAGGGTGAGGGTTTGCTTTTGACTGTTTAAATCTGTGTCAGATAACCAGAACCTTCCCACAAGGTTTTCAGGTTGTCCGTCGGACGTCGGCTCTCTAGGCTCTGGGTGTCGCTGAATGTTCAGTGATCGGGTGTGAGAACCCGCCGAGCTTGAAACTAGCACCAGTAAGACCATAATTGCGGCCGGCTTATTAGCTGTCGCAATGCCTTATGGCGGCTGTGTGCGGGCAGACTTCGGTCTGGCCGGTTTTCTGCTCACCGGTTTCTCACTCCGCACATAGCTGCCACCCTTTGCCACGTGAGAAATGGCTGAGGGCGGCTCGAATGACGAGCAGATTTTTATGAAAGATCAAATTGTCCCCGATCCACCCCTCGAATCCACAACCCCGCTCGAAGACGCCATCCGCGCCGACGATCAGATCAAAAACCGCGAAGCGATAAAGCGCGCCCTCGACTTCTACCTCAGCCCCGAACCCAGTAAACCGCGTCTACCCAGCACGATGTTCCTTGTCCATCCGAACATCGACACGGAAAGTCTGCTCGCGCATGCCTGCGAGTCACTCGCTTCGGCGAATGTCATGGCAGGCGATTTCGCTGATCAGCTCAGCCGCCCGCAACGCAGCACGGCGTTGGCGATTCAGCAGATTGTGATGCTGGCGGAGTTGGCGGTGAATCGGGCGCTGGATCGGGTTGATCCGCAGGCTTGATACCGCGTTATCGTTCATCGCGAGCAGGCTCACTCCTACAATTGAAATGCATTCCTCTGTAGGAGTGAGCCTGCTCGCGATGAGGGCAGATCATTCCCCCCAAAATTCGGACACAAAAAAACCGGCGATCATTCACTGATCGCCGGTCTTTCATTCAGCCCACATCAAATCACTGCATCAACACTTCAATCGAACCATCAGCCGTCATGCTCACCTGGCTGGTGCCCGCTTCGACTTCCGGCGTCACCGGGGCCGAATCCATCGCTGCCGCTTTCATCATCATCGGTGCGCGCAGGTACGGCTGTGGATAACCGTTACTGTTGAGGTTCAGGTTGACGATTTTGTAGCCCTTGCCGCCCAGTGCATCAGTGGCCAGTTGGGCGCGGGCCTTGAAGGCGGTGACGGCTTCTTTGAGCAACTGGTCTTCACTGGACTTGCGGGTCGGGTCGGCGATGGCGAAGTCCATACCGCCCATTTTCAGGTCGCCCAGCAGTTCGCCGGTGAGTTTCGACAGGGCGGCGAAGTCGGCGCTTTCCAGGCGCAGTTCGGCGCGTTCACGCCAGCCGGTGATCTTCTGGCCCTTGGTGTCGTAGATCGGGTAACTGTTGCGGCTGCCCTGGCGCAGGGTGATGTCCTTGACTTGCTTGGCCTGGGCCAATGCCTTGTTCATGGTGGTGCTGACGTCGGCGGCGAGTTTCGCCGGGTCGGTGTTTTGCTCTTCGGTGTAGAGGGTGACGATCATCAGGTCGCGGGCGACTTCCGTGCTGACTTCGGCGCGCAGGGAAATCTGGTTGTAATGCAGCTCATCAGCGGCCAGGGCCGGGAGGCTGGCGATGCTGCCGACGGTCAGGGCGAGAAGGGCGGCGCTGCGGCGAAATGTGTGCATGAAAGCTCCTTGATGAGGGCGCAGGTGATGGTTCGGGGGCCTGCGTGAAACCATCAGACTCTAGCTTCTGTGATCCGGTTCGCCCAGTTACAACTTCTATACAGATGGCCGGGGCTGCTGCGCAGCCCTTCGCGAGCAGGCTCGCTCCCACAGGGAAATGCATTTCAAAGGTGGGAGCGAGCCTGCTCGCGAAGGCGTCCTTATAGCCGCCGATAATGTTTTTGCCATGTGGTCGTTTGCCGCACTTTCGCCTCTCGAGGCCGTGCGTTGGTTATACTCCGTGCGATCCGCCTGGAGCGCTCATCAGGAGAGCTCATGCTCGCCCCCGTACAATTGACTTCCGCCACTCGCCAGAATCTCTGGCGGCTGACTTTCATCCGCACCCTGGTGCTCGCCGCGCAGGCCGGTTCCGTAGGCCTGGCCTACTGGCTGCAATTGTTGCCGTTGCCGTGGGTGCAACTGGCGATGACCCTCGGCTGCTCGACGCTGCTCTGCGTGTTTACCGCCGTGCGCCTGCGCACTTCGTGGCCGGTGACCGAACTCGAATATGCGCTGCAACTGGCCTGTGATCTGGTGATCCACAGTGCGTTGCTGTACTTCTCCGGCGGCTCGACCAACCCGTTTGTTTCTTACTATCTGGTGCCGCTGACCATCGCGGCGGTGACGCTGCCGTGGCGCTATTCGGTGATTCTGTCCGGCATCGCGCTGGCGCTGTACACCGTGATGCTCACGCGTTTCTATCCGTTGGAAACCCTGCCGGTGGCCCGCGAGAATCTGCAGATCTACGGTATGTGGCTAAGCTTTGCCTTGGCCGCTGCAGTGATCACGTTCTTCGCTGCACGCATGGCCGAAGAGTTGCGCCGTCAGGAAGAGTTACGGGCTATTCGCCGCGAAGAAGGCCTGCGCGATCAGCAATTGCTGGCTGTTGCCACTCAGGCCGCTGGCGCGGCGCATGAATTGGGTACGCCGCTGGCGACCATGAGCGTACTGCTCAAGGAGATGCAGCAGGATCATCCCGACCCGTTGTTGCAGGACGATCTGAAGGTGCTGCAGGACCAGGTCAAACTGTGCAAGGAAACCTTGCAGCAATTGGTCCGCGCCGCCGAAGCCAATCGACGTCTGGCCGTCGAGATGCAGGACGTCACCGACTGGCTCGACGAAGCCCTCAACCGCTGGCACCTGATGCGTCCGGAGGCCAGTTATCGCTTCCACCGTCTCGGCCAAGGCACGGTGCCGCGTATGGCGCCGCCGCCGGATCTGACGCAGGCACTGTTGAATCTGCTCAACAATGCCGCCGATGCCTGCCCGGAAAATCTCCAGGTGACCCTGGACTGGGACGTCGAGAACCTGACCATCAGCATTCGTGACCACGGCGCCGGTGTGCCGCTGGCCATCGCCGAGCAGATCGGCAAACCGTTTTTTACCACCAAGGGCAAAGGTTTCGGCCTGGGCCTGTTTTTGAGCAAGGCCAGCGTGACACGCGCCGGCGGCTCAGTGAAACTCTATAGTCATGAGGAAGGCGGCACGCTCACCGAGCTGCGCCTGCCCCACGGCGCCCGAGGAGACCAACATGAGTGACGAAATCCAAGTCGAAGGCGAAGAACTGCCGCATTTGCTGCTGGTCGACGACGACGCAACATTTACCCGCGTCATGGCCCGCGCCATGGCTCGCCGTGGCTTTCGCGTCAGCACCGCCGGCTCCGCTGAGGAAGGCCTGACCATCGCCCAGGCCGATCTGCCTGATTACGCTGCGCTCGACCTGAAAATGGACGGCGACTCCGGTCTGGTGCTGCTGCCCAAGCTGCTGGAGCTGGACCCGGAAATGCGCGTGGTGATCCTCACCGGTTATTCGAGCATTGCCACTGCGGTCGAAGCGATCAAGCGCGGCGCCTGCAACTACCTGTGCAAACCGGCCGATGCTGACGACGTGCTGGCCGCGTTGTTGTCCGAGCACGCCGACCTCGACAGTCTGGTGCCGGAAAACCCGATGTCGGTCGACCGCCTGCAGTGGGAACACATCCAGCGCGTGCTCACCGAGCACGAAGGCAACATCTCCGCTACTGCCCGTGCCCTGGGCATGCACCGCCGCACCCTGCAGCGCAAACTGCAGAAGCGCCCGGTTCGTCGCTGAACCTGCGCTGAACGACTATCGCCAGCCCTCGCGATAAAACGCACCGATCATTTATGATCGGTGCGTGTCTGTTCTTTTCTATATCGAGCCTTATCCATGAATCAGAACGCTGAATATTCCGCGGTCAACGATGCTGTGCGCGGGCAGTTTTTTCGCAAGGTGTGGGCGATCATCACGCCGTATTGGCGCAGTGAAGAGAAGGGCAAGGCCTGGACGCTGCTGATTGCGGTGATCGCGCTCTCGCTGCTGAGCGTGGGCATCTCGGTGTGGTTCAACACTTGGTACAAGGATTTCTACAACGCCCTGCAAAAGAAGGACGAAGCGGCGTTCTGGCGCTTGATTCTGTATTTTTGCGGCATTGCGGCCGTGGCGATTATCGGTGCGGTGTACAGGCTCTATCTGACTCAGATGCTGACGATTCGCTGGCGGGCCTGGCTCACTGAAAAGCATTTCTCGCGTTGGCTCGCCGACAAGAATTACTACCAGCTGGAGCAGGGCGGTTACACCGATAACCCGGACCAGCGGATTTCCGAAGACCTCAACAACTTCACCTCCAACACCCTCGAACTGGGTATCGGGCTGCTGCGCAATATCGTCAGTCTGGTGTCGTTCTCGATTATTCTCTGGGGCGTGTCTGGCAGTATCGAGGTCTATGGAATCACGATTCCCGGCTACATGTTCTGGTGTGTGCTGGTTTATGCGGTAGTGGGCAGTTGGCTGACACACTTGATCGGTCGTCGTTTGATCGGTCTGAACAACCAACAACAACGCTTCGAAGCCGACCTGCGTTTTTCCATGGTGCGGATTCGCGAGAATGCCGAGAGCATCGCGTTGTACAACGGCGAACCGAACGAAAACCGTCGCTTGAGCGCCCGCTTCGGCAATGTCTGGCACAATTTCTGGGACATCATGAAAGTGTCCAAGCGCCTGACGTTTTTCACTGCCGGTTACAGCCAGGCCGCGATCATTTTTCCGTTCATTGTGGCGTCACCACGTTACCTGGCCGGCAAGATCGAGCTGGGCGAGCTGATGCAGATCAGCTCGGCTTTCGGCAACGTCCAGGAAAGTTTCAGCTGGTTCATCAGTGCGTACCAGAGCCTCGCTTCCTGGCGCGCCACCTGTGATCGTCTGCTGAGTTTTCGTCAGGCGATGACCGACAACGAACAGCGCGCACCAGCCATCGATGTGCAGAATCAGGGCAGTGAATTGCAGGTGCACAACCTTGGCCTCGATCTGGCGGACGGGCGCCATCTGCTGACCAGCGCCGACATGACCGTCGAGCCGGGCGAGCGTGTCATGCTCAGCGGCCGTTCCGGCAGCGGCAAGTCGACCTTACTGCGGGCGATGGGGCATCTGTGGCCGGCAGGCCACGGCAACATTCGTCTGCCGGCGGCGCGCTATCTGTTTCTGCCGCAGAAACCGTATCTGCCGATCGGCACTCTGCGCGAGGCGTTGAGTTATCCACAACCGGGCGACACCTACGCGCCGGAACGTTATGCACAAGTGCTGGAAACCTGCCGCTTGCCGCATCTGGTCGCGCGACTGGACGAGGCCAATCACTGGCAACGCATGCTCTCGCCGGGCGAACAGCAGCGTTTGGCGTTCGCCCGCGCCATGCTTTATGCGCCGCAATGGCTGTACATGGACGAAGCGACTTCAGCGATGGATGAGGAAGACGAGGCGACGCTGTATCAGGCGTTGATTGATCAGATACCGGGGCTGAGCATTGTCAGCGTCGGCCATCGCAGCAGTTTGAAACGCTTCCATCCACGGCACGTGCGGATCGACAGCGGGCATTTGGTTGAACAGACCGTGACCGCCTGATCATCGTTAAACCCCTGTAGGAGTGAGCCTGCTCGCGATAGCGTTGGGTCAGTCACATCGATGCTGAATGTGCGGACGTCATCGCGAGCAGGCTCACTCCTACATAAAGTGATGTAAACCGGAAAGTGATCGTACAACCCGCTTGAGCTATGATGCCCCCAAGCCGAACTTTCGAGACAAAATGCAAACCATGGAAAACCTGATCGACACCCCGCGCCTCCCGCGCAAGCGCCGTAGCCTGGCCCAGGAACTGGTGACGGTGCTGAGCGAGCAGATCCGCGATGGCCTGCTCAAGCGCGGTGACAAACTGCCCACCGAGTCGGCGATCATGGAAGCCCATGGCGTCAGCCGCACCGTGGTGCGCGAGGCGATTTCGCGTTTGCAGGCTGCAGGGCAAGTGGAAACCCGCCACGGCATCGGCACCTTCGTGCTCGACACGCCGAGCCCGAGTGGTTTCCGCATCGACCCGGCCACTGTCGTCACCCTGCGTGATGTGCTGGCCATTCTCGAATTACGTATCAGCCTCGAAGTGGAGTCTGCCGGCCTGGCCGCGCAACGCCGCAGCGCCGAGCAGCTGGCGACCATGCGCGCCGCCCTCGATGCACTCAACGAAAGCGCGGCCCACGCCAGTGATGCTGTTGCTTCGGACTTTGCCTTCCACCTGGAAATCGCGCTGTCCACCGGCAACCGCTACTTCACCGACATCATGACCCACCTGGGCACCAGCATCATTCCGCGTACGCGGCTCAATTCTGCGCGTCTGGCTCACGATGATCAGCAGCACTACATGAGCCGCCTGAGCCGTGAGCACGAAGAAATCTATGACGCGATTGCCCGTCAGGATTCCGATGCAGCGCGTGCGGCGATGCGTCTGCACCTGACCAACAGCCGTGAAAGACTGCGCCAGGCGCATGAAGAGGCGCAGGCGCAGAGGGGCTGAGTCGTCAGCCCACGATCCGTAAACGCAACGGCTGCGAAAACGGCTCCATACTCGACTCATCAACAAACTTGTAACGCAATTCGACATCCGTATTCAGGTACGCATGAAGTGCCTGTCTGGAAATCTGCAATTCGATCCCCGTCAGTTTCTCCATGTCATCTTCGGCATCGTCCCAAGTGCCGGTGTCCACTTCGTCACCTGCCCATTCCGGCTGTTCCGGGTCGTCGCCGAGAATCGGATAAACACTCCAGTTCGCCGGAAAATCGCTCGAATCCGGGACCTGTACGATCAATACATCAGGCAGCACGGATAGCTGAAGGGTGAGAGTGCCGGAGGCAGAAGAGGCCACTTGCGCGAGGGTCGGCGCAGCACAATTCACAACCATTTCGGTTTCCTTCTAAGGTCCGCCACGATCCTTCGTGGCAGTCGTCGCACCTTACCCGGCGTCTGTGCGTCGCTCAGTAAACGAATCCTGACCAGAAGTTTCTGCGACAAGAGCCAGTAAATACGGGCCTTTTCAACGAAAGTGCCGGCTGCATGAACAATCTTGTCCGACAAAAAACCACCCACAACGATGAAATGCAGTTGACGGTTATCTTTTAAGTTGTACGATGACCTACAACTTCAGCGAAGGCTGAACGGACCAATCACAAAAAACGTTGCTACCAGGGTGTTCGAATAATGAATCCACAAGAACTGAAGTCCATCCTCTCTGCCGGCCTGCTGTCTTTCCCGGTGACCGATTTCAACGCGCAGGGCGATTTCAACCGCGCGGGCTATATCAAACGCCTGGAATGGCTGGCTCCGTATGGCGCTTCAGCCTTGTTCGCCGCCGGCGGCACCGGTGAGTTCTTCTCCCTGGCTGCCAGCGAATACTCGGAAATCATCAAGACTGCCGTCGACACTTGCGAAACCAGCGTGCCGATCCTCGCCGGTGTCGGTGGTTCGACCCGCCAGGCCATCGAATACGCACAGGAAGCCGAGCGTCTGGGCGCCAAAGGCCTGTTGCTGCTGCCGCACTACCTGACCGAAGCGAGCCAGGACGGTGTTGCCGCTCACGTTGAAGCGGTGTGTAAATCGGTCAACATCGGCGTGGTCGTTTACAACCGCAACGTTTGCCGCTTGACCGCGCCGCTGCTGGAACGTCTGGCCGAGCGCTGCCCGAACCTGATCGGTTACAAGGACGGTCTGGGCGATATCGAGTTGATGGTGTCGATCCGTCGCCGCCTCGGTGATCGCTTCAGCTACCTGGGTGGTCTGCCGACCGCCGAAGTTTACGCTGCGGCTTACAAAGCGCTGGGCGTACCGGTTTACTCGTCGGCGGTGTTCAACTTCATCCCGAAAACCGCGATGGACTTCTACCACGCGATCGCCCGTGAAGATCACGCCACCGTCGGCAAGATCATCGACGACTTCTTCCTGCCGTACCTCGACATTCGCAACCGCAAGGCCGGTTACGCCGTGAGCATCGTCAAGGCAGGCGCAAAAATCGCCGGCTATGACGCAGGTCCGGTGCGCGCGCCGCTGACCGACCTGACAGGCGAAGAGTACGAAATGCTCGCTGCGCTGATCGACAAGCAAGGTGCGCAGTAACACCCGACAAAAACGCGGCCGCTGAGTAATCAGCGGCTTTTTGCGTAAAGGCTTTGAGATTTGAGGGCTGCCCCTGTGACAAATGCAAAACGCTACGACAACTACATCAACGGTGAATGGGTTGCCGGTGCCGATTACTCGGCCAACATCAACCCGTCCGAGCTGAGCGACACCATCGGCGATTACGCCAAGGCTGACCTGACTCAGGTTCACGCCGCCATCGACGCCGCCCGCGCAGCATTCCCGGCGTATTCGACTTCGGGCATTCAGGCTCGCCACGACTCGCTGGATAAAGTCGGCACGGAAATCCTCGCCCGTCGCGAAGAGCTCGGCACCCTGCTGGCCCGGGAAGAGGGCAAGACCTTGCCCGAAGCCATCGGTGAAGTGACTCGCGCCGGCAATATCTTCAAATTCTTCGCCGGTGAATGCCTGCGCCTGTCCGGCGACTACGTGCCGTCGGTGCGTCCGGGCGTCAATGTTGAAGTGACCCGCGAAGCGCTGGGCGTGGTCGGTCTGATTACCCCGTGGAACTTCCCGATTGCGATTCCTGCGTGGAAGATTGCCCCGGCGCTGGCCTACGGCAACTGCGTGGTGCTGAAACCTGCAGATCTGGTTCCGGGTTGCGCCTGGGCGCTGGCGGAAATCATCTCCCGCGCAGGCTTCCCGGCTGGCGTGTTCAACCTGGTGATGGGCAGTGGTCGCGTGGTTGGCGATGCGCTGGTGCAGAGCCCGAAGGTCGATGGCATCAGCTTCACCGGTTCCGTCGGCGTGGGCCGGCAGATCGCGGTCAACTGCGTGTCGCGCCAGGCCAAGGTTCAGCTGGAAATGGGTGGCAAGAACCCGCAGATCATTCTCGACGACGCCGACCTCAAACAAGCGGTCGAGTTGTCGGTGCAGAGCGCGTTCTACTCCACCGGTCAGCGGTGCACCGCATCGAGCCGTTTGATCGTTACCGCCGGTATTCACGACAAGTTCGTTGAAGCGATGGCCGAGCGCATGAAGTCGATCAAGGTCGGCCACGCGCTGAAATCCGGCACCGACATCGGTCCAGTGGTTTCGCAAGCGCAGCTTGAACAAGACATGAAGTACATCGACATCGGCCAGTCCGAAGGCGCACGTCTGGTCAGCGGCGGCGGTGTGGTGACTTGCGATACCGAGGGCTACTTCCTCGCGCCAACGCTGTTTGCCGACAGTGAAGCGTCGATGCGCATCAGTCGCGAAGAAATCTTTGGCCCGGTGGCGAACATTGTTCGCGTGGCCGATTACGACGCGGCGCTGGCGATGGCCAACGACACCGAATTCGGTTTGTCGGCGGGTATCGCGACCACTTCGCTGAAGTATGCCAACCACTTCAAACGCCATTCGCAAGCCGGGATGGTCATGGTCAATCTGCCGACCGCTGGCGTCGATTACCACGTTCCGTTTGGTGGCCGTAAAGGTTCATCCTATGGCTCACGTGAGCAAGGCCGCTATGCGCAAGAGTTCTACACGGTCGTGAAGACCAGCTACATCGGTTCCTGATCTACGCAATACCCCTGTAGGAGCTGCCGCAGGCTGCGATCATTCAAGATCAAAAGATCGCAGCCTGCGGCAGCTCCTACAGGAAATAAATGCAAGACCAAAGAAGATTCACCCGCGCATAAAAATAATCAGTGGGAGTACATCTACATGCAATCGACTCAAAAGCCGACTCACGTCCGCTATTTGATCCTGCTCATGCTGTTTCTGGTGACCACGATCAACTACGCTGACCGCGCCACGATCGCCATCGCCGGCTCCAGCCTGCAAAAAGATCTGGGCATCGACGCGGTCACCCTCGGCTATATCTTCTCCGCATTCGGTTGGGCCTACGTGGCCGGGCAAATCCCCGGCGGCTGGCTGCTCGATCGTTTCGGCTCGAAAAAAGTCTATGCCCTGAGCATCTTCACCTGGTCGCTGTTCACCGTGCTGCAAGGCTTTGTCGGTGAATTCGGCATGTCCACGGCCATCGTTGCGCTGTTCATGCTGCGCTTCCTGGTCGGTCTGGCTGAAGCGCCTTCGTTCCCCGGCAACGCGCGCATCGTGGCCGCCTGGTTCCCGACCGCTGAACGTGGCACCGCCTCGGCGATCTTCAACTCGGCGCAATACTTTGCCACCGTGTTGTTCGCACCGCTGATGGGCTGGATCGTTTACTCCTTTGGCTGGGAACACGTGTTCATCGTCATGGGTATCCTCGGGATCATCTTCTCGCTGGTCTGGCTGAAAGTGATCTACAGCCCGCGTGAACACCCACGCATCAACGAAGCCGAGTTCAAGCACATCGCTGAAAACGGCGGCATGGTCGACATGGACCAGAAGGGCAAAAAGTCCGACGGTCCGAAATGGGATTACATCCGTCAGTTGCTGACCAATCGCATGATGCTGGGCGTGTATCTGGGCCAGTACTGCATCAACGGCATCACTTACTTCTTCCTGACCTGGTTCCCGGTGTATCTGGTGCAAGAGCGTGGCATGACCATTCTCAAGGCCGGTTTCATCGCCTCGCTGCCGGCAATCTGCGGTTTCATCGGCGGCGTGCTCGGTGGGGTGATTTCCGACTACCTGCTGCGCAAGGGCCACTCGCTGACCTTCGCTCGCAAAGCGCCGATCATCGCCGGCCTG
The DNA here is from genome assembly GCF_002979955.1 of Pseudomonas sp. MYb2. Taxonomy (NCBI): domain Bacteria; kingdom Pseudomonadati; phylum Pseudomonadota; class Gammaproteobacteria; order Pseudomonadales; family Pseudomonadaceae; genus Pseudomonas; species Pseudomonas sp. MYb2. The sequence goes on from NZ_PCQC01000004.1 coordinate 119,726, forward strand.
CTGGTTTCCAGCAGCATCGTTGCCTGTAACTATGTTGAAGTGGAATGGATGGTCGTCGGCTTCATGGCCCTGGCCTTCTTCGGCAAAGGCGTTGGCGCACTGGGTTGGGCGGTGGTCTCCGACACCTCGCCAAAACAGATCGCCGGTCTGAGCGGTGGCCTGTTCAACACCTTCGGCAACATCGCTTCAATTACCACGCCGATCGTGATTGGCTACATCATCAGTTCCACCGGTTCGTTCAAATGGGCGCTGGTGTTCGTCGGTGCCAACGCACTGGTCGCGGTGTTCAGCTATCTGGTCATCGTTGGCCCGATCAAACGTGTGGTACTCAAAGAGCCGCCAACCAACGGCGGTGTTGAAGCCAGTGGTAAATTGTCCCAAGCGCATTCCTGAGGAGCGGCGTCATGCAGTTGATTGAACATTCCGACTCGCCGCGCCACATCCGCCTGCACGAGCGGGACAACGTGGTGGTAGTGGTCAACGACCAGGGCGCACCGGCCGGCACTGAGTTTGCCGATGGCCTGGTGACGCTGGAATTTGTGCCGCAGAGCCACAAGGTCACCCTCGAAGACATTCCCGAGGGCGGTCCGGTGATTCGCTACGGTCAGGTGATCGGCTACGCGTTGCAGCCGATCCGCCGGGGCAGTTGGGTCAAGGAAGATCAACTGCGCATGCCGACCGCGCCGCCGCTGGACAGCCTGCCGCTGTCCACCGAGGTGCCGGACGCGCAGGCACCGCTGGAAGGCTTCACGTTCGAGGGCTATCGCAACGCCGACGGCACCGTCGGCACGCGCAATATTCTTGGCATCACCACCACGGTGCAGTGCGTCACGGGCGTGCTCGATCACGCGGTGAAAAGGATCAAGGAAGAACTGCTGCCGAAGTACCCACACGTCGATGACGTGGTGGCGCTGACTCACAGTTACGGCTGCGGTGTAGCGATCACCGCCACCGACGCTTACATCCCGATTCGCACTGTGCGCAATCTGGCGCGCAACCCCAACCTCGGTGGTGAGGCGTTGGTGATCAGTCTGGGCTGCGAGAAATTGCAGGCCGGGCAGGTGATGCACGAGGACGACGCTTCGGTGGATCTCAGCGATCCGTGGCTGTATCGCTTGCAGGATTCCAGTCACGGTTTCACCGAGATGATCGAGCAGATCATGGCGCTGGCCGAAGTGCGACTGAAGAAACTCGACCAGCGCCGCCGCGAAACCGTGCCGGCGTCCGAGTTGATTCTCGGCATGCAGTGCGGCGGCAGCGATGCGTTCTCCGGGATCACCGCCAACCCGGCACTGGGCTATGCCTCGGACTTGTTGCTGCGTGCGGGGGCGACGGTGATGTTTTCCGAAGTCACCGAAGTGCGCGATGCGATTTATCTGCTCACTTCACGTGCCGAGACCAAGACCGTCGCCGAGGAACTGGTGCGCGAGATGGACTGGTACGACCGCTATCTTGCCAAAGGTGAAGCGGATCGCAGCGCAAATACGACGCCGGGCAACAAGAAGGGCGGGTTGTCGAACATTGTCGAGAAGTCGCTGGGTTCGATCGTCAAATCCGGCAGCAGCGCGATCAATGGCGTGCTCGGCCCGGGCGAGCGCTTCAAGCAGAAGGGTTTGATTTTCTGTGCGACGCCGGCGAGTGATTTTGTTTGCGGCACGTTGCAGTTGGCGGCGGGGATGAACCTGCATGTGTTCACCACCGGGCGTGGCACGCCGTACGGTTTGGCGATGGCGCCGGTGGTGAAAGTCTCGACACGCACGGAGCTGGCGCAGCGCTGGCCGGATCTGATCGACATCGACGCCGGGCGGATTGCCACCGGGCGTGCGACCATCGAAGAGTTGGGCTGGGAGTTGTTTCACTACTATCTGGATGTTGCGAGCGGCAAGCAGCAGACATGGGCGGAGAAGCACAAGCTGCATAACGACATTACGTTGTTCAACCCGGCGCCGATTACTTGATGCGTGATCGGCTTGGCCCTCACCCCAGCCCTCTCCCGGGGGGAGAGGGGGCCGATCCAGGGATATTCTAGAAGTACATCAATCTGAAAGTGCTTTGCCGAATCCATAATCGACTCGGTCTTGCAGGTCGATGTATGCCGCAAAACACCTCGGTCAGTCCCCTCTCCCTCGGGGAGAGGGTTAGGGTGAGGGGCTTTTCAAGCTTTTGGCTTATCATTAGCCCCCTAACGACGCTCACCCAAGGCTCCCCGGCATGCTGGCAATCTTCCTCGAAACCCTGAACATCACCGCGCCGGTGTTTGCCATGCTGTTTCTCGGTGTGCTGCTCAAGCGCATCGACTGGATCAACGACAACTTCATCCACACCGCCTCGTCGCTGGTGTTCAACGTGACCATGCCGGCGCTGCTGTTCCTCGGCATTCTGCACGCCGACCTGCATGCGGCACTGCAACCGTCCCTGCTGATCTATTTCTCCCTTGCCACGCTGGTGAGCTTTGCCCTGGCCTGGGGCTGGGCGATTTTCCGCTGCCCGCGGGAAGATCGCGGCATCTACACCCAGGGCGCGTTTCGCGGCAATAACGGCGTGATCGGTCTGGCGCTGGCGGCGAGCATGTACGGCGATTACGGGATTTCCCTTGGGGCAATTCTCGCGGCGCTGGTGATCCTGTTCTACAACACGCTGTCGACCATCGTGCTGGCGGTGTACAGCCCGGTGATCAAGTCTGATCCGTGGAGCATCTGCAAAAGCGTGTTCAGTAATCCGCTGATCATCAGCGTGATTGCGGCGGCGCCGTTTGCCTATTTCAAGATTGCTTTGCCGGGCTGGCTGGAGACATCCGGCCAGTATCTGGCACAGACCACCTTACCGCTGGCGCTGATCTGCATTGGCGGCACGCTGTCGCTGGCAGCGTTGCGCAAGAGCGGCAACATGGCGCTCAGTTCGAGTCTGGTGAAGATGGTCGGTTTGCCGGTGCTGGCGACGCTGGGGGCGTGGTTGTGGGGTTTTCGCGGGGCGGAGCTGGGGATTCTGTTTCTGTACTTCGGCAGCCCGACGGCGGCGGCAAGTTTTGTCATGGCGCGGGCGGCGCAAGGCAATCATGAACTGGCGGCGGCGATTATTGTGCTGACCACGTTGATGGCGGCGATTACTACCAATATCGGGGTCTTTGTTTTGCAGTGGGGTGGGTGGATCTAAAGGGCAACATCAAAAGATCGCAGCCTGCGGCAGCTCCTACATGGGCATGCGTTCCTGTAGGAGCTGCCGAAGGCTGCGATCTTTTAGCTTTTCTGGTAGGTATCAATCACTTCCTGCGCCGCGCGAAACGCATCAATCGCCGCCGGCACCCCGGCATACACCGCGCAATGCAGCAGCGCTTCACGAATCTCGTCCACCGTACAGCCATTGTTCAGTGCACCGCGCACATGGCCCTTCAACTCTTGCGGACACTTCAGCGCCGTCAGCGCGGCCAGGGTAATCAAACTGCGCGTCTTCAGCGGCAGACCTTCGCGATTCCATACCCCGCCCCAAGCGTGTTCATTGACGAAATCCTGCAGCGGTTGGGTGAATTCGGTGGCGTTGCCCAAGGCGCGATCAACAAACGCATCGCCCATTACCTGGCGGCGGACGTCTACCCCGGATTGCTTCGATTCGGTCATGGCATATCACTCTTGTGGTGTTGGCGGCGCCAGGCGCGGATGGAGGTGAACAGCAGAAACGCCAGCAACGGCGGCAGAACGTAAAACAGCATCAAGCGCTCCAGCTTGCCGGCCAGCGGCATGCCGGTGGTGAACGACACCACATGCAGCCCGTAGACCAGATACAAACCGAGCAGCAACAAACCTTCGGTGCGTGTCACGCGGTAGCCTGAATAGAACACCGGCAAGCACAGCGCGGCGACGCCGAGCATCACCGGCAAGTCGAAATCCAGCGCGTTCGGCGACACCGATAACGGCGTCGGTGCGATCAACGCAGTCAGGCCAAGCACGCCGAGCAGGTTGAACAGATTGGCGCCGATCACGTTGCCCACGGCGATGTCCCGTTGCCCGCGCAGTGCGGCGATCAGCGAGGTCGCCAGTTCCGGCAGCGAAGTGCCGACGGCGACCACGGTCAGACCGATCACCCGTTCGGAGAAACCCAGATCCGTCGCCACTACCACCGCCGCGCCCAGCAGCAGATGCCCGGCAAACACCAACATCGCCAAACCGACGATGATCATCAGCGAGCTGCCAATCCAGGACACTTGCGCAGCGTCTGTCTGTGCCGAGTGCGGGCGCGTCGAATGCCGCGACTGACGCAGTAAAAGACCGAGGTACAACGCCAATGCAGCCAGCAAGAGGATGCCGTCGAAGCGTCCGATCTCTTCGTTCCACGCCAATACGAACACCAACAGACTGGCGCCGATCATCAGCGGAATGTCGAGGCGCACCAGCTGCCGTGACACGCGCAGCGGGATGATCAGCGCCGACAGGCCGAGGGTCACAAGGATGTTGAAGATGCTGCTGCCGACCACGCTGCTGACCGCGATGTCGGGATTGTGCGCCAACGCGGCTTGCACACTGACTGCCATCTGCGGCGCGCTGCTGCCGAGGGCGACGATGGTCAGGCCGATGATCAGCGGACGTACGTGCAAGCGTTCAGCCAGGCGCACAGCCGCACGCACCATCAGTTCGGCGCCGAAGATCAGCAGGCACAGGCCGGCGAGCAGTTCGATCACGCTGATCAGCGGTAAATCGCTCAGTCCGTAAATGGTCAGCGCTCCATCAGTCGAGAGCCTGCACGCGAACCCGTGCGGTGCCGCTGCGCAGCATGCCGAGCTGTTCGGCGGCCTCGCGGGACACGTCGATCAGACGTCCACGGGTGTGCGGGCCGCGGTCGTTGATACGGACCACGACGGATTCATCGTTTTTCAGGTTGGTGACCTTCACCCGTGTACCGAACGGTAGTTGGCGATGGGCAGCGGTCAGGGAATTCTGGTTGAACGGTTCGCCACTGGCGGTGCGTTTACCGTGGTGCCTGGCACCGTAATAGGAAGCGACGCCGGTCTGGTCGTAACCGTGCGGGTCGATGGTGTCGGTGCTGGCGCAACCGGCCATTAAAGAGAGCAGGGCGCAGGCGCCGAGCAGACGTTTCATTCGAATACTCCAAAGTGATCGTTCCCACGCTCCAGCGTGGGAATGCATCCCGTGACGCTCTGCGTCACACCGCAATGGACGCGGAGCGTCCGGGGCGGCATTCCCACGCAGAGCGTGGGAACGATCCCAGGGCGCGGGGCTAGAATCAGCCTTCGAGCTTGCTTTTCAGCAGTTCGTTCACTTGCTGCGGGTTGGCTTTGCCTTTCGACGCTTTCATCGCCTGACCGACAAAGAAGCCGAACATCTTGCCGCGTTTGGTTTCATCCGCCGCGCGATACTGTTCAACTTGCTCAGCGTTGGCCGCAAGCATTTCGTCCAGTACGGCCGAGATCGCACCGCTGTCGGTCACTTGCTTCAGGCCACGTTTCTCGATGATCTCGTCCGCGCTGCCTTCACCGTTGGCCATCGCTTCGAACACAACCTTGGCGATCTTGCCGGAGATGGTGTTGTCCTTGATGCGCAGCAGCATGCCACCCAACAGTTCCGCCGACACCGGCGACTCGTCGATGTCCAGGCCTTGCTTGTTGAGCAGGCTGCCCAACTCGACCATCACCCAGTTCGCCGCCAGTTTGGCGTCGCCGCCGATGCTCGCGACTTTCTCGAAGTAATCGGCTTGCTCGCGGCTGGTGGCCAGCACGCTGGCGTCGTAGACCGACAGACCGAATTGCTCCTGGAAACGCTCGCGTTTCTGCGGAGGCAGTTCCGGCAGGGTGGCGCGCACCTCGCCGAGGAACGACTCTTCGATGACCACCGGCAGCAGGTCCGGATCGGGGAAGTAACGGTAGTCGTTGGCTTCCTCTTTCGAACGCATCGGACGGGTTTCGTCCTTGTTCGGATCGTACAGACGGGTCTGCTGGATCACTTTGCCGCCGTCTTCGATCAGCTCGATCTGCCGCTGGATCTCGGAGTTGATCGCCTTCTCGATGAAGCGGAACGAGTTGACGTTCTTGATCTCGCAGCGCGTGCCGAACTCAACCTGACCTTTCGGACGGATCGACACGTTGCAGTCGCAACGCAGCGAGCCTTCGGCCATGTTGCCGTCGCAGATGCCCAGATAACGCACCAGCGCGTGGATTGCCTTGACGTAAGCCACGGCTTCCTTGGCGCTGCGCATGTCCGGCTCGGAAACGATTTCCAGCAGCGGCGTGCCGGCACGGTTCAGGTCGATGCCGGTGGCACCGTTGAATTCTTCGTGCAGGCTCTTGCCGGCGTCTTCTTCCAGGTGCGCGCGGGTGATGCCGACACGTTTGACGGTGCCGTCTTCCAGGGCGATGTCCAGGTGGCCCTTGCCGACGATCGGCAATTCCATCTGGCTGATCTGGTAGCCCTTCGGCAGGTCCGGGTAGAAGTAGTTCTTACGGGCGAACACGTTGTGCTGACCGATCTCGGCGTCAATCGCCAGACCGAACATCACTGCCATACGCACGGCTTCCTGGTTCAGCACCGGCAGAACGCCGGGCATGCCCAGGTCGATCAGGCTGGCCTGGGTGTTCGGCTCGGAACCGAACGTGGTGGAACTACCGGAAAAGATTTTCGACCGGGTAGTGAGCTGAGTGTGAATCTCCAGCCCGATCACGACTTCCCATTGCATGTGTGTCTCCTCAGAAGCCGGTTGGGGTGCGGGTGTGCCAGTCAGTGTTCAACTGATACTGGTGCGCAACATTGAGCAAACGGCCTTCCTGGAAATACGGCGCCAGCAACTGCACACCAACCGGCAGACCGTCGACAAAACCGGCCGGCATCGACAGGCCTGGCAGGCCGGCGAGGTTGGCGGTGATGGTGTAGACGTCTTCCAGATAGGCAGCAACCGGGTCGCTGTTCTTCGCGCCAAGCTTCCAGGCCGGGTTCGGCGTGGTTGGGCCGAGGATGATGTCGACTTCATTAAAGGCAGCCATGAAATCGTTTTTCACCAGACGACGGATCTTCTGCGCTTTCAGGTAGTAGGCGTCGTAGTAACCGGCGGACAGTGCGTAGGCACCGACCATGATCCGGCGCTGCACTTCTGCGCCGAAGCCTTCGCCACGCGAGCGCTTGTACAGGTCGATCAGGTCTTTCGGTTGCTCGCAACGGTGGCCGAAACGCACGCCGTCGAAACGCGACAGGTTCGAGGAAGCCTCTGCCGGGGCGATCACGTAATACGCAGGAATCGCGTGCTGCATGTTCGGCAGGCTGATTTCCTTGATCACGGCACCGAGTTTCTGCAGCTCTTGGATGCTGTTCTGGATCAGCTCGGCGATGCGCGGGTCGAGACCGGCGCTGAAGTATTCCTTCGGCACGCCGATGCGCAGACCTTGCAGCGAATCGCCCAGGCTTGCGGAGTAATCCGGAACCGGCTCATCGATGCTGGTGGAGTCGTTCTGATCGAAGCCAGCCATACCTTGCAACAAAATGGCGCAGTCTTCGGCAGTGCGCGCCAACGGGCCGCCCTGATCGAGGCTGGAGGCGTAAGCGATCATGCCCCAGCGCGAAACGCGACCGTACGTCGGTTTCAGGCCAGTGAGGTTGGTGAACGCCGCCGGCTGACGAATCGAACCACCAGTGTCGGTGGCCGTGGCCGCTGGCAACAGACGCGCGGCAACTGCCGCCGCCGAACCACCGGACGAACCGCCCGGTACGTGTTCGAGGTTCCACGGGTTTTTCACCGCGCCATACCAGCTCGACTCGTTGGCCGAACCCATGGCGAATTCGTCCATGTTGGTCTTGCCCAGGGTCACGGCGCCGGCAGCGGCCAGTTTCGCGACCACGGTGGCGTCGTACGGGGCTTTGAAGTTGTCGAGCATCTTCGAGCCGCAGCTGGTGCGAATGCCCTGAGTGCAGAACAGGTCTTTGTGAGCGATCGGCGCGCCAAGCAGGGCGCCGCTCTCACCGTTGGCGCGGCGTGCATCGGCAGCTTTCGCCTGCTCGAGGGCCAGCTCTTCGGTGAGGCTGATGAAACTGTTGAGCTGCGGATCGAGCTGGGTGATACGCGCCAGCAGGACTTTGGTCAGCTCTTCGGAGGAAAACTTTTTATCGGCGAGACCGCGGGCGATCTCGGCCAGAGTCATTTGATGCATTGCAGGCTCTTTCCCTTTAGTCGATGACTTTCGGAACCAGATACAGGCCGTTTTCGACCGCTGGTGCGATGGACTGGTAGGCCTCGCGGTGATTGCTCTCGGTCACGACGTCGGCGCGCAGGCGCTGACTGGCTTCCAGCGGGTGGGCCAGAGGCTCGATTCCGTCGGTATTAACAGCCTGCATTTCGTCGACCAGACCGAGAATGCTGTTGAGAGCGGAAGTAATGTGTGGAAGATCGGCATCATTGAGGCCAAGGCAGGCCAGATGAGCGATTTTTTCCACGTCGGAGCGTTCTAGCGCCATCGGGATTCTCCTGTGGAAAACAGAACGGACGGCGTCCGTGTGTTAGATTGTCGGAACACTACCGCACTTCTACGGTCATAAGGCCGCGATTGTGGGGCTTGGTGCACAGAAAAGCGGCCAATTTAACATATTGGCGCCTTGCCCAAAATCCCTGTCGTTGTTAGAGTTTGCCGCACTTTTTTACCCACGCGTTGCCTAGGGTCCCTTTCCCATGTTCAAGAAACTGCGTGGCATGTTTTCCAGCGATCTTTCCATTGACCTGGGCACTGCCAACACCCTTATTTACGTGCGCGAGCGCGGTATCGTCCTGAATGAGCCATCGGTTGTGGCCATTCGGACACACGGTAATCAGAAAAGTGTCGTTGCTGTCGGCACCGAGGCCAAGCGCATGCTCGGCCGTACACCGGGCAACATTGCTGCCATTCGTCCGATGAAGGACGGCGTGATCGCCGACTTCAGCGTCTGCGAAAAGATGCTGCAATACTTTATTAACAAGGTTCACGAAAACAGCTTTCTGCAGCCTAGCCCTCGTGTGCTGATCTGCGTTCCATGCAAATCCACCCAGGTTGAGCGTCGTGCCATCCGTGAATCGGCCCTCGGTGCCGGTGCCCGTGAAGTGTTCCTGATCGAAGAGCCAATGGCGGCTGCGATCGGTGCCGGCCTGCCGGTAGAAGAAGCGCGCGGTTCGATGGTCGTGGATATCGGTGGTGGTACTACCGAAATCGCGTTGATCTCCCTGAACGGTGTGGTCTATGCCGAATCCGTCCGTGTTGGCGGCGACCGCTTCGACGAAGCGATCATCACCTACGTACGTCGTAACTACGGCAGCCTGATCGGTGAGTCCACCGCCGAGCGCATCAAGCAGGAAATCGGCACGGCCTACCCGGGCGGCGAAGTACGCGAAGTCGACGTTCGCGGTCGCAACCTGGCCGAAGGCGTTCCACGCGCATTCACCCTGAACTCCAACGAAGTGCTGGAAGCTCTGCAAGAGTCCCTGGCAACCATCGTTCAGGCTGTGAAAAGCGCCCTGGAGCAATCGCCGCCGGAACTGGCTTCCGACATCGCCGAGCGTGGCCTGGTGCTGACCGGTGGTGGCGCGCTGCTGCGTGACCTCGACAAGCTGCTGGCCCAGGAAACCGGCCTGCCGGTGATCGTTGCCGAAGATCCGCTGACCTGTGTTGCTCGCGGCGGTGGCCGTGCATTGGAAATGATGGATAAGCACACCATGGATCTGCTCTCCAGCGAATAAGTGCTGGTTTGCAATACGTGGGTGAACGCGCAGGCAGCACTTTGCAGTGCTGCCTGTTGGCGTTTATCTTCTGTCAGTCTTCATCCAGGCCGGTTTGATGCCGTATGAATAAACAGAACATTTGCCTGGGAGGAGCGGCTTATTAAACCGCTTTTCGCCAAGGGCCCTTCGTTGGGCGTACGCCTGTTGGTGCTGGCCGTGCTGTCGGTCGCGCTGATGGTGGTCGATGCCCGCTTTGATCTGCTCAAGCCTGCGCGCAAACAAGCGTCGCTGGTGCTGATGGATGCCTACTGGATCACTGACCTGCCCGGACGTCTGTGGGAAGGGATTGCCAGCCAGTTCGGCAGCCGCACCGAGCTTGTCGCCGAAAACGAAAAACTCAAGACCGAAAACCTGCTGCTGCAGGGGCGCATGCAAAAGCTTGCTGCTCTCACCGAGCAGAACGTTCGGCTGCGCGAGTTGCTCAATTCTTCCGCACTGGTCAACGAAAAGGTCGAAGTGGCCGAGTTGATCGGCATGGACCCCAATCCCTTCACCCATCGCATCATCATCAATAAAGGTGAGCGTGACGGTGTGGTGCTCGGTCAGCCGGTGCTCGATGCGCGCGGCTTGATGGGCCAGGTGGTCGAGTTGATGCCGTACACCTCGCGTGTATTGTTGTTGACCGACACCACCCACAGCATTCCCGTGCAGGTCAACCGTAACGGTCTGCGCGCGATTGCCAGCGGCACCGGAAACCCGGAACGCCTGGAATTGCGTCACGTTGCCGACACGGCGGACATCAAGGAAGGCGATCTGCTGGTCAGCTCGGGTCTTGGCCAGCGCTTCCCGGCGGGTTACCCGGTCGCCACGGTGAAAGAAGTCATTCACGATTCCGGTCAGCCGTTTGCGATCGTTCGCGCGGTGCCGACTGCTGCGTTGAACCGCAGCCGCTACCTGCTGCTGGTGTTCAGTGACAACCGCACGGCTGAAGAACGCATCAACGATGCCGCGCAGGCTCAGGAAAATCTCGATGCCTTTGGCGGCGGTCCGGTCATTCCGGCCACCGTGCCCAAGACGGTGACCGCCCCTGCTGCAGCGCCAACCCCGGCGACGGCTGTCACGCCTGCTGCGACCACTGCACCGGCCAAACCGGCTGCGAGCAAACCACCGGCAGCGACGCCGGCGGCCAGCAAACCTCCAGCTGCCCAGCCAGCGGTGCGACCAGCGGCGAAACCGCCTGTCAGTGCCCCGGCGACAACCGGGAGACAAGAATAATGGTCGGCGCTACCGCATCGCGAAACGGCTGGATTGTCTGGCTGACGTTTCTCGTTGGCCTGCTGCTCAGCGTGTCACCTTTGCCGATTTTCATGGAGATCCTGCGCCCGTTATGGCTGGCGTTGCTCCTGACATTCTGGGCGTTGTACATGCCGCACACGGTCGGCATGGTCACGGCGTTTTGCCTGGGCCTGGCTGAAGACGTGCTGCAGGGCGACTTGTTCGGCCAGAACGCGCTCATCCTGACGCTCATCACCTTCCTCGTGCTGTCGTTGCAGCAACGCTTGCGAATGTTCCCGATGTGGCAGCAATGCCTGGTGATTCTGGTGATCTTCGGCCTCGCGCAACTGGTGCAATTGTGGCTCAGCGCTTTGACCGGTAATCGTCAGCCAACGTTGGCACTGGTGCTACCGGCGCTGGTCAGTGCCTTGCTCTGGCCTTGGGTCAGCTTTGCCCTCCGCGGATTACGCCGACGCTACAAGATCAATTGAGCCGGTGAAGCAGGGCACTGAACAGGGAGATGTTTTGATGAAGCCGCTTTACCTTGCCTCCGGATCGCCGCGTCGACGTGAATTGCTCACGCAGATCGGCGTTGCGTTCTCCGCCATCAGTGCGGATATCGACGAAACTCCACTTCCCGCAGAACTGCCATCGGCCTATGTCGAGCGTCTCGCGCGTGGCAAGGCCGAGGCCGGCCGACGCACGGTCAATTGCGCCCGGCCTTTCTGCGTGCTGGGCGCGGATACCGCCGTGGTGCTCGACGGCAAAATTCTCGGTAAACCGGTGGACGAAGCCGACGCATGCGCCATGCTGATGATGTTGTCCGACAAGGAACATGAAGTGCTGACCGCCATCGCCGTGCTCGAAGGTGAGCGCTGCGAGTCGCGAGTGGTCCGCAGCCTGGTGCGGCTCCGGCCGATCAGCCGCGAAGAAGCCGCCGCCTACTGGGCCAGCGGCGAGCCCGGCGACAAGGCCGGCGGTTATGGCATTCAAGGCCTCGGCGCGGTGTTCGTTGCCGGGCTCAATGGCAGCTATTCGGCAGTGGTCGGGTTACCCGTTTGCGAAACCGCAGAACTGTTGGGCCATTTCGGCATACCCTGTTGGCAAAACCTGAACGCGCAATAAGCGTCGTACCCATCCAGATGCGGCCATTATCGTGAACATGCCTGAACGAGATCCTGCCATGAGTGAAGAGATTCTGATCAACATCACGCCGATGGAATCGCGCGTGGCGGTGGTCGAAAACGGTGTGCTGCAAGAAGTCCATGTCGAGCGCACGCAAAAGCGCGGGATTGTCGGCAACATCTATAAAGGCAAGATCGTCCGGGTGCTGCCGGGCATGCAAGCAGCATTTGTCGACATCGGCCTGGATCGCGCCGCGTTCATCCATGCCGCTGAAATCTCTCTGCGTGAGGGCCCGGCGGTGGAGAGCATCAGCTCCCTGGTGCACGAGGGTCAAAGCCTGGTGGTACAAGTCACCAAGGATCCGATCGGTTCCAAAGGCGCGCGGTTGACTACGCAGTTGTCGATCCCGTCGCGCTATCTGGTGTACATGCCGCGCACTGCCCACGTCGGCATCTCGCTGAAAATCGAAGACGAAGCCGAGCGTGAGCGCCTCAAGCAAGTGGTCAGCGATTGCGTGGCCAAGGAAGGGATCAAAGAAGCGGGCGGTTTCATTCTGCGTACCGCCGCTGAAGGTGCCGGCGCCGACGAGATCCTTATGGACATCCGTTACTTGCGACGCCTGTGGGATCAGATCAATGAACAGATCAAGACCATTTCCGCGCCGAGCGTGATCTACGAAGACCTCGGCCTGGCGTTGCGCACCCTGCGCGATCTGGTCAATCCGAAGATCGAGAAGATCCGCATCGACTCCCGGGAAACCTTCCAGAAAACCACGCAGTTCGTCGCCGAGCTGATGCCGGAAATCGCCGATCGTCTGGAACACTACCCGGGCGAACGACCGATTTTCGATCTTTACGGTGTCGAAGACGAAATCCAGAAAGCCCTTGAACGCAAGGTGCCGCTGAAATCCGGTGGCTATCTGGTGGTCGATCCGGCAGAAGCCATGACCACCATCGACGTCAACACCGGGGCGTTCGTTGGTCACCGCAACCTCGAAGAAACCATCTTCAAGACCAATCTCGAAGCCGCGACGGCGATTGCCCGGCAACTGCGCCTGCGTAATCTCGGCGGGATCATCATCATCGACTTCATCGACATGGAAGATGAAGAGCATCAGCGTCAGGTTCTGCGCACGCTGGAAAAACAGCTGGAGCGCGATCACGCCAAGACCAACATCATCGGCATCACCGAATTGGGCCTGGTGCAGATGACCCGCAAGCGCACCCGCGAAAGCCTTGAGCAAGTGTTGTGCGAGCCGTGCAGCAGCTGCCAGGGGCGCGGCAAGCTGAAAACCCCGGAAACCATCTGTTACGAGATTTTCCGCGAGATTCTTCGCGAGGCCCGTGCCTATCAGGCCGAGGGTTATCGCGTACTGGCGAACCAGAAAGTGGTCGACCGTTTGCTGGATGAAGAGTCTGGCAACGTCGCCGAGCTTGAAGGGTTTATCGGCCGCACCATTCGCTTCCAGGTGGAAACCATGTATTCCCAGGAACAATATGACGTGGTGCTGCTCTGAACCCCTGCGTCACACCCTTTTCACCGCGGCTGGCCTCAGCTTTTCGCAGTATTTTTGCCATGGGAGCCAACTGACATGGAACGTCTGACACGCATTTTGGCCGCAATCACCCGCTGGGGGCTGGGCCTGTGCGCGTTGGTTTTGGTATTGATGGCGTTGTACGTCAGTCTCGGCCGTGAACTGACCCCGCTGGTGGCCGAGTATCGTGCCGATATCGAAGCCAAAGCCAGTGCTGCGCTCGGGATGCCGTTGCAGATCGGCGAGCTGGAAGGTAACTGGAGCGGTTTTGCACCGATCTTGCTGGCCCATGACGTTATGGTCGGGGACGGTGCCAATGCCTTGCGCCTGGACCGAGTGCGCGCGGTGCCGGATCTTTGGGCCAGCCTGTTGGCTCGCGAAGTGCGCATCGCGCATCTGGAACTCAATGGCCTGAAGATCAGCCTCAAGGAAGCGGAGGACGGCAGTTGGGCGCTGGAAGGTCTGCCCGTGAAGAAAGATCAACCACTCGATGCGCAGCAGTTGTTCAATCGTTCGCAAATGATTCAGCAACTCTCGGTGCTCGACAGTCAGGTCACGCTGCAGCCGCAGGATCACGCGCCGATGACCCTGACCTATGTCGGCCTCAATCTGAAGACCGGTGCCAGTCGTCAACGCCTGGATGCGCGCCTGACATTGCCCGATGGTCAGCCGGTCGCGCTGAGCCTGCGCACGCGCCTGCGTCCAGACCAATGGCAGAACAGCGTCGTCGACGGTTACGCCAGTCTGCCGCAAAGCGATTGGGCAAAATGGCTGCCCGAGCGCATGACCCAACAATGGAATTTTTCCGCGATCAACGCCGGTGGCGAACTTTGGGTCAACTGGGGCGACGGCACTTTGCAAAGCGCCGCGCTGCGCCTCAATGCACCACAAGTGACCGGCGCCTACGCCGAGCGCAAGCCAATCCAGATCAACAATCTGGCACTCAACGCGTATTACCGGAACAGTGACGAAGGCGCGTCGGTGACCCTCGATTCGCTGGCGATGAACTTCGGCGAAAACCGTTGGGAGTCTCGCGTCCAGCTGCAACAGACCCGCGCCACCGATAAAGTCGAAGAGCTCTGGCACTTGCAGGCCGATCGCCTCGATCTGACACCGATCACGCCGTTGCTCAATGCACTTGGACCGCTGCCAAAAGGTTTCGCTGAGGTGGTCGATCATTTGAACGTGACCGGCGGCCTGCGCAACGTGCTGCTGGATTTCCGGCCAGCGGCCACTGACGGCACTAAATTCAGCTTTGCCGCCAATCTCGATAACGTCGGCTTCGATGCCTATCATGGTGCACCAGCGGCAAGAAATGTCAGCGGCAGCCTCACCGGTAACCTCGACGGTGGCGAGCTGCGCATGGACAGCAAGGACTTCGTTCTGCACCTCGACCCGATTTTCGCCAAACCGTGGCAATACCTGCAAGCCAATGCGCGGCTGACCTGGAAGCTCGATAAGGAAGGCTTCACCCTGATCGCGCCGTACCTGAAGGTGTTGGGCGAGGAGGGCAAGATTGCCGGTGACTTCCTGATCCGCCTGCATTTCGATCACAGCCAGGAAGACTACATGGACCTGCGCGTCGGTCTGGTCGATGGCGATGGTCGCTACACCGCCAAATACCTGCCCGAAGTCTTGAGCCCGGCGCTCGACGAGTGGCTGCGTACAGCGATTCTCAAGGGCGCGGTCGATCAGGGTTTTTTCCAGTATCAGGGGTCGTTGAGCAAGAATGCGGGGGAGGCTGACCGCAGCATCAGCCTGTTCTTCAAAGTGCATGACGCCGAGCTGGCGTTTCAGCCAGGCTGGCCGCATGTCAGCAACGTCAGCGGCGATGTGTTTATCGAAGACAGCGGCGTGCGCATCTGGGCCAGCAAGGGCCAGTTGCTCGACACTCAGGTCAAAGATGTCTTCGTTAATATTCCCCATGTGCCGAGCGGGCAGAACAGCCACCTGTTCCTCGACGGTGCATTTTCCGGTGGTTTGGGGGACGGACTGAAAATTCTTCAGGAAGCACCGATCGGCACGGCGGACACGTTCGCCGGCTGGGAAGGTTCGGGCGACCTGCGAGGCAAGCTCAAACTGGACGTACCGCTGGCCAAGGGCGATCAACCGAAGATCCTCGTTGACTTCAAGACCGCCAATGCGCGATTGAAACTCGCCGAACCCAAGCTGGAGCTGACTCAGCTCAAGGGCGATTTCCGCTTCGACAGCGCCAAGGGCCTCAGCGGGCAGAACATCGCGGCGCGCGCTTTCGACAAACCGGTCACCGCGCAGATTTTTGCCGATGGCAGCCCTGGCAAGCTCAGAACCCGGGTCGCGGCGTCGGGGCAGGTCGAGGTGAAGAAACTCACCGATTGGTTGGGCGTGACGCAGCCACTGCCGGTTTCCGGGACGATTCCGTATCAGTTGCAACTGAACCTCGACGGTGCTGACAGCCAATTGATGGTCAGCTCCAGCATGCAGGGGGTAGCGATCGATCTGCCGGCGCCGTTCGGCATGACGGCGGAAACGGGGCGCGACACGGTGTTCCGCATGACCTTGCAAGGGCAGGAGCGGCGTTATTGGGTCAACTATGACCAACTGGCCAATTTCACCTTTGCCGCGCCGCCGAGCAATTTTGCCGACGGTCGTGGCGAATTGTTCCTCGGCGCTGGCGAAGCTGTGCTGCCGGGGGCCAAAGGCTTGCGGATTCGCGGCGTGCTGTCGGAGCTGGACGTGGCGCCGTGGCAGGATCTGGTTAGCAAATACGCCGGACAGGATCCGGGTGGCAGTGCCAGCAAGTTGCTCAGCAGCGCAGACTTCAAGGTCGGCAAGCTGACGGCGTTCGGCACCACGCTGGATCAGGCTTCGGTGCAATTGAATCGCAAGCAGGCGGCGTGGAATCTGGCGCTCGACAGTCAGCAGGCCAAAGGCACGGCCAGTCTGCCGGATGCCAAGGGCACGCCCATTGCGGTGAACCTGCAATACGTGAAACTGCCGGCGCCGGATCCTACGGTGCAGGCTGACGAGAACGCTCCTGATCCACTGGTGTCCGTCGACCCGACGAAGATTCCGGCGCTGGATATCACCATCAATCAACTGTTCCAGGGGCCGGATCTGGTTGGCGGCTGGTCGCTCAAGGTGCGTCCGACGGCCAAGGGTATCGCCCTGAATAATCTTGATATGGGCCTTAAAGGCATCCTGTTGCAAGGCAATGGCGGCTGGGAAGGGGCGCCGGGCTCGACCAATAGCTGGTTCAAGGGGCGAATCGGCGGCAAGAACCTCGCCGATGTACTCAAGGGCTGGGGCTTTGCGCCGAGTGTGACCAGCGAAGAGTTCCACATGGATGTTGATGGCCGCTGGCCGGGTTCACCGGCATGGCTGGCGACCAAGCGCTTCTCCGGCACCCTTGACGCGTCACTGAACAAGGGCCAGTTCGTTGAAGTGGATGGCGGCGCGCAGGCATTGCGCGTGTTCGGTCTGCTCAACTTCAACTCCATTGGCCGACGCCTGCGTCTGGATTTCTCCGACTTGTTCGGCAAAGGCTTGAGCTACGACCGGGTCAAAGGCCTGCTGGTGGCGACCAACGGTGTTTACGATACGAAAGAGCCGATTCGCCTGACTGGGCCATCGAGCAATATCGAGCTCAACGGCAAGCTGGATCTGGTGGCGGAACAGGTCGACGCCAAGTTGCTGGTGACTTTGCCGGTGACCAACAACTTGCCGATTGCCGCGCTACTCGTGGGCGCTCCGGCGGTTGGCGGCGCATTGTTCTTGATCGACAAGTTGATCGGTGATCGCGTGGCGCGCTTTGCCAGTGTTAAATACACCGTCAAAGGCCCGTGGAAAGAGCCGAAAATCACCTTCGACAAGCCTTTTTAACTAGCAGACACTACCCTCGGCAGGAGCTGCCGAAGGCTGCGATCTTTTGATTTTGTTTTTTAAGAGCCTGATCAAAAGATCGCAGCCTGCGGCAGCTCCTACAAGGTTGTGTGCAGATTCCGAGGAACGGCCATGTCTTTAGCGGTGATTCAAATGGTCAGCCAGAGCGACGTGCTGGCCAACCTGGGACAGGCCCGCCGCCTGCTCGAACAGGCCGCGGCCGGCGGCGCGAAGCTCGCAGTGCTGCCGGAAAACTTCGCCGCCATGGGCCGTCGCGACGTCGCCGACATCGGCCGTGCCGAGGCTTTGGGCGAGGGGCCGATCCTGCCATGGTTGAAACGGACCGCCCGCGACCTCAAGTTATGGATAGTGGCCGGTACTTTGCCGTTGCCGCCGGTGGATCAGCCGACGGCCAAGGCCAATGCCTGCTCGTTGTTGGTCAATGAACACGGCGAAATCGTTGCACGCTATGACAAGCTGCATCTGTTCGATGTCGATGTGGCGGACAATCGCGGCCGTTACCGCGAATCCGATGACTATGCTTATGGCAGTGGCGTGGTGGTCGCGGACACTCCGGTTGGCAAACTGGGTCTGACCGTGTGTTACGACCTGCGCTTTCCCGAGCTGTACAGCGAATTGCGCGCCGCCGGTGCCGAATTGATTACCGCACCGGCGGCGTTTACTGCGGTGACCGGCGCTGCGCATTGGGATGTTCTGATTCGGGCGCGGGCCATCGAGACACAATGTTATGTGCTGGCCGCAGCGCAAGGCGGCACCCATCCGGGACCGCGCGAAACCTTCGGGCATGCGGCGATCGTCGACCCGTGGGGCCGCGTGCTGGCGCATCAGGATCAAGGCGAAGCGGTGTTGTTGGCCGAACGCGATAGCGATGAACAAGCGTCCATCAGGGCGCGAATGCCGGTGACGCGTCATCGGCGGTTTTTCTCGCAGGGCGCACAGCGACCTGCTTCAGAACACGAATTTAAGGCGTAAACCTATGAGCGAGTTGTTGTCCTCAGTCAGTGATCATCTTTTGGCGCCCGGTGGCGTGACGATCGAGAGCCTGCAAGGCGTGCTCGGCGATCTGGCCGGTCCGGGCATCGATGCCGCCGACCTGTATTTTCAGGGCCAGATATCCGAGTCGTGGGCGCTGGAAGACGGCATCGTCAAGGAAGGCAGCTTCAACCTCGATCAGGGCGTTGGCGTGCGTGCGCAGTCCGGTGAAAAAACCGGTTTTGCCTACAGCAACGCAATCACCCTCGAAGCTTTGGGAGCCGCAGCCCGTGCCGCACGTTCGATCTCCCGCGCCGGGCAAAACGGCACGGTGCAGGCGTTCAGCACTCAAGACGTAGCGCAGTTGTACGCGCCGGATAACCCCCTGGAAGTGCTGACTCGCGCCGAGAAAGTCGAGTTGCTCAAACGCATCGACGTCGCCACTCGGGCGCTCGATCCTCGCATTCAACAAGTCAGCGTGAGCATGGCCGGTGTCTGGGAGCGCATTCTCGTGGCTTCCACTGACGGTGGCCTGGCTGCCGACGTACGACCGCTGGTGCGCTTCAATGTCAGCGTGATCGTTGAACAAAATGGCCGTCGCGAGCGCGGCGGGCATGGCGGCGGCGGGCGTACCGACTACCGCTATTTCCTCGCCGAAGACCGCGCCATGGGTTACGCCCGTGAAGCGTTGCGTCAGGCGCTGGTGAACCTCGAAGCGATTCCTGCGCCGGCCGGCACATTGCCGGTGGTCTTGGGCTCAGGCTGGTCTGGCGTGTTGTTGCACGAAGCGGTCGGTCACGGTCTGGAAGGCGATTTCAACCGCAAGGGCAGTTCCGCCTACAGCGGACGCATGGGTGAAATGGTTGCCTCGAAACTCTGCACCATTGTCGATGACGGCACCTTGAGTGGCCGTCGCGGCTCGCTGAGTGTCGACGACGAAGGCACCCCGACGGAGTGCACAACGCTGATCGAAAACGGCGTGCTCAAGGGTTACATGCAAGACAAGCTCAACGCGCGTCTGATGGGCGTGGCCCGTACCGGTAACGGTCGTCGTGAGTCTTACGCGCATCTGCCGATGCCGCGCATGACCAACACTTACATGCTCGGCGGCGAGAGCGATCCGGCGGAAATCATTGCTTCGGTGAAGAAGGGCATCTACTGCGCCAACCTCGGCGGCGGCCAAGTCGACATCACCAGCGGCAAGTTCGTGTTTTCCACCAGCGAAGCGTATCTGATCGAAGACGGAAAAATCACCGCTCCGGTGAAAGGCGCAACGTTGATCGGCAACGGCCCCGAGGCGATGAGCCGGGTGTCGATGGTCGGTAACGATCTGGCGCTGGACAGCGGTGTGGGCACGTGTGGCAAGGATGGGCAATCGGTGCCGGTGGGTGTCGGTCAGCCGACGCTGAAGATCGATGCGATCACCGTGGGTGGTACGGGCGCATAAGAATGGAAACATCCTGTGCAGGAGCTGCCGCAGGCTTGGGCCGCGATCGGACGATCTTTTGATCTTTAAAAGCAAAGATCGCAGCCTGCGGCAGCTCCTGCAAGTGGCGATATCTCAACGCAGACCGCGTTGGGTATCGTCCAGCTCACGGATGTACTTGAAGATCTTGCGGCTGGAAGCAGGAGGTTTGTTTTGCGCAACCTCGTGCTGAGCCTGACGGATCAGGGAACGCAGTTGCTGGCGGTCGGCGTCCGGGTACTCGACGACGAATTTTTCCAGCACGGCGTCGTCGCCCGCGATCAGGCGGTCACGCCAGCGTTCGAGGTTGTGGAAACGCTCGTTGTACTGACGAGTCGAGGCATCCAGTTGATCGAGCAGCGTGAGAATCGCGTCAGTGTCCTGATCGCGCATCAGCTTGCCGATGAACTGCAAGTGCCGTTTACGCGCGATGTTCGCGGTGTGCTTCGGCGCATCGGCCAGCGCCCGGCGCAAAGCGTCGGTCAATGGCAGTTTTGCCTGCAAGTCGGGCTTGAGTGTTGTAAGGCGCTCGCCAAGGTCAACCAGAGCATGCAGCTCGCGTTTGACCTGAGATTTGCTTTTTTCTCCCGTATCGAGGGAGTCGTCGTAAGAATCAACCATTGGTGGCAGTCCGCAAAGAAACGCCGCCATGATAACCAGTCGGGGGCCGCTTGTCCGGCCCGGTCGCTCGATGACCCTAGCCGAAAGCAGAATTTGAGTGGAGATGAGCATGAGTGCAGTTGAAAGCGTCGGCCCGCAGGCGTTGCCGGCACTGCAGGATCAAGTCGAACAGATCATCGCCGAAGCCAAGCGTCAGGGCGCCAGTGCCTGTGAAGTCGCGGTGTCGCTGGAGCAGGGCCTGTCGACGTCGGTGCGTCAGCGCGAGGTCGAGACGGTCGAATTCAACCGCGATCAGGGTTTCGGCATCACGTTGTATGTTGGCCAGCGCAAGGGCTCGGCCAGCACCTCGGCGACTGGCCCGGATGCGATTCGCGAAACCGTCGCCGCGGCACTGGCCATCGCGAAACACACTTCAGAAGACGAGGCCTCGGGTCTGGCTGATGCTGCGCTGATGGCCAAGGAACAGCACGATTTTGACCTGTTCCACGAATGGGACATCACCCCGGAGCAGGCCATCGAGAAGGCGTTGCTCTGTGAAGCGGCGGCATTCGACGCCGACGCGCGGATCAAGAACGCCGACGGCACCACCCTCAGCACCCACCAGGGCTGCCGGGTTTACGGCAACAGTCACGGTTTTATCGGCGGTTATGCGTCGACTCGCCACAGCCTGAGTTGCGTGATGATCGCCGAGGCCGATGGCCAGATGCAGCGCGATTACTGGTATGACGTTAGCCGCCAGGGCACTTTGCTGGCTGATCCGGTCAGCATCGGTCAGCGTGCAGCGCAACGGGCGGCGAGCCGTCTGGGCGCGCGTCCGGTACCGACCTGTGAAGTGCCGGTGCTGTTTTCCGCGGAATTGGCGGGCGGCCTGTTCGGCAGTTTCCTCTCGGCAGTGTCCGGCGGCAGTCTGTATCGCAAGTCGTCGTTCCTTGAAGGCTCCCTGGGGCAGAAACTGTTCCCGGAATGGCTGACCATCGATGAGCGTCCGCACCTGATGCGCGCGATGGGCAGCGCCTCCTACGACGGTGATGGTCTGGCGACGTACGCTAAACCGTTCGTCGAAAAGGGCGAATTGGTCTCCTACATTCTCGGCACCTACTCTGGTCGCAAACTGGGTATGCCGAGTACTGCCAACGCTGGCGGCGTGCATAACCTGTTTGTCACCCACGGCGACGAAGACCAGGCGGCGCTGTTGAAGCGCATGGGCCGTGGCTTGCTGGTTACCGAATTGATGGGCCATGGACTGAACATGGTCACCGGCGATTATTCGCGCGGTGCGGCAGGTTTCTGGGTCGAGAACGGTGAAATCCAGTTCGCGGTGCAGGAAGTCACCATCGCCGGCAACATGCGCGACATGTTCAAGCAGATCGTTGCGGTGGGTAATGACCTGGAACTGCGCAGCAACATTCGCACCGGTTCGGTGTTGATCGAGCGGATGACAGTGGCGGGTAGCTAAGCTCCAACCGTCACAAAAAAGGCGCGCCACCCCATCGGGTGGCGCGCTTTTTTTATTGGCTCCACACAATACCCTGTGGGAGCGAGCCTGCTCGCGAAAGCGATGTAACAGCCGACCGCAACGGCGACTGACACGACGCCCTCGCGAGCAGGCTCGCTCCCACAATGGAGTCCGTGTAACCGGGACTCTTGTTTTGGTTCTCATTATCATCTAATAATAAATCTCATTATCGGACGAGCCCCGAATCATGAGTTCTGCCTTGCACGAGCAGCCCTATCTCGAAAGCTGGCGCTGGATGAGTCGCCAGATCCGTTGCGCGATGGATCCCGACGAGCCGCGCCTGATCGAACATTACCTGGCTGAAGGCCGGTATCTGTCTTGTTGCACCGCGACCTCACCCTGGACGGTCGCCGAAACCTCTTTCCGTCTGCTGCTCGACACCGCCACCGACATCGCACTGCCGTGGCACTGGCGCAGCTTCTGTCTCGATCAAGCCTGGCGCCCATTACGTGAAATGGAGCGCCTGTCCCTGTGCAACTGCCGGCTCAAGCGCTGGCAACGCTACACCTGGCAGCTCGCCACCTGCGAACTGCTTCCATCGATTCCTCTCATTGAATTAGTCCAAGGATTTACCGATGACCAAGACACGTATTGAGCGCGACAGCATGGGCGAACTGCAGGTGCCGGTGGACGCTCTCTACGGCGCGCAGACCCAGCGCGCAGTGGATAACTTTCCGATCAGCGGCAAACCGATGCCGACGCAATTCATCCGCGCACTGATCCTCGCCAAGGCCGCTGCCGCGCGCGCCAACGTCGAACTCAACCAGATCAGCGCCGCACAAGGCAAAGCCATCAGCGATGCCGCGCAAGACCTGCTCGAAGGCGACTTCATGCAACATTTTCCGGTGGATATCTTCCAGACCGGTTCCGGCACCAGTTCCAACATGAACGCCAACGAAGTGATCGCTACGCTGGCCAGCCGCCTGCTCGATGAACCGGTCAATGCCAACGATCATGTCAACTGTGGCCAGAGCAGTAACGACATCATCCCGACCACCATCCACGTTAGCGCTGCGCTGGCCCTGCACGAGCAGTTGCTGCCGGCACTGCTGCACTTGGTGCAAGTGATCGAGGACAAGGCCGGGCAAGTGCATCACCATGTCAAAACCGGTCGCACGCATTTGATGGATGCAATGCCGGTACGCATGAGCCAGGTGCTCAACGGCTGGGCGCAGCAACTCAAGGCCAACATCGGCCATCTGCAGGATTTGCTGCCCAGTCTGCAATCCCTGGCGCAGGGCGGCACTGCAGTCGGCACCGGGATCAATGCGCATCCTGAATTCGCCGCGCGCTTCAGCCGCCAGCTCAGCCAACTGACCGACGTGCAATTCACCCCGGGCAAGGATCTGTTCGCGCTGATCGGTTCGCAGGACACCGCCGTTGCCGTCTCCGGCCAGCTCAAAGCCACCGCCGTGTCGCTGATGAAAATCGCCAACGACCTGCGCTGGATGAACTCCGGCCCGCTCGCAGGCCTCGGTGAAATCGAACTGCAAGCCCTGCAACCGGGCTCGTCGATCATGCCGGGCAAGGTCAATCCGGTGATCCCGGAAGCCACCGCCATGGTCGCCGCGCAGGTCATCGGCAACGATTCGGTGATCACCATTGCTGGCCAGTCGGGCAACTTCGAATTGAACGTGATGCTGCCGATCATCGCGCAGAACCTGTTGAGCAGCATCGAGCTGCTGGCCAATTCCAGCCGTTTGCTCGCTGACAAGGCTATCGCCAGCTTCAAGGTCAATGACTCTCGCTTGAAAGAAGCGTTGTCGCGCAACCCGATTCTGGTTACCGCGCTCAACCCGATCATCGGTTACCAGAAAGCCGCTGAAATCGCCAAGCAGGCCTACAAGGAAGGCCGCGCGGTGATCGACGTTGCCCTGGAACACACCGACCTTTCGCGCAGCCAACTGGAAGAGTTGCTCAATCCCGAGAAACTCACCGCCGGCGGCGTGTAACCCCCCCGCAACCGCTTTGGAGGCTCACCATGGAGCACTGGAAACGCACGATCGAACGGGCCAATCGCTGCTTCATGCTGGGCGAACTGATCGACGCCCGTGAGGCTTACCTGCAAGCCCTGGCCCTGGCGCAAGTGTTGTTCGAGCGCTGGGCGGACGCCGACGAAGCGGTGGCGGCTTGCGTCATCTCCCATCACAACCTGGCGGATCTGCACTTGCGCCTGAACCAGCCGGAGGAGAGCGCCGAATACCTTTGCGCTATCCATCAACGGCTGTTGCAGACCATGCAGGACGAACGCCAGCGTCTGGCATTGCGCGAAGCGGCGCTGCGCCAGAGCAGCAAGACCTACGTCGAGCTGCTGAATTTCATCAGCGAGCACGGCGAATACCCGCGTACCCAGCGCCTGCTGCACCCGGATACCGGCAATGCGCGCCGCGCGCCTGCCCCTCATCACCATGGAGTCCACTGAAATGGCTTTTACCCTGCCTGCCTTGCCTTACGCCTACGACGCACTGGAACCGCACATTGATGCGCAGACCATGGAGATTCACTACACCAAGCATCACCAGACCTACATCAACAACCTCAACGCGGCGGTTGAAGGCACCGAATACGCCGAGTGGCCGGTGGAGAAACTGGTCGCCAGCGTTCAGCAATTGCCGGAAAAACTCCGCGCAGCGGTAATCAACCAGGGCGGTGGACACGCCAACCACTCGTTGTTCTGGGAAGTGATGGTGCCCAACGGTGGCGGCAAACCGGATGGCGCACTGGCCAAGGCCATCGATGAGCATCTGGGTGGCCTCGACAGCTTCAAGGAAGCCTTCACCAAAGCCGCACTGACCCGATTCGGCAGCGGCTGGGCCTGGCTCAGCGTGACCCCCGAGAAGGCGTTGATCGTGGAAAGCAGCGGTAACCAGGACAGCCCGTTGATGAACGGCAACACGCCGATTCTCGGTCTCGACGTCTGGGAGCACGCCTATTACCTGCGTTATCAGAACCGTCGCCCGGAATACATCAACGCGTTCTACAACGTGATCAATTGGCCTGAAGTGGCTGCGCGCTATCAGGCCGCACTGGTTTAAGTCTTCTATAAAAACAATCCAAGGCTGACTATGGGCACTGAAACACTGGCGATCGGAAGTGGGCGTATGTTTCGTTACGCAGTGGGATCGCTATTGCTGTTGGCGGGTATGACCTTGCTGGTCGCCCACGGGCTGCAATGGCTGAATCTCGAACCGAGGCTGTCACGGGCGTTGCAGGGTGGTGCGATCTGTGCCCTTGGCACGGCGCTGGGCGCTGTCCCGGTGTTGGTGATTCGGCGCATGCCTCAGGCACTCAGCGATACGTTGCTGGGCTTTGGTGCGGGAGTGATGCTGGCGGCGACGGCGTTTTCGCTGATCGTGCCGGGCATCGCCGCCGCCGAAAGCCTTGGTCTGACACCCTGGAGCGCTAGTGGTCTGATCTGCTTCGGCATCATGCTTGGAGCCTTCGGCCTGTATCTGGTCGATCGCAAGGTGTCTGGCGCGTCTGCGGAAATGCTCGTCGGCACCGTCGAGCACCCGGTTATTCCACCGCGCATCTGGTTGTTCGTGTTCGCCATCATTGCTCATAACATCCCTGAAGGCATGGCCGTCGGCGTTTCTGCTGGCGGCGGCATGCCAGACGCCGACAGCCTGGCCATGGGCATCGCTTTGCAGGATGTGCCGGAAGGTCTGGTGATTGCGCTGGTATTGGCCGGGGCCGGGATGTCGCGGGTCAAGGCGTTCCTGATCGGCGCGGCGTCAGGTCTGGTCGAGCCAGTGTTTGCACTGTTATGTGCGTGGCTGGTCAGCCTGGCGCAGGTGTTGTTGCCATTAGGGCTGGCATTGGCGGCGGGGGCAATGTTGCTGGTGGTGACCCATGAAGTGATTCCCGAGTCGCGACGCAATGGTCATGACAAACTGGCGAGTCTTGGCTTGTTGATCGGGTTCTGTCTGATGATGGTGATGGATACCGCGTTGGGTTGAAGTCGATCAAAAGATCGCAGTCTGCGGCAGCTCCAGGGAATGCATTCCTGCGTAGGAGCTACCGCAGGCTGCGAACTCTTTTTTCTGGCGGTCAGCCACCTTCATCGAAGTAGTTGTTGATCAACGCCACCAGCGCATCGAGCGCTTCCTGTTCCTGATGCCCTTCAGTGCTCAAATAAATTTTGGTGCCCTTGCCAGCCGCCAGCATCATCATCGCCATGATGCTTTTGCCGTCGACCGTCGTCTCCGGCGTGCGGCCTACTCTGATCGTGCAATCCGGATACTGACCCGCCACGCCAACGAACTTGGCCGACGCGCGGGCATGCAGGCCCAGTTTGTTGATGATTTCGATTTCCAGAGCAGGCATCGCGGTGTGAATCCTTTAAGTGAGGTCGCGGTGGCGAACCTGGACGTTCTTCAGGGTTTTCTGCAGGGCCTGACCCAGACGTTCGGTCAGGTAGACGGAGCGGTGATGCCCGCCGGTGCAGCCAATGGCAATGGTGACGTAGGCACGGTTGCTCGCGGCAAAGCGCGGTAGCCACTTGTGCAGGTAGGTAAAGATGTCCTGGAACATTTCTTCGACCTCCGGCTGAACCGCCAGATACTCGGCCACTGGTGCATCAAGACCGGATTGCTCGCGCAATTCCGGCTTCCAGTACGGGTTAGGCAGGCAGCGCACGTCAAACACCAGGTCGGCATCGACCGGCATGCCGCGCTTGAAACCGAATGATTCGACCAGAAAGGCGGTGCCCGGCTCCGGTTGATTCAGCAAGCGTAGCTTGAGGGTGTCGCGCAACTGATAAAGGTTCAGATTGGTGGTATTGATTTTCAGGTCGGCGAGATCGGCAATCGGGCCGAGCAGAGCGGTTTCGTCGTGGATCGCTTCGGCCAGTGAGCGATTGGCATTGCTCAAGGGGTGGCGGCGGCGGGTCTCGGAAAAACGCTTGAGCAGGGTTTCCTCGTCGGCATCCAGATACAGGACATCGCACTGAATATGCTTGCTTCGGGCATCTTCAAGCAGTTCGGGAAAACGCGACAGATGACTTGGCAGGTTACGCGCATCGATCGACACCGCCACCAGCGGTTGCGCCAGTTCGGTGTGGATCAGGGCGCGCTCTGCCAATTCTGGCAGCAATCCCGCCGGCAGGTTGTCGATGCAGTAGTAACCGTTGTCCTCGAGAACATCCAGTGCGGTGCTTTTACCCGAGCCGGAACGGCCACTGACGATGATCAAACGCATGATTACTGCCCGCTTTGCTCGTCCAGGACAACCTGATACAAGGCTTCGTTTGTCTGGGCGCTGCGCAGTCTGTCGCGCACTTCCTTGCGATCCAGCATGCTGGCGATCTGACGGAGCAACTCCAGGTGCGCATCGGTCGCAGCTTCGGGCACCAGCAATACGAACAGCAGGTCAACCGGAGCGCCATCGATGGCGTCGAAATCGATAGGGGCTTCAAGGTGCATCAGCGCGCTGACCGGCGCTTCACAGCCCTTGAGGCGACAGTGTGGAATGGCGATGCCGTTGCCAAAACCGGTAGAACCGAGTTTTTCACGGGCAATCAACGCCTCGAAGACATCTTGCATCGCCAGATCCGGCACTTCGCGATGGATCAGGTTGGCAATCTGTTCGAGGGCTTTTTTCTTGCTGCCGCCCGGCGCGTTCACTTGGGAACGGCCGGGGGTCAGGATGGTTTCAAGTCGGATCATGGGTTAGGGATGTTAACGACCGGTCGCGCCCTGAAGGAGGCTCTGGGTCTTTTCCTTATGCTTTTTGAGTTGGCGATCCAGCTTGTCGGTCAGTGAGTCGATCGCAGCATACATGTCGGTATCTTCTGCGTTGGCGACCACTTCGCTGCCGGGTATATGCAAGGTGGCTTCGATTTTCTGCTTCAGCTTTTCGACGCACATCGTGACTTGCACGTTGGTGATCTTGTCGAAATGGCGCTCCAGTCGTTGGAGTTTTTCCTCGATGTAGGAACGCAGAGGTTGGGTCACTTCCAGTTGGTGTCCACTGATGTTGACTTGCATACAGCTTCTCCTTCGTTGCCAGTGCATAAAGCGGCAGGCGGGATAGCCTGCCACTGGAACGCTGTAACGTGGCTTACATCAACCGCTTGCGTTCGCTCGAAGGCGCGATCCCGAGAGATTCGCGGTACTTGGCGACGGTGCGGCGAGCCACCTGAATGCCTTGTGCCTCCAGTAAACCAGCGATCTTGCTGTCACTCAACGGCTTTTTCTGATTTTCCGCTGCAACCAGTTTTTTGATGATCGCGCGGATCGCCGTGGACGAGCATTCCCCGCCCTCGGAGGTGCTGACGTGGCTGGAGAAAAAGTATTTCAGTTCATAAATACCGCGCGGGGTATGCATGAATTTCTGTGTGGTCACCCGGGAAATCGTCGACTCGTGCATGCCGACCGCTTCGGCGATGTCATGCAGGACCAGCGGTTTCATGGCTTCGTCGCCGTACTCGAGAAAACCGCGCTGATGCTCGACGATCTGGGTGGCAACTTTCATCAGGGTTTCGTTGCGGCTCTGCAGGCTCTTGATGAACCAGCGGGCTTCCTGCAACTGATTGCGCATGAAAGTGTTGTCGGCGCTGGTATCGGCGCGGCGTACGAAACCGGCGTACTGCGCGTTGACCCGCAGGCGCGGCACCGACTCCTGATTCAACTCGACCAGCCAGCGTTCGTTGTCCTTGCGCACGATGACGTCGGGGACGACGTATTCGGCTTCGCTGGACTCGATCTGCGAGCCAGGGCGTGGATTGAGGCTCTGGACCAGTTCGATAACCTGACGCAGCTCATCTTCCTTGAGCTTCATGCGGCGCATCAGCTGGCTGTAGTCGCGGCTGCCGAGCAGGTCGATGTAGTCGCTGACCAGGCGTTTGGCTTCTGCCAGCCACGGGGTCTTGGCAGACAACTGGCGCAATTGCAGCAGCAGGCATTCGCCGAGGTTGCGTGCACCGATACCGGCCGGTTCAAACTGCTGGATGCGGTGCAGTACGGCTTCGATCTCGTCCAGTTCAATGTCCAGTTCCGGGTCGAAAGCTTCGAGAATTTCTTCGAGGGTTTCGTCCAGGTAGCCCTGATTATTGATGCAATCGATCAGGGTCACAGCGATCAGTCGATCGGTGTCGGACATGGGGGCCAGGTTCAATTGCCACAGCAGATGGCTTTGCAGGCTTTCGCCAGCGGAGGTGCGGGTGGTGAAATCCCATTCGTCGTCATCGCTGCTGGGCAGGCTGCTGGCGCTGGTCTGGTAGACGTCTTCCCAGGCCGTGTCGACCGGAAGCTCATTGGGAATGCGTTCGTTCCATTCGCCGTCCTCGAGGTTATCTACCGTCGGGGCCGTTTCCTGATAGGAGGGTTCCTGGATTTCGGTGTTGGGCTTCTGCTCGACGTTGTCGGCCATCGGATCGGAATTGTCGAAGTCGTCGCCTTCTTCCTGGCGTTCGAGCATCGGATTGGATTCCAGAGCCTCCTGGATTTCCTGTTGCAGATCCAGGGTCGACAATTGGAGCAGACGGATGGCCTGTTGCAGCTGCGGTGTCATCGTCAGCTGCTGGCCCATTCTCAAGACTAGCGATGGTTTCATGGCAGGGGCTTAACACCTTATTCGCCGGCGCTATGCGCCATCCACTACAGGGCGCCGGAGCGCCAAACTTAAGCAAATTATATGCCTGAAACTGAAGTGTTTGCCTAGAGCGCTGTAACAATAAAAAGATAGAAAACTTTATTGACGCATCGCTCAAGCGAGCGCTGAAGACCTTTGAGGCGAGGTGCTTGCCTGGAGCGCTGTAACAATCAAAGCGTATAAAAAGGCTGCTTCATCGATACAGCGCCCTCGCAGCTCACCGGGGCACCAGCATGCTTACAGACGGAACTCGTGACCCAGGTAGACTTCCTTGACCAGATCGTTGGCCAGGATGGTTTCTGCGTCACCTTCGGCGATCAGTTGACCGTCGTTGACGATGTAAGCGGTTTCGCAGATATCCAGCGTCTCACGCACGTTGTGGTCGGTGATCAACACACCGATGCCCTTGGCCTTGAGATGGTGGATGATCTGCTTGATGTCGCCGACCGAAATCGGGTCGACACCGGCGAACGGTTCGTCGAGCAGGATGAATTTCGGTGCAGTCGCCAGTGCACGGGCGATTTCCACCCGGCGGCGCTCACCACCGGACAGGCTCATGCCGAGGTTGTCGCGGATGTGGCTGATGTGGAATTCCTGCAGCAGGCTTTCCAGCTCCTTGCGACGACCGGCCTTGTCGAGTTCCTGACGGGTCTCGAGGATGGCCATGATGTTGTCGGCCACCGACAGTTTGCGGAAGATCGACGCTTCTTGCGGCAGATAGCCGATACCGGCCTTGGCACGACCGTGCATTGGCTGGTGGCTGACGTCCAGGTCATCGATCAGCACGCGGCCCTGATCTGCCTGCACCAGGCCGACGATCATGTAGAAGCACGTGGTCTTGCCGGCGCCGTTGGGGCCGAGCAGGCCGACGATCTGGCCGCTGTCGATCGACAGGCTGACGTCACGCACGACCTGGCGGCTTTTGTAGGCCTTGGCCAGGTGCTGAGCTTTCAGAGTTGCCATTACTGGGTTTTCTCGTCGGTTTTCTTCTTCGGCTGGATCACCATGTCGATACGCGGACGCGCTTCGGTGACCTTGCTACCGGTAGCGCGACCGGCGCTGGCCAGTTTCTTCACGGTGTCGTAGACGATTTTCTCGCCCTGAGTCGTGTTGTTGTCCTTGTCGACAACCTTGGCCTTGTCGATCAGCACGACGCGGTTTTGCGCGGCGTGATACTGGATCGTCACGCCCCAGCCTTGAACAGGCTTGGTATCGCCAGCGGTCTGCAGTTGTTCGAAGTAGGCGAGGTTGCCGACCGAAGTCACCACGTCGATATCACCGGTCGGGGTGCGCGTGATGGTCACGGTATTGCCGGTAACCTTCATCGAGCCCTGGGTGATGATCACGTCACCTTTATAGGTGGCAACGCCATTCTTGTCGTCCAGTTGGGCATCGTCGGCCTGAATGCGGATTGGCTGCTCTTGATCGTTCGGCAGAGCCCAGGCGCTCACGCTTCCCAGTGCTGCGCCCAGACTGAGCAAAATAGGGAGGGTTTTAACGAGCCTCATACTGTCCTCTTACGTTCGATAGCAGGTGTATCCTGCTTTCCTTCAGGTACGCTTTCATTCCAACGCCAGTTGATACACCGCCAGCGCCGTCGATTCTAACGGGTTGCTCGGTCTGCGCATATTGCTGCTGCGGGAACACTGTCATGCGGGTGGAAGTGATCAGCGTGTCGCGCTTCTTTTCATCGGTGCGTTTGACGCGTACGGAGTCGATCAATTCGACTTCGGTGCCGCCCGAGTTCACTTCGCCACGCTCACTGGTCACGTGCCACGGAAAATCGGTGCCGCGGTACATGTTCAGGTCGGGTTTGGTGACCAGGGTGATGTCGGTCGCCTTGACGTGCTCGGCCTTGTCGGAGGTCATTTCGTATTGCACTTTACCGTCCGGCAGGTATTGCAGGGTATGCGTGTTGGTCGCGTACCAGTCGATCGGGGTGTCCACGGACGAGACCGGAGGCTTGTCGAGGAAGCGCTCCGGGCTGATGTTCCAGTAGCCTACCGCTGCGAACAACGCAGCAATGCAGCCGAACAGCAGGAAGTTGCGAAATTTTTTGCTAAACATGGTTTGGCTCACAGGTACGCGGCGTTGGCCGCATCGAGGCGGCCCTGGGCGCGCAGGATCAATTCGCAGAATTCGCGTGCAGCACCTTCGCCACCACGGGCGCAAGTAACGCCGTGGGCGTGTTCGCGGACGAAATCGGCAGCGTTGGCAACAGCCATGCCCAGGCCTACGCGGCGGATCACCGGCAGGTCGGGCAGGTCGTCACCGAGGTAGGCGACCTGTTCATAGCTTAGGCCCAGTTGCTCGAGAAGACCGTCGAGAACCACCAATTTGTCTTCACGCCCCTGAAACAGGTGCGGGATGCCGAGATTTTTTGCGCGCCGTTCGACCACCGGAGTCTTGCGACCGCTGATGATGGCGGTCTGCACGCCGGCGTTCATCAACATTTTGATGCCTTGGCCGTCGAGGGTGTTGAAGGTTTTGAATTCGCTGCCGTCTTCAAGGAAGTACAGGCGCCCGTCGGTGAGGACGCCGTCAACGTCGAAAACCGCCAGTTTGATCGCTTTGCCGCGTTGCAGCAGATCGTTGCTCATTTACATGACTCCTGCGCGCAGCAGATCGGAGAGGTTGAAGGCGCCAATCGGGCGATCTTCTTCGTCGACGACTACCAATGCGTTGATTCGATGGTCTTCCATGATTTTCAGGGCCTCGGCGGCGAGCATCTCGGGCCGGGCGGTCTTGCCGTGCGCGGTCATCACCTGGTCGATGGTGGCGCTGCGGATGTCGATGCTGCGATCCAGCGTGCGGCGCAAATCGCCGTCGGTGAAGATCCCGGCGAGCTTGCCATCGGCTTCGAGAATGGCGGTCATGCCCAGACCTTTACGGGTCATTTCCATCAGTGCGTCCTTGAGCAGCGTACCGCGTTGTACTTGCGGCAGCTCCTGGCCGGCGTGCATGACGTTCTCCACTTTCAGCAGCAGGCGACGGCCCAGTGCGCCACCCGGATGAGAAAAGGCGAAATCTTCGGCAGTGAAACCGCGCGCTTCGAGCAACGCTACGGCGAGCGCATCACCCATCACCAGTGCCGCTGTCGTCGATGAGGTCGGCGCCAGGTTCAGCGGGCAGGCTTCATGCTCGACGTGAACGTTGAGGTTGACTTCGGCAGCCTTGGCCAGCGGCGATTGCGGGTTGCCGGTGACGCTGATCAGCTGGATGCCCAGTCGTTTGATCAGCGGCAGCAGGGTGACGATTTCGTTGGTCGAGCCTGAGTTCGACAGGGCCAGAATCACGTCGTCGCGGGTAATCATGCCCATGTCGCCGTGACTGGCTTCGGCTGGATGTACGAAAAAAGCCGGAGTGCCAGTGCTGGCAAGCGTCGCGGCAATCTTGTTGCCGACATGCCCGGATTTACCCATGCCGACTACGACCACACGGCCCTTGCTGGCCAGAATCATCTCGCAAGCGCGTACGAAATCGGCGTCGATATGGGGCAACAAGCCTTGTACGGCTTCCACTTCGAGGCGAATGGTGCGTTGTGCCGATTGAATCAGGTCGCTGGATTGGCTCATGTCAGAAATCGTATAGCCCGATGAAAAGGCGGCGATTATAGCGGTTATGTTGCAAAGCCTCACGCAAGTTCGTCGTGCTTTGTCATTCCTCGTTACCAAAACCCTGAAAAAGCCGCTCCAACCCTGTCAGATCGCCGAACACAGGCCGGCACAGACCTTGGGCGCTTGGCCTTTGCAGTGATATAGTTCGCCGCCAGTTCGGCCTGCCCGGAGGGTATGTGCTTTCTCAGGAAAGCCAGGCGTCCGAGTGAGAGGCTGCATCGCAAGGAGTTTAGATGAGTGCCGATAACGCCTACGCGGTCGAGCTGAAGGGAGTCTCCTTCAAGCGCGGTGCGCGGAGCATTTTCAATAACGTCGATATTCGCATCCCGCGCGGCAAGGTCACCGGCATCATGGGACCTTCCGGGTGTGGCAAGACCACGCTGCTGCGGTTGATGGGCGCACAGTTGCGCCCAACCAGCGGCGAAGTCTGGGTCAACGGCCAGAACCTGCCGAAGCTGTCGCGCAGTGATCTGTTCGATGCGCGCAAGCATATGGGCGTGCTGTTCCAGAGCGGCGCGCTGTTCACCGACCTCGATGTTTTCGAGAACGTCGCTTTTCCCCTGCGCGTTCATACCGAATTGCCGGAAGAAATGATCCGCGACATCGTCCTGCTCAAATTGCAGGCGGTCGGTCTGCGTGGCGCTATCGAGCTGATGCCCGACGAGCTGTCCGGCGGCATGAAGCGTCGCGTCGCGCTGGCCCGGGCAATTGCGCTCGACCCGCAGATTCTCATGTACGACGAACCGTTCGTCGGCCAGGATCCGATCGCCATGGGCGTGCTGGTGCGCCTGATCCGTCTGCTCAATGATGCGCTGGGGATCACCAGTATCGTGGTTTCCCACGATCTGGCCGAAACCGCGAGCATTGCCGACTACATCTATGTAGTGGGTGATGGTCAGGTACTGGGGCAGGGCACGCCGGATGAATTGATGAACTCGGACGAGCCGCGTATCCGTCAGTTCATGAGTGGCGATCCCGATGGCCCGGTGCCGTACCATTTTCCAGCGACGGATTACCGCGCAGATCTTCTGGGGAAGCGCTGATGCGCAGAATTTCATTGATAGAACGCGTACGCCGGTTCGGCGAGTCGGCGATCGACGCCGTCGCGGTGTTCGGTCGCGCGACGCTGTTCCTGTTCCACGCACTGCTCGGTCGTGGCGGGATCAGCGGCGGCTTCGGTCTGCTGGTCAAACAGTTGCATTCGGTCGGCGTCATGTCGCTGGTGATCATCGTCGTTTCCGGCATTTTCATCGGCATGGTCCTGGCGCTGCAGGGGTTCAGCATTCTCTCCAGCTACGGTTCGGAGCAGGCGGTGGGGCAGATGGTTGCCTTGACCCTGCTGCGTGAGCTCGGCCCGGTGGTGACCGCGCTGTTGTTTGCCGGACGTGCCGGCTCGGCATTGACCGCAGAAATCGGCAACATGAAATCCACCGAGCAGCTTTCCAGCCTGGAAATGATCGGTGTCGACCCGCTCAAGTACATCATTGCGCCGCGGCTTTGGGCGGGCTTCATTTCCCTGCCGGTGCTGGCGATGATTTTCAGCGTGGTGGGCATCTGGGGCGGTTCGTGGGTGGCTGTCGACTGGCTGGGCGTGTATGAAGGTTCCTACTGGGCGAACATGCAGAACAGCGTGAACTTCACCAGTGATGTGCTCAACGGTGTCATCAAAAGTATCGTTTTCGCCTTTGTCGTGACCTGGATCGCCGTATTTCAAGGCTATGACTGTGAGCCCACTTCCGAGGGGATCAGTCGTGCCACTACCAAGACCGTGGTGTTCGCCTCGCTGGCAGTACTCGGCCTGGACTTTATTCTGACCGCTTTGATGTTTGGAGATTTCTGATGCAAAACCGCACCCTGGAAATCGGTGTCGGCCTGTTCCTGCTGGCAGGGATCCTGGCTTTGTTGCTGCTTGCGTTGCGGGTCAGTGGCCTGTCTCCGACGTCGACCACCGACACCTATAAATTGTATGCCTACTTCGACAATATCGCCGGTTTGACGGTCAGAGCCAAAGTGACCATGGCCGGTGTGACCATTGGCAAGGTCACGGCGATCGATCTGGATCGCGACAGCTTCACCGGTCGGGTCACCCTGCAAGTGGATAAAAAGGTCGACAACCTGCCGACCGATTCCACAGCGTCTATCCTGACCGCGGGTCTGCTGGGCGAGAAGTACATCGGTATCAGCGTTGGCGGTGAAGACAAACCGCTGACGGATGGCGGAACCATCCACGACACGCAGTCGTCTCTGGTACTGGAAGACCTGATCGGTAAATTCCTGCTCAATACCGTTAGCAAAGACGCCAAATGAGGAGCTTTTGAATGATCTCTATCTTGCGACGCAGCCTGTTGGTGCTGTTGGCAGCCTTGCCGTTGATGGGTAACGCCGTGGCGGCTGCGACTTCGGCACACGATCTGGTGCAGGACACAACCAACCGGTTGCTGACCGACCTGGCTGCCAACAAAGAGAAATACAAGCAGGATCCGACTGATTTCTACGCCGCGCTCAACAGCATCGTCGGGCCGGTGGTGGACGCCGAAGGCATTTCCAAAAGCATCATGACGGTCAAATACTCGCGCAAGGCCACCCCTGCGCAGATGCAGACCTTCCAGGAAAACTTCAAGAAAGGACTGTTCCAGTTCTACGGCAACGCCTTGCTCGAGTACAACAACCAGGGCATCACCGTAGATCCGGCGAAGGACGAGTCGGGCGATCGCACCAGCGTCAACATGACCGTCAAGGGCAGCAACGGCGCGATCTACCCTGTGCAGTACACGCTGGAGAAGATCAACGGCGAGTGGAAACTGCGCAACGTGATCATCAACGGCATCAACATCGGCAAGCTGTTCCGTGACCAGTTCGCCGACGCGATGCAGCGCAATGGCAACGATCTGGACAAGACCATCAATGGTTGGGCCGGTGAAGTGGCGAAGGCCAAGGAATCCACCGAAAAGAACCCAGCACAATGAGTGAGGCCGCCGTTCGTATGAGTGATGTCGATGAGCTTCTGCTCAGTGGAGTGCTGGATTACCGCACCGGCCCTGACTTGCGCAAGGAAGGCCAGGCGCTGATCAAGTCGAGCAAGGCCTCATCGCTGGTCATCGATTGCTCGGCGGTGAAGAAATCCAGCAGCGTCGGCTTGTCGTTGCTGCTGTGCTTCATGCGTGATGCCCAGGCGGCCGGCAAGGCCGTGAGCATCCGCGCGATGCCCGAAGACATGCGCGAAATCGCCCAGGTCAGTGAACTGACCGAGCTGTTGGCGCACCCCTGAACCCGCATCTATAAAGAAGCCCCCCGTCAGAGTCCTGCCATGCGGGGTTCGCAGGCGCGGGGCTTTTTTGTATGATGTCCGACCCGTGCGCACAGGGCGCCGATTGAGGTTGAGCATGCAGGCCGTAGAAGTGAAGAGCTTCCTTGAAGGAAAGCTGCCCGGAACGTTGGTAGAAGTTGAGGGCGAAGGCTGCAATTTCCAGCTGAACGTGATTAGCGATGAACTGGCGGCGTTGAGCCCGGTGAAGCGTCAGCAGCAGGTCTATGCCCATTTGAACCCGTGGATCACCGATGGCAGCATCCACGCGGTCACTATGAAATTTTTCAGCAGCGCGGCCTGGGCCGAGCGCACCTGAGCCTAAGGGCGTCGAGATTCTTATGGATAAATTGATTATTACCGGTGGCGCTCGTCTTGATGGCGAAATCCGCATTTCCGGCGCAAAAAACTCCGCCCTGCCGATCCTGGCCGCCACCCTGCTGTGCGATGGCCCGGTGACCGTTGGCAACCTGCCGCACCTGCACGACATCACCACCATGATCGAGCTGTTCGGTCGTATGGGCATTGAGCCGGTGATCGACGAGAAACTCAGCGTCGAAATCGACCCGCGCACCATCAAGACCCTGATCGCCCCGTACGAACTGGTGAAAACCATGCGTGCGTCGATCCTGGTACTGGGCCCGATGGTTGCCCGTTTCGGTGAAGCCGAAGTGGCACTGCCTGGCGGTTGCGCCATCGGTTCGCGCCCGGTCGACCTGCACATCCGTGGTCTTGAAGCCATGGGCGCGGTCATCGACGTCGAAGGCGGCTACATCAAGGCCAAGGCGCCTGAAGGCGGCTTGCGCGGTGCACACTTCTTCTTCGATACCGTCAGTGTTACCGGTACCGAGAACATCATGATGGCCGCGGCTCTGGCCAAAGGCCGCAGCGTGCTGCAGAACGCCGCCCGCGAGCCTGAAGTGGTTGACCTGGCGAACTTCCTCAACGCCATGGGCGCCAAGGTTTCCGGCGCTGGCACCGACACCATCACCATCGATGGCGTCGAGCGTCTGGGTTCGGCTTTCTACAAGGTCATGCCTGACCGTATCGAAACCGGCACCTACCTGGTGGCTGCTGCCGTGACCGGTGGTCGCGTCAAGGTCAAGGACACTGATCCGACCATCCTCGAAGCCGTTCTGGAAAAACTCCGTGAAGCCGGCGCAGAAATCACCTGCGGTGAGGACTGGATCGAGCTGAACATGCACGGCAAGCGTCCGAAAGCAGTCAACGTGCGCACTGCGCCGTACCCTGCATTCCCGACTGACATGCAAGCGCAGTTCATTTCGCTCAACGCCATTGCCGAAGGCACTGGTGCGGTGATCGAGACGATCTTCGAAAACCGTTTCATGCACGTGTACGAACTGCACCGCATGGGCGCCAAGATCCAGGTCGAAGGCAACACGGCCATCGTCACCGGTACTGAAGTCCTCAAGGGCGCGCCAGTGATGGCCACCGACCTGCGTGCTTCGGCCAGCCTGGTGATCTCGGCACTGGTTGCCGAAGGCGATACGCTGATCGACCGCATCTACCACATCGACCGTGGTTACGAGTGCATCGAAGAAAAACTGCAGATGCTGGGCGCCAAGATCCGTCGCGTTCCGGGCTGATTGCTGGATTGGGACACAGGGACGTGTCCACTGAGTTTAAGAGTCGAGCCGGTTTCCGGCTCGATGTGTGTCCGGCGCCGATTGCGACCGGACATGAGTACCTTGATAAGGACTGACGTTTCCCATGTTGACCATCGCACTGTCCAAGGGCCGCATCCTTGACGACACCCTGCCGCTTCTCGCCGAAGCGGGCATCGTGCCGACCGAGAATCCGGACAAGAGCCGCAAGCTGATCATCCCCACGACCCAGGACGACGTTCGTCTGCTGATCGTGCGCGCTACCGATGTGCCGACTTATGTCGAGCATGGCGCGGCCGATTTGGGCGTTGCCGGTAAAGACGTGCTGATGGAATACACCGGCCAGGGTCTTTACGAACCACTGGATCTGCAGATTGCCCAGTGCAAACTGATGACCGCCGGCAAGATCGGCGCGCCGGAGCCCAAGGGCCGTCTGCGCGTAGCGACCAAGTTCGTCAACGTTGCCAAGCGCTACTACGCCGAGCAAGGCCGTCAGGTCGACATCATCAAGCTGTACGGCTCGATGGAGCTGGCGCCACTGATCGGTCTGGCTGACAAGATCATCGACGTGGTCGACACCGGCAACACCTTGCGCGCCAACGGCCTGGAACCTCAGGAACTGATCGCCACGATCAGCTCGCGCCTGGTGGTCAACAAGGCTTCGATGAAAATGCAACATGCCCGAATCCAGGCGTTGATCGATACCCTGCGCAACGCAGTGGAATCGCGACACCGCGGCTGATTTACCTGCGCGACCCCAGGTCGCGCCGTCTATCCGCCTCATAGCCAGAATTCTCAGGTGCCTAAGCGGATCGAATGATAGTTTCGGGCGCCTGAGTTTTTTGCCATTCCTATGAGGCTCTCGCTATGACCGCAACGACTGCAATTCGCCGACTCAACGCTGCTGACCCGGATTTCGCGCATCATCTGGATCATCTGCTGAGCTGGGAAAGTGTGTCTGACGATTCGGTCAATCAGCGGGTGCTGGACATTATCAAGGCTGTGCGCGAGCGTGGTGACGCGGCGCTGGTCGAGTTCACCCAGAAATTCGACGGCCTCGAAGTGGCCTCGATGGCTGACCTGATCCTGCCGCGTGAACGTCTCGAGCTGGCCCTGACGCGCATCACTGTGCCACAGCGCGAAGCACTGGAAAAAGCCGCCGCCCGCGTGCGCAGCTACCACGAAAAACAGAAGCAGGATTCGTGGAGCTACACCGAGGCTGACGGCACCGTGCTCGGCCAGAAGGTCACGCCACTGGATCGCGCCGGTCTGTACGTGCCGGGTGGCAAGGCGTCGTACCCGTCGTCGGTGTTGATGAACGCCATTCCGGCCAAGGTCGCCGGTGTGACCGAAGTGGTCATGGTCGTGCCGACCCCGCGCGGTGAAATCAACGAACTTGTGCTGGCGGCCGCTT
Organism: Pseudomonas sp. MYb2; assembly: GCF_002979955.1. Classification (NCBI taxonomy): domain Bacteria; kingdom Pseudomonadati; phylum Pseudomonadota; class Gammaproteobacteria; order Pseudomonadales; family Pseudomonadaceae; genus Pseudomonas; species Pseudomonas sp. MYb2. Next base: position 159,347 of record NZ_PCQC01000004.1, read on the forward strand.
GCATCGCTGGCGTTGACCGCGTCTTCACGATCGGCGGTGCGCAAGCCGTCGCTGCGTTGGCCTACGGCACCGAAAGCGTGCCGAAAGTCGACAAGGTCGTTGGCCCGGGCAACATCTATGTCGCCACCGCCAAGCGCCACGTGTTCGGTCAGGTCGGCATCGACATGATCGCCGGCCCTTCGGAAATCCTCGTGGTGTGCGACGGCCAGACCGATCCAGACTGGATCGCCATGGACCTGTTCTCGCAAGCCGAGCACGACGAAGATGCGCAGGCGATTCTGGTCAGTCCGGACGCCGAGTTCCTCGACAAGGTTGCCGCCAGCATCGACAAACTGCTGCCGACCATGGATCGCGCGACCATCATCGAAACGTCGATCAATGGCCGTGGTGCACTGATTCACGTGAAGGACATGGCGCAAGCCATCGAAGTCGCCAACCGCATCGCTCCGGAGCACTTGGAATTGTCGGTCGCCGACCCACAGGCCTGGCTGCCGCAGATCCGCCACGCCGGCGCGATCTTCATGGGCCGTCACACATCGGAAGCGCTGGGCGATTACTGCGCAGGCCCGAACCACGTATTGCCGACTTCCGGCACTGCGCGGTTTTCGTCGCCGCTGGGCGTGTATGACTTCCAGAAACGTTCGTCGATCATCTTTTGCTCCGAGGCCGGTGCTTCCGAGCTGGGTAAAACGGCATCGGTACTGGCCCGTGGCGAATCGCTGAGCGCCCACGCGCGCAGCGCCGAGTACCGCATCAAAGACGCAGACTTTCTAAAAGGGCAGGGGAACTGAGCGATGAGCAAATTCTGGAGCCCGTTCGTTAAAGATCTGGTGCCGTACGTGCCGGGCGAACAGCCGAAGCTGACCAAACTGGTCAAGCTCAACACCAACGAAAACCCGTACGGCCCGTCGCCAAAAGCCTTGGCGGCGATGCAGGTCGAACTGAATGACAACCTGCGCCTGTACCCGGACCCGAACAGCGATCTGCTGAAAACTGCGGTCGCCAACTACTACGGCGTGCAGAGCAACCAAGTGTTCCTCGGCAACGGTTCGGACGAAGTGCTCGCGCACATTTTCCACGGTTTGCTGCAACACGATAAGCCGCTGTTGTTCCCGGACATCAGCTACAGCTTCTATCCGGTTTACTGCGGTCTGTACGGCATCGAGTTCGACGCGGTGCCGCTGGACGCGCAGTTCCAGATCGACCCGGCCGACTACGCCAAGCCGAACGGCGGGATCATTTTTCCCAACCCGAACGCACCGACCGGTTGCCTGCTGGCGCTGGAAGCGGTCGAGCAAATCCTCAAGGCCAGCGCGGATTCGGTGGTTGTGGTGGATGAGGCTTACATCGACTTCGGCGGCGAGACGGCAATCAGTCTGGTGGACCGTTATCCGAACCTGCTGGTAACGCAGACCCTGTCCAAATCGCGCTCGCTGGCGGGCTTGCGCGTTGGTCTGGCGGTGGGGCATCCGGACCTGATCGAGGCGCTGGAGCGGATCAAGAACAGCTTCAACTCGTATCCGCTGGATCGTCTGGCGATTGTTGGTGCGGCAGCCGCCTTCGAGGATCGCGACTATTTCGATAATACGTGCCGACTGGTGATCGAGAGCCGTGAGTGGGTGATCGCGCAGTTGCAGGCCAAGGGTTTTGAAGTGCTGCCGTCGGCGGCGAACTTCATTTTCGCCCGGCATCCACGCCATGATGCGGCGGGGCTGGCGGCCAAGCTGCGTGAGCAGGGCGTGATCGTGCGGCACTTCAAGCAGGAGCGGATTGCGCAGTTCCTGCGGATTTCGATTGGCACGCCGGAGCAGAATCAGGCGCTGATCGATGGGCTTGGCGACCTCTAAAAGCAAAAGCCCCTCATCGGAACGCCGCCCGCCTAACCCTCTCCCAGAGGGAGAGGGGACTGACCGAGGCGCACTTTATAGATACACCGACTTGAGATATCGAGTCGAACTCTGGTTTGAAGAGCAAACAAATCTGCCCCCTTTCCCCCTCGCCCCCCTGGGGGAGAGGGTTGGGGTGAGGGGGTAATTTTCGGATTCAACAAATATCTCGAGTACACCACTTATTCGTGATGCGGTTCGCCAAGGAATGTCAGCGAACTGAACAACCCACGACTATCCACATCAGCGCTGCCTTTCACCGGCACCTCAACCTGCGCCGCAATCACATTCAACCCTTCATTCCGCACCAGCACCTGCGCCCGACCATCCTTGTCAGTCTCGGTGCTCAACGTGTTCGGCGCACTGCGATAGTCGCCAATCAACTTCACCCCGGCCGCCGGTTTGCCATCGAGCAACACCCGCACCGGCAATGACTTGCCCGGCCCAACCGTCAGCGGATCAACCTCCGGCAGAATCAGCAACTTGATCTGATCAAGCTTGGGTAACTTCGCCCCCGGCTGATAAATCGCCAGACTGTATTTAAACGTCTCGGTTGCCTCGACAGCGCCCGGCACTTTGCTGCGACCTTCGTTGACCCACTTTTTGTCGGTGGTTTGCGACCACATGCCGTTATTCAGCGCCACGGCCATCACCGCAGGCGCCTTCAAAGGTTTCAAACGCGCGTGATCCGCCAGACGCTCGACGCTGACCGGAATCATCTTGCCGCCCGCGTCATAAGCCCACGCGCCGCTGATTTTCTGTGCCTTGAACGCGTTGTCTTCAGCGCCATGGCCGTAGACCACTTCGATGTTGCCGCGCCGTTGTTCGGTCCACAGGCCATGGGCCGAGACTTCGCCTGCGAACAGCGCAGCGATCAGCACAAAGGTTTTGCCGTATTGCATGGTGACGTCCTTTTACAGGTTGAGTGTCAGGCTGACGGTGAAGTTGCGCGGTTCGCCGGGGTTGACCCAGTAGTTGCTGTAGGAGCGCTCGTAATACTTTTCGTCGAAGAGGTTGTTCAGGTTCAGACCGACCGTGACGTTATCGCTGGCCTTGTAATGCGCCAGCAGGTCAACGGTGTGATAGGCCGGCAATTGGAAGTCGCTGCCGGATTCACCCGAGCGGTCGCCGACATATGTGAACGCGGCGCCGACATCCGAGCCGCGCAAATGCCCATCCTGAAACTCATAAACCCCGAGCAGGCTGCCGCTGCGCTTGGCCACGCCGAGGATGCGGCTGCCGGTGGGAATTACCGCGTCGCCTTGGGTCACTTCGGCGTCGATCCAGGCAAAGGCGCCGATGATCCGCACGGCTTCGGTGACTTGCCCGGTGACTTGCCAATCGAAACCGCGACTGCGCGCCTTGCCCATCGCGCGGCTGGTGTCGGTGCCAGGGTCGAGGGCGAGGACGTTTTCCTTGTCGATGTGGAAGAAGGCGAGGGTGCTGCTCAGGTGCTCGTCGAACAGTTCGTTCTTGATCCCGACTTCGTAGCCGACGCCTTCTTCTGGGTCGAAGGATTTGCCGGAGGCGTCGAGGCCGTTGTTCGGTTTGAACGAGGTCGAGGCGTTGGCGAACAGGCCGGTGTTCGGCGTCAGTTGGTAGAGCAGGCCGGCGCGCTGGGTGAGGGCAGCGTGACGCTGGTTGCTCGTGGCGTTGCGGCTGTGATCGTCGATGTGCTGATCGAAATGCTCGAAGCGTGCGCCGATCATCCCGCGCAGTTTGTCGGTGAAGACGATCTGATCCTGCAGGTTCAGCGCATGGCTTTCGACGTGTTCGAACGTATCCGTGCCCGAGCGGGCGCCGTTGGGTTTTGGCTGGCCGTAGATCGGTTTGTAGATGTCGATGGCGTAGGGGCCGCCGGCAATGGTGGTGACACGTTCGTTCTTGCGGAAGTTTTCGTACTCGGTGCCGATCAGCAGTTCGTGCTGCCACGGACCGAGGTCGAACAGACCGCGCAGCTCCAGTTGGGTGATGCTGTCATGCCAGTTGGTATCACGCTCGCGATAGCGGCGGTTGACGGTGTGGCCATCGGCGTTCAACGGACGGGATTCAGAGGCGTCGCCCCAGAGTTTGCCTTCCTTGTAGTGACTGGCCAGGCGCAGTTTCCAGCTGTCATTGAGGTGATGTTCGAGCGTGGCCTGCAGCAGATTGTTGTGGTTATCGATGTTGCCGTCGTTGGGCTCGCCGAGGAAGGTCGAGCGCGACACGCCGCTCCATTTGTTGTTCGGTGCGACGATGCCGCGATCGAAGGTCGAGCTGTGGCGGACGATTTCGCTTTCCACCAGCAACGAGGTGTCCGGGTTCAGTTGCCAACTGATCGAAGGCGCAACGAATACGCGCTGGCTGTCGACGTGGTCGCGGAAGCTGTTGTTGTCTTCGACCGCGAGGTTGATGCGCGAGAGCACATTGCCGTGATCATCCAGCGGCGTGTTGACGTCCAGCGCGGTGCGATAGCGGTCCCAACTGCCGGCGCTGGTTTGCAACGTGGTGAAGGCTTCGGGCTGCGGTTTCTTGGTGACGATGTTCACTGTGCCGCCGGGATCGCCGCGGCCGTACAGACTGGCGGCGGGGCCTTTAAGCACTTCGATGCGCTCGATATTGGCTGCATCCGGCGTGCTCGGATAGCCGCGATTGGCACTGAAACCGTCCTTGTAGAACTCGGACGTGGTGAAGCCGCGCACGCTGTACTCGTAAAGGGTCAGGCCGCCGAAGTTGTTCTGCTTCGATACACCGCCGGCAAAATCCAGCGCGCGTTCGACGCTGGTGCTGCCTAGATCCTTGAGCACGCTGGCGGGCACCACGCTGATTGCCTGCGGGATATCGCGGATCGCCGTGTCGGTTTTGGTCGCGCTGGACGAGCGCGTAGCGCGATAGCCTTTGACCGGGCCAGTCGGCGATTCGTAGTCGGAGATGACGCTGATGGCGTCGAGTTCGAGGGGTTTTGATTCTTCGGCGAAGGCTGGATCGACCAGCAAGCCAAGGCTCATACCGAGCAGGGAGGCCTTTGTTCGAGACGACATGTTATGTTGTTCCAATTCTTAGAATTGAAACAATATAACATATCTTTTGAGAATGTCTTTTATTCGCGCATCTGGCGCGAGAAAAGTTTTACTCTTCTTTTTCTTTCACCGGCGCCGGTGGCGGACGCAGGCCGATTTCAGCCGTGAGCTTCAGCTCTTTGCCGTTGCGCATCACCTGAATGGTCACTTTGTCTGTCGGTTTGATGCGCGCCACCTGGTTCATCGAACGACGACCATCGCCGGCCGGCTCGCCATCAATGCTCAGAATCACATCACCCAATTGCAGGCCAGCTTTCTGCGCCGGGCCATCACGGAAGATCCCCGCAACAACAATCCCCGGACGTCCGGACAGACCAAACGACTCGGCCAGCTCTTGCGTCAGCGGCTGCACTTCAATGCCCAGCCAGCCGCGAATCACCTGACCGTGCTCGATGATCGACTTCATCACTTCCATCGCCAGTTTCACCGGGATCGCAAAGCCAATGCCCTGCGAACCGCCGGACTTGGAGAAGATCGCCGTGTTGATGCCGGTGAGGTTGCCGTTGGCATCGACCAGCGCGCCACCAGAGTTACCCGGGTTGATCGCCGCGTCGGTCTGGATGAAGTCTTCGTAGTTATTCAGGCCCAGTTGGTTGCGGCCGGTGGCGCTGATGATACCCATGGTCACCGTCTGGCCGACGCCGAACGGGTTGCCGATGGCCAGCGCGACGTCGCCGATGCGAATGTTGTCGGAGCGGCCGACGGTGATCGCCGGCAGGGTTTTCAGGTCGATCTTCAGAACCGCAAGGTCAGTTTCCGGATCGCTGCCGATGACGCGGGCAAGGGTCTCGCGACCGTCTTTCAGGGCCACGACAATCTGATCAGCGCCGCTGGTCACGTGGTTGTTGGTGAGGATGTAGCCTTCCGGGCTCATGATCACGCCGGAGCCGAGGCTCGATTCCATGCGTTTCTGCTTCGGCGAGTTGTCCCCGAAGAAACGGCGGAACTGCGGATCCTCAAACAACGGATGCGCCGGTTTGTTGATGACTTTGGTGGTGTACAGGTTGACCACCGAGGGCGCCGCGATGGTCACCGCATCGGCATAGGACACCGGGCCCTGCTGCACGCTGGTGGTTTGCGGGGCCTGTTGCAGGTTGACGTCGAGGCTCGGCAGCCCGACCCACTGCGGGTAACGCTGAATAATCAACAGAGCGATAAGCACGCCGGCCAACAGCGGCCAGCCCATAAAACGCAGCGCCTTGAACATTAAGCACGTCCTGGAAGAGTTGCAGGCGGGGTCAGACCGCCCATAATGTCGCGCATTATACGAGGCCGCGCGTGCCTCTGAACGGGATATTTAGGAGTCTTTCATGGCCGTTGCCCTCAGCACCCTCGTCGAAGAAGCCGACCGTTACCTTGGCAGTGCGAAAATTGCCGATTATTGCCCGAATGGATTGCAGGTCGAAGGCCGTCCGCAGGTGATGCGCATTGTCAGCGGCGTCACCGCCAGCCAGGCGTTGCTCGATGCAGCCGTCGAGGCCGAGGCCGATCTGGTGCTGGTGCATCACGGTTATTTCTGGAAGGGCGAAAACCCGTGCATCACCGGCATGAAGCAACGTCGACTGAAGACCCTGCTCAAGCACGACATCAGTCTGCTCGCGTACCACCTGCCGCTGGATTTGCATCCGGATGTCGGCAATAACGTGCAGCTTGCTCGCCAACTGGACATTACCGTCGAAGGACCACTGGATCCGGATAACCTGAAAATCGTCGGCCTTGTCGGGTCTTTGAAAGAGCCGATGACCGCCCGCGATTTCGCCCGCAAGGTGCAGGAAGTCATGGGGCGCGAGCCGCTGCTGATTGAAGGCAATCCGATGATCCGTCGAGTCGGCTGGTGCACTGGCGGCGGCCAAGGCTACATCGATCAAGCCGTCGCCGCAGGCGTCGATCTGTATTTGAGCGGTGAAGCCTCCGAGCAGACTTTCCACAGCGCGCGCGAGAACGACATCAGCTTCATCGCCGCCGGCCACCACGCCACCGAACGCTACGGCGTGCAGGCGCTGGGCGATTACCTGGCAAAACGCTTCGCCGTCGAACACATCTTCATCGACTGCCCCAACCCGATCTGAATCCACCGCATTTCCCCTGTAGGAGTGAGCCTGCTCGCGATAGCTTTGTCACATTCAAGATAGCGGTGACTGACACACCGCTATCGCGAGCAGGCTCACTCCTACAGGGGTGGACGGCCGAACTGGCAGGCATATTCATATACCCTTTCGATCTAGTTGGCGTCCTGATTAGAAGAGGTCGCTGTGCTAGGATTCCTCGCTCGAACACGGCCCGCTGGCCGTTCATAAGAAAGCTTTCGTGAGTAGCCATGGTCGACAAACTGACGCATCTGAAACAGCTGGAGGCGGAAAGCATCCACATCATCCGCGAGGTGGCCGCCGAGTTCGATAACCCGGTGATGCTGTACTCCATCGGTAAAGACTCCGCCGTGATGCTGCACCTGGCACGCAAGGCGTTCTTCCCGGGCAAACTGCCGTTTCCGGTGATGCACGTCGACACCCGCTGGAAATTCCAGGAGATGTACAAGTTCCGCGACAAGATGGTCGAAGAACTGGGCCTGGACCTGATCACCCACATCAACCCCGATGGCGTGGCGCAGAACATCAACCCGTTCACCCACGGCAGCGCCAAGCACACCGACATCATGAAAACCGAGGGCCTGAAGCAGGCGCTCGACAAGCATGGTTTCGACGCAGCCTTCGGCGGTGCCCGTCGCGATGAAGAGAAATCCCGCGCCAAAGAGCGCGTGTACTCGTTCCGCGACAGCAAGCACCGCTGGGACCCGAAAAACCAGCGCCCGGAGCTTTGGAACGTCTACAACGGCAAGGTCAACAAGGGCGAATCCATTCGTGTGTTCCCGCTGTCGAACTGGACCGAACTGGACATCTGGCAGTACATCTACCTCGAAGGCATCCCGATTGTGCCGCTGTACTTCGCCGCCGAACGCGAAGTGATCGAGAAGAACGGCACGCTGATCATGATCGACGACGAGCGCATCCTCGAGCACCTGTCCGACGAAGACAAAGCGCGCATCGTCAAAAAGAAAGTGCGTTTCCGTACCCTTGGCTGCTACCCGTTGACGGGTGCCGTGGAGTCCGAGGCCGAAAGCCTCACGGACATCATTCAAGAAATGCTCCTGACGCGAACTTCCGAGCGCCAGGGCCGAGTCATCGACCACGATGGCGCAGGCTCAATGGAAGACAAAAAACGTCAAGGCTATTTCTAAGGGGCTGTCATGTCGCACGTATCTGATTTGATCAGCGAGGACATCCTCGCCTACCTGGGCCAGCACGAACGTAAAGAGCTGCTGCGCTTTTTGACTTGCGGTAACGTCGATGACGGCAAGAGCACCCTGATCGGGCGCCTGCTGCACGACTCGAAGATGATCTACGAAGATCACCTCGAAGCGATCACCCGTGACTCGAAGAAAGTCGGCACCACCGGTGACGACATCGACCTGGCGTTGCTGGTCGACGGCCTGCAGGCCGAGCGCGAGCAGGGCATCACCATTGATGTCGCCTATCGCTATTTCTCCACCGCCAAACGCAAATTCATCATCGCCGACACCCCCGGCCATGAGCAGTACACCCGCAACATGGCCACCGGTGCATCAACCTGTGACCTGGCGATCATTCTGGTCGACGCGCGTTACGGCGTGCAGACCCAGACCCGTCGCCACAGCTTCATCGCCTCCCTGCTGGGTATCAAACACATCGTTGTTGCCATCAACAAGATGGACTTGAAGGGCTTCGATGAAGGCGTGTTCGAGTCGATCAAGGCCGACTACCTGAAGTTTGCCGAAGGCTTGAAGATGAAGCCGACCAGCATGCACTTCGTGCCGATGTCAGCCCTCAAAGGCGACAACGTGGTGAACAAGTCCGAGCGCTCGCCTTGGTACAAAGGCCAGTCGCTGATGGAAATTCTCGAGACCGTGGAAGTCGCGGGCGATCGCAACTTCACCGATCTGCGTTTCCCGGTGCAGTACGTCAACCGTCCGAACCTGAACTTCCGTGGTTTCGCCGGCACGCTGGCCAGCGGCATCGTCAAGAAGGGCGACGAAGTCGTAGTGCTGCCGTCGGGCAAGAGCAGCCGCGTGAAATCCATCGTCACCTTCGAAGGTGAACTGGAACACGCCGGTCCAGGTCAGGCCGTAACGCTGACCATGGAAGACGAAATCGACATCTCCCGTGGCGACCTGTTGGTGCATGCCGACAACGTGCCGCCGGTCACCGACAGCTTCGAAGCGATGCTGGTGTGGATGGCTGAAGAGCCGATGCTGCCGGGCAAGAAATACGACATCAAACGCGCCACCAGTTACGTGCCGGGCTCGATTGCCAGCATCGTCAACAAGGTCGACGTGAACACGTTGGAAGAAGGCCCGGCGAGCGCGTTGCAGCTCAACGAAATCGGCAAGGTGAAGATCGCGCTCGACGCGCCGATCGCCCTCGACGGTTACGAAAGCAACCGCACCACCGGCGCGTTCATCATCATCGACCGTTTGACCAATGGCACCGTTGGCGCCGGCATGATCGTCGCCCAGCCGGTGACCCATGGCACTGCCACGCACCACGGCAAACTGGCGCACGTGGCGACGGAAGAACGTGCTCAGCGCTTTGGTCAGCAACCGGCGACCGTGCTGTTCAGCGGCCTGTCGGGCGCGGGGAAGAGCACGCTGGCCTATGCAGTCGAGCGCAAGCTGTTCGACATGGGGCGTGCGGTGTTTGTACTGGATGGTCAGAACCTGCGTCACGACCTCAACAAAGGTCTGCCACAGGATCGCGCCGGGCGTACCGAGAACTGGCGTCGTGCCGCGCACGTGGCGCGTCAGTTCAACGAAGCCGGTCTGCTGACTCTGGCCGCGTTCGTTGCGCCGAGTGCTGAAGGCCGCGAGCAAGCCAAGGATCTGATCGGCAAGGATCGTCTGCTGACGGTCTACGTGCAGGCCTCGCCGGCCGTGTGCGCCGAGCGTGATCCGCAAGGTCTGTATGCCGCCGCTGGCGACAACATCCCGGGCGAATCCTTCCCGTACGACGTGCCGCTGAATGCCGATCTGGTGATCGACACGCAGACATTGAGTCTGGAAGAAAGCGTCAAGCAAGTGCTGGATCTGCTGCGTCAGCGTGGCGCGATCTAAGCGTTAGCGACAAATAAAAAGCCCGCCGATGAGCAATCATCGGCGGGCTTTTTTATTCGGGCCAACTCGGTCAACTGTAGGAGTGAGCCTGCTCGCGATAGCGGTGTGTCATTCAACAATGGTGGTGGCTGATCCACCGCTATCGCGAGCAGGCTCACTCCTACAGGGGGTCAGTGTTTGGCTGGATATTCGCGGTGCATCTGTTCCAGCAGCGCATCCTTGTCCAGCCACAGCTGATTGATCCATCCCTGAAACTGCAAACGATATTCACCGTCCTGATCGTAATTCTTGCCAATGAATTGCTGCGGAATCTTCAGCTCTTCAAAGTGCACCACCACATCGCGCACATTGCCGCAGAGCAAGTCCCAGAATCCCGGACGCCCGGCCGGATAGTGAATGGTCACGTTGACGATCGACTCCAGTTGCTCGCCCATCGCATCCAGCACAAAGGCAATCCCGCCAGCCTTGGGCTTGAGCAGGTACTTGAACGGCGACTGCTGCTGCGCATGCTTGCCGTCGGTAAACCGCGTGCCCTCGACGAAGTTGAAAATCCCCACCGGGTTATTGCGAAACTTCGCACACGTCTTGCGCGTGGTTTCGAGGTCTTTGCCTTTCTTCTCCGGGTGCTTGGCGAGGTACGCCTTGGAGTAGCGCTTCATGAACGGAAAGCCCAGTGCCCACCACGCCAGACCGATAACCGGCACCCAGATCAGCTCCTGCTTGAGGAAGAATTTCAGCGGCTGAATCCGGCGGTTGAGCACGTATTGCAGCACCAGAATATCGACCCAACTCTGGTGGTTGCTGGTGATCAGATACGAGTGCTGATAGTCGAGGCCTTGCAGACCGCTGACGTGCCAGCGTGTACGCCGCACCAGGTTCATCCAGCCCTTGTTGTTGCTGATCCACGCTTCGTGGGTGTGGCTCATCAGCCACCGTGAGGCGCGTCGGGCGAGGTCGAACGGCAGCACTTTGATCAGCGCCACGCAGAACAGAAACGAGCACAGCAGAATCGTGTTGACTGCCAACAGCAGCGAGGCGATCACGCCGCGCACGGGTGCAGGTAGAAAATCCAGCATTTACACATCCATAGGTCGGTTGGCGGCTTGAATCGCGGTGAGGGCGATGGTGTAGACGATGTCATCGACTTGCGCGCCTCGCGGCAAGTCATTCACTGGTTTGCGCAGACCTTGCAGCATCGGCCCGAGGCTGACGCAATCGGCGCTGCGTTGCACCGCTTTGTGGGTGGTGTTGCCGGTGTTCAGATCGGGGAACACAAACACCGTGGCGCGACCGGCGACCTGACTGTTCGGCGCCAGTTGCCGGGCGACGTCGGCGTTGGCAGCAGCGTCGTATTGCAGCGGACCGTCGATCAGCAGCGAGTGTTGCTGTTCGTGGGCGAGCAGGGTGGCTTCGCGGACTTTTTCGACTTCTTCGCCGGTCGCCGATTCGCCGCTGGAGTAACTGATCATCGCCACGCGCGGGGTGATGCCGAATGCCGCTGCCGAGTCGGCGCTTTGCAACGCGATCTCGGCCAGTTCCGTAGCGCTCGGGTGCGGGTTCATCACGCAGTCGCCGTAGACCAGCACTTCCTCCGGAAACAGCATAAAGAACACCGACGACACCAACGTGCAGCCCGGTGCGGTCTTGATCAGCTGCAGAGCCGGGCGGATGGTGTTGGCGGTGGTGTTGATCACGCCCGAGACCAGCCCGTCGACTTCATCCAGCGCGAGCATCATGGTGCCGATCACCACGGTGTCTTCCAGTTGCTGCTCGGCCATCGGCGCATTAAGGCTTTTGGTTTTGCGCAGGGCCACCATCGGCTCGACATAGCGCTCGCGGATCAGATCGGGATCAAGAATCTCCAGCCCAGGCGGCAAGACGATGCCTTGGGCGCGGGCGACGGCTTCGACATCTGCAGGTTTGGCCAACAACACGCAACGGGCAATCCCGCGTTCCTGACAGATCGCCGCCGCTTGCACAGTGAACGGCTCGCTGCCTTCAGGCAGGACGATGCGCTTGTTCGCCGCTTGCGCGCGCTGGATCAATTGATAACGGAACACCGCCGGCGACAGGCGCATTTCCCGTGGCGTGCCGCAGCGCTGATGCAGCCATTTGGCGTCGAGATGGCTGGCGACGAAATCGGTGATGATCTCCGCACGCTCGCGGTCATCAATGGGGATTTCCTTGTTCAAACCGTTGAGCAGGTTGGCCGTGTCGTAAGAGCCAGTGCTCACCGACAACACCGGCAAACCGGCCTGCAACGCGCCACGGCACAGATCCATGATGCGCGGATCCGGCAGCGTGTCGCTGGTCAGCAGCAGGCCGGCCAGCGGCACGCCGTTGATCGCCGCGAGGCTGACGGCGAGGATGATGTCGTCGCGGTCCCCTGGCGTCACGACCAGCACGCCGGGCTTGAGCAGCTCGACGGTGTTGCGCATGGTCCGCGCGCAGATGATGATTTTGGTCATCCGTCGGGTTTCGTAATCACCGGCATTGAGCACTTGCGCGCCCATCAGGTCGGCGACGTCGCGGGTGCGTGGTGCGTTGAGTTCGGGTTGGAACGGGATGCAACCGAGCAAGCGGAAATCACCGCTGCGCAGCAACGGCGAATGCTCTTTCAGACGCGTGGCGAAGGCGTCCATGCTCTCGTCGGTTTTGACCTTGTTGAGGATCACGCCGAGGACTTTCGGGTCTTTCGGCCCACCGAACAGTTGCGCCTGCAATTCGACCCGGCCGGACAGTTCGGCGAGCACTTCGTTTTCCGGCGCCGAGACCAGAATCACCTCGGCGTCGAGGCTCTTGGCCAGGTGCAAGTTGACCCGTGCGGCGTAGCTGGCGCTGCGGGTCGGCACCATGCCTTCGACGACCAGCACGTCTTTGCCAATGGCCGCTTGCTGATAGAGGGTGATGATTTCTTCAAGCAGTTCATCGAGCTGACCGTCGCCGAGCATCCGCTCGACGTGAGCAAGGCCCAGCGGTTGTGGTGGTTTCAGACCGTGAGTGCGCGCTACCAGTTCGGTGGAACGCTCAGGGCCGGTGTCACCCGGATGCGGCTGGGCAATCGGCTTGAAGAAGCCGACTTTGAGGCCTGCGCGCTCAAGCGTGCGCACCAGCCCGAGGCTGATGGAGGTCAGACCCACGCCAAAATCGGTGGGGGCGATAAAAAAAGTTTGCATGCGAATTCTCTAAAGTTGCATGGCAATGGCGGTCGCTTATGTCTGACGACCTACCGAAATTCAGTCGCCAAGGTTATCGCTAACCGAGCCTTGTGCGCACCAACCGCAGGCAAAGGCTTGGCCTATTTTTTCAATACGTTGCGCCGGGTCGAGCACCCAGGCGCGGGATTGCCACGGCGGCTGGTGGCGCAGGTGCTGGGTGTGGCCACAGGAAAGCTCGACCACCCAATGAGCGTCTTCGTCCTGATGGAAGCCTGTGATCGTCGAAACCCGTTTGTCCGGGTTGTGTTCGCTTTCGCGCGATTGCTTCGCTAAACTTGGCCTTTCTATATTCTTCTGCAAAAGGTCTCGCCCCATGCTGATCGCCGCCAATAAGGCTGTCTCCATCGACTATACCCTGACCAACGACGCTGGTGAGGTCATCGACAGCTCCGCCGGCGGCGCTCCGCTGGTCTACCTGCAAGGCGCAGGCAACATCATCCCGGGCCTGGAAAAAGCGCTGGAAGGCAAAACGGTTGGTGACGAACTGGAAGTCGCCGTTGAACCGGAAGACGCTTACGGCGAATACGCCGCCGAGCTGGTCAGCACCCTGAGCCGCAGCATGTTCGAAGGCGTTGACGAGCTGGAAGTCGGCATGCAGTTCCACGCTTCGGCGCCGGACGGCCAGATGCAGATCGTCACCATCCGTGACCTCGACGGCGACGATGTGACCGTCGACGGCAACCACCCGTTGGCCGGTCAGCGCCTGAACTTCAAAGTGAAGATCGTTGACATCCGTGATGCCAGCCAGGAAGAAATCGCTCATGGCCACGTCCATGGCGAAGGTGGCCATCACCACTGATTTTCTGCGCTAAGCTTCGAGTACTGGAGAGGCGCCTGCGGGCGCCTTTTTAGTCCGCGGCTGTCCTTGGTGGCCTCGCCAAGTGGCTGTTTCGAGTAGAACATCGGAATCCTGGAGTTCGTCATGAGTGCTTTTCACGACCTTAAGTTGACAGCCCTGGATGGTCAGGAGCTACCGCTGGCGCCGTTCAAGGGCCAAGTCGTGCTGGTGGTCAACGTCGCCTCCAAGTGCGGCTTGACCCCTCAGTACGCGGCGCTGGAAAACCTCTATCAGCAATTCAAAGGCAAAGGCTTCAGTGTGCTGGGCCTGCCGTGCAACCAGTTTGCCGGCCAGGAACCCGGTTCTGAAAAGGAAATTCAGGATTTCTGCAGCCTTAACTATGGCGTGACGTTTCCGTTGTCGAGCAAGCTCGAAGTCAACGGTCACGAACGGCATCAGCTCTATCGCCTGCTGGCGGGCGAGGGCGCGGAGTTTCCCGGTGACATCACCTGGAATTTCGAAAAGTTTTTGCTCGGCAAGGACGGCCGCGTATTGGCGCGGTTCTCGCCGCGCACGGCGCCGGATGATCCGACCATTGTTCATGCGATTGAAAAAGCGCTGAGCTGAAACGGCAAGATCAAAAGATCGCAGCCTTCGGCAGCTCCTACACGGGACTGACGGGGCTGCGGTCTTTTCGTTTCTGATCCTTAATCACCAAAATCAATAATGCTGTTCAAAGGCTTCGAGTCTCCATATTATCGTCGTCATAAAGTCATCTCTGTGGAGCCCTTCGATGCCCGTTCAAGCCTTGTTCAAACCGTTCCACCTCGGTGCCCTCGAACTGCCGACCCGCGTGGTCATGGCGCCGATGACCCGTTCCTTCTCCCCGGGTGGCGTGCCAAATTCGAAAGTCATCGAGTACTACCGCCGTCGCGCAGCCGCCGGTGTCGGCCTGATCATCACCGAAGGCACCACCGTCGGCCACATCGCCTCCAACGGTTACCCGAACGTGCCGCAATTCTTTGGTGAAGCGCCGTTGGCCGGCTGGAAGAAAGTCGTCGACGCTGTTCACGCTGAAGGCGGCAAGATCGTTCCGCAACTCTGGCATGTCGGCAGCGTACGCCGCATCGGCACCGAGCCGGACGCCAGCGTGCCGGCTTACGGTCCGTCGGAAAAACTCAAGGACGGTCAGGTCGTGGTGCACGGCATGACCCAACAGGACATCAAGGACGTAATCGCCGCATTCGCCCAAGCCGCCAAGGACGCACAAAGCATCGGTATGGACGGCGTGGAAATCCACGGTGCCCACGGCTATCTGGTCGACCAGTTCTTCTGGGAAGGCAGCAACCAGCGCACCGACGAATATGGCGGCAGCCTGGCCAATCGTTCACGTTTCGCCATCGAGCTGATTCAAGCGGTGCGTGCAGCAGTCGGCGAAGGTTTCCCGATCATCTTCCGCTTCTCGCAGTGGAAGCAGCAGGATTACACCGCGCGTCTGGTGCAAACCCCAGAAGCACTGGGCGAGTTCCTCAAGCCTTTGTCTGACGCCGGCGTGGATATTTTCCACTGCTCGACGCGGCGTTTCTGGGAGCCGGAGTTCGACGGCTCCGAGCTGAACCTGGCGGGCTGGACCCGCAAGCTGACCGGCAAACCGACCATCACCGTCGGCAGTGTTGGCCTCGATGGCGAGTTCCTGCAATTCATGGTCAACACCGACAAGGTCGCGCAACCGGCCAGTCTGGAGAATCTGCTGGAGCGTCTGAACAAAGAGGAATTCGATCTGGTGGCCGTGGGCCGTGCGTTGCTGGTCGACCCAGACTGGGCGCAAAAAGTTCGCGAAGGGCGTGAGCAGGATATTCTGCCGTTCAGCCGTGAGGCGTTGATGACGCTGGTTTAAGCGGCGTTCTCAATGATCCCTTCGCGAGCAGGCTCACTCCTACAATTGGAATGCGTTCCCCTGTAGGAGTGAGCCTGCTCGCGATGACGGTCTCCGAGTCGCCTGAACTCAAGGCAATGTCTGCGCATTCGGCACCACTTGCTCCCCCACACAAGCCCCACGCAAGTGCTCCTCAAACTGCTCAATGATCGCCGCCCACCCCTGGCGACTCGCATGCTGCCGCGCATTCAAGCGCACGCAACGCAACGCTTCATCCTCCTCCAGCAACCACGCCGCCGCCTCACAAAACGCCTGCTCATCACCCGGCATCGCCAGCACGCCGTTGTAGCCATGGCGAACATGTTGCGCCGCCGCAGCCTGATCGTAAGCCACCACACCCAACCCTGAAGCCAAGGCCTCCAGCACCACATTGCCGAAGGTTTCCGTCAGGCTTGGAAACACAAACAGATCCCCGGACGCATAGTGCGCCGCCAACGCTTCACCGCGCTGCGCACCGCAGAAAATCGCCTCGGGCAGTTCCTTTTCCAGCGCTAACCGTTGCGGACCGTCGCCAACCACGATCAGTTTCAGATTGCGCTGTGGATAACTGCTGCGCAGGGTGTCGAAACTGCGCTTGAGCAAGCCCAGATTTTTCTCCGGGGCGAGGCGTCCTACGTGAATCACGGCGATATCGCGCTCGCCCAGCCCCCATTGCTCACGCAAGGCATTCAGGCGTTTGCTCGGATGAAACAACTGGCTGTCGACACCACGCGACAACAACGCCAACCGCTCGAAATGCCGCCGCTCCAGCTCCAGGCGTTGGCTGACACTCGGCACCAGCGTCATGGCCGAACGATTGTGAAACCAGCGCAGATAATGCGTGAGCATCCGCGTCAGCAAGCCGAGGCCGTACTGACTGGTGTACTGCTGAAAATTGGTATGGAAACCGCTGACCACCGAAATCCCCAAACGGCGCGCCGCCCGCAGCGCCGACAACCCGAGCGGGCCTTCCGTGGCGATGTACAGCACATCGGGACGCTGGCGCTTCCAGCGCCGCAGCAGTTTATGCATCGACGACTGCCCCCATTGCAGCCCCGGGTACCCCGGCAGTGGCCAGCCCCGACATAACAGGAGTGCATCATCCTCACTGCGCTGCGGATCGCCGGCCTGACGCGGGCGCACCAATTCGACCTGATGCCCACGCGCGCGCAGTCCATCGCACAAGCGGCCAAGCGTATTGGCCACGCCGTTGATTTCCGGTGGGAAGGTTTCGCTGATCAGGGTGATATGTAGAGCTGTCGTCATGGCCTCAGTGTCGGCTGAGGCCATGTCGTGCTTGTGACGTTCGGATGATGGATTTATGACGCGAGGTTGGTCAGCGCTCAGCGCTGCGTTACCAGGTTTTCGGCACCGCGCTCACGCACCCAGAACAGCGTTGCGCCAGCGACAGCCGCCGGCATCATCAGAATGTTGACCACCGGAATCAGCAGCACCAGATAGACGATCCCGCCAAAACTCATGCTCTGCCAGCGCTTCTGCCGCAGCCAGGCGAGCATCTCGTTCCAGCCCAGTTTGTGGTTGTCCGCCGGGTAGTCGATGTACTGGATCGCCATCATCCATACGCCGAACAGCAGCCACAGCGGTGCAGCGATGATGTTTACCACCGGGATGAACGAGAGGATGAACAGACCGATCGCGCGGGGCAGGAAGTAGCCCAGTTTGCGCATTTCCCGGGCGAGGGTGCGCGGGACCATCGCAATCAGTTCACCCCAGCTGAACGCCGGAAAGTCATCGGTGCCGCGCACCACCACTTCGACTTTTTCCGCAAGGAAACCGTTGAACGGCGCGGCGATGACGTTGGCGAGCATGGTGAAGGTGAAGAACACCATCAGCGCCACCAGCACCACGAACAAAGGCCAGAGGATGTAACTGAGGAAACTCAGCCATTCGGGCAGCGACGGCATCAGCGTATCGACCCAGAGGCTGAACTGGTGGCCGGCCAGATAAATCAATCCGACGAACAGCACCAGGTTGATCAGCAGCGGCAACAACACGAACAGGCGCAAGCCTGGGCTCAAGACCAGTTTGAGGCCTTCGCGCAGGTATTGCGGGCCGGACAGAACGGGGGCGGGCATAAGGTGCTCCGAGCAAGGGAAAACGCGCCGACCTTACCGACTTTGCACGGGTGGCGAAAGCGCGGCAGAGCGATCGACATTCACTGTAACAAAGACGTCCATCTCGTCAGTGTGTCGGCATAGAGACCACCTATGAGCTGGATTGTTAAACCGTATTTCCTTAATCTTGCCCCCCTCGATACGCTGCACCCAACTTTTTACAGGACTGTCGAGCTCACGCCTTCCCCAAGGTTATCCACAGTCCTTTTTTATTCCCGCCGGCAGTCCGGCGATCCGGGTCTGTTTTTCGGCCCGGTCAACAGGAGCAGGTCATGTCTGAAGTCCGTCATTCGCGAGTGATTATTCTCGGTTCCGGCCCTGCCGGTTACAGCGCTGCGGTATACGCGGCCCGTGCCAACCTCAAGCCACTGCTGATCACCGGCATGCAGGCCGGCGGTCAACTGACCACCACCACCGAAGTCGACAACTGGCCGGGCGACGTCCACGGTCTGACCGGCCCAGTGTTGATGGAGCGCATGCGTGAACACGCCGAGCGTTTTGAAACCGAGATCGTGTTCGATCACATCAACGCCGTCGACTTCGCCGCCAAGCCTTACACCCTGACCGGCGACAGCGCGACTTACACCTGCGACGCCCTGATCATCGCCACTGGCGCCAGCGCGCGTTACCTGGGCCTGCCATCGGAAGAAGCGTTCATGGGCAAAGGCGTTTCGGCCTGCGCGACCTGCGACGGTTTCTTCTATCGCAACAAGCCAGTTGCAGTGGTCGGCGGCGGCAACACCGCTGTTGAAGAGGCACTGTACCTGGCCAACATCGCTAGCACCGTGACCCTGATCCACCGTCGCGAAACCTTCCGCGCCGAGAAGATCCTGATCGACAAGCTCAACGCTCGCGTCGCTGAAGGCAAGATCATCCTCAAGTTGAACGCCAACCTCGACGAAGTTTTGGGCGACAACATGGGCGTGACCGGCGCGCGTCTGAAGAACAACGACGGCAGCTTCGACGAAATCACCGTCGACGGCGTGTTCATCGCCATCGGCCACACCCCGAACACTTCGCTGTTCGAAGGCCAGTTGACCCTGAAAGACGGTTACCTGGTGGTGCAGGGCGGCCGTGAAGGCAATGCCACTGCGACCAGCGTTGAAGGTATCTTCGCCGCCGGTGACGTGGCTGACCACGTTTACCGCCAGGCGATCACCTCGGCCGGCGCCGGCTGCATGGCGGCACTGGACACCGAGCGTTACCTGGACGGTCTGCAGAACGCTTCGTTCTAAATCGCAGACATAAAAAAACCGGCCATATTGGCCGGTTTTTTTGTGCCCGCAGATTCAGCCACGTGATGATCGTTCCCACGCTCTGCGTGGGAATGCCTCATCTGGACGCTCTGCGTCCGATGGGACGCGGAGCGTCCCCGGCTGCATTCCCACGCGGAGCGTGGGAACGATCACGGTGTAGGAGCTGCCGAAGGCTGCGATCTTTTGATCTTGATCAGCGGCGGGTCAGGGGTTGCGCGGTGAATTTGACGCCGGCCAGACCATGCTTGATCAACGCCCGGATATTGCCGTGATCACTGCCCTCAGGGGTCGCGACCACCGAACGGTAATGCTCACCAAACGCCAACAGCGCTTCTTCATCGCTCAGCCCTTCCAGCAGCGCCAGACCCAAGGTCTTGCACGAGCCTTCGTTCTGCCCGGCGGCGTTTTCCACGCCACCGTTGTTGAACGCCTGCGGCTGGTAGTCGTAACCGGC
Source organism: Pseudomonas sp. MYb2 (assembly GCF_002979955.1). Classification (NCBI taxonomy): domain Bacteria; kingdom Pseudomonadati; phylum Pseudomonadota; class Gammaproteobacteria; order Pseudomonadales; family Pseudomonadaceae; genus Pseudomonas; species Pseudomonas sp. MYb2. The sequence goes on from NZ_PCQC01000004.1 coordinate 179,191, forward strand.
AGCAATGAAGGCCAGGGTGTCGGCGAAAGCATGATCGCCGCTCTTCAGACTGGCGCGCAGGGTATTCAGATCACTCATGGGTTTTTCCTTTGGCGAACGCTGCTTGTTGTTCAGCGTTGGCTTCTTGCTGATATTGGGCTTTCCATTCGGCGTACGGCATGCCGTAAACCACTTCGCGGGCGTCGTCGAGGCTGACCTCGATCTGGCGCTCGTCGGCTTCGGCCTTGTACCACTTCGACAGGCAGTTGCGGCAGAAGCCGGCGAGGTTCATCAGGTCGATATTCTGCACGTCCTTGCGGCTGTCCAGATGGGCGACCAGCCGGCGAAAGGCGGCGGCTTCGAGTTCGAGGCGTTGTTGATCAGTCATGGTGGTCTCTGCGAGACAGCTTTGAGCGGCAAGCTTCAAGCTGCAAGATTGGATCGGGGTCGGCCGTTAGCTTACCGCTTGAAGCTTGAAGCTTGAAGCTCAGCGGCTTGCCGCGAGCGTTATCGATACCGACTCGGCAAAACGCAGCGCATGCGGCTTGTCGACTTCGACTTCGGCGTACAGCACCGAACCGTTACTCATCACCAGATCGAGCAATTCCTGAGTCAGGCGTTCGAGCAGCGCAAAGCGATTGCCCTCGACGTGGGCGATGATCGCCTTGGTGATGGTGCGGTAGTTCAGCGCGTGATCAATGTCGTTGTCACGCACCGCTTCTTGTGCGGCATACAGGATTGTCACGTTGATCAGTACATCCTGCTTGTTGAGGATTTCGTCCTCGTTGATCCCGATAAAGGTGCGCAAGCGCAGATCCTTGACCCGGATGCGCGCCATTCCCGGTTGAAGTTGTGGCATTTACTTGCTCCGTCCAATCAATTGCAGGAACTCCTGGCGGGTGTTGCTCGACTCGCGGAAGGCGCCGAGCATGACCGAGGTGTTCATCGTCGAATTCTGTTTTTCAACGCCGCGCATCATCATGCACATGTGTCTGGCTTCGATGACCACGGCGACACCGGCGGCATCGGTGACCTGTTGCACCGCATCGGCGATCTGTCGGGTGAGGTTTTCCTGAATCTGCAGGCGCCGGGCAAACATGTCCACCAGCCGCGCGATCTTCGATAACCCCAACACCTTGCCCGTCGGAATATAAGCCACATGGGCCTTGCCGATGAAGGGCAGCAGGTGATGTTCGCACAAAGAATACAGCTCGATGTCGGCGACGATGATCATCTCGTCGCTGTCCGAGGCAAACAGCGCGCCATTGACGATCTCGTCGACGCTCTGTTCATAACCGTGACACAGGTACCGCATGGCCTTGGCCGCGCGCGCCGGGGTGTCGAGCAGTCCTTCACGGTCGGGATCTTCACCGAGGCCGATGAGGATGTCGCGGTAGTTCTCGGGCAGTGAGCGGGTCATGGAACATCCTCGCGAAGCGGCTTATTTGATGTGCCGTCCGCCGTTGACGGTCAGGGTCGTCCCGGTGACATAGGGGTTGTCGAGCAGGTAGCGCAGGCTCTGATAGATCACTTCACTGCCGGGTTCGATACCCAGCGCGGATTTGGCCAGGGCCTTGGCGCGGTACGCCGCGTCGTCGTCGGGATTGAACAATAGCAGGGCCGGCGCGATGCCGTTGACCTTGATGGCTGGCGCATAACGCGCGGCAAAGGACAGGGTCAGACTGTCGAGTCCGGCCTTGGTGGCGCAATATCCGATGTGTTTGCTGCTGCCCTTGCGGGTGACGTCGTCGCTGATGTGAATGATGTCGGCAGGCGTCGAGCGTTGCAGCAGTTCGCCACAGTGCAGGTTGAGCAGATAGGGCGCAAGCATGTGGAGAGTGAACATGCGTGTGAAGGCTTCGGCTTCGTTATCCGGCGATTCTGCTAACCATTCGGACGCATTGTGGATGATCGCTCGCAGGCTATCGGTGTGGGTTTTCAGCTCGGTGATGAACGCGAGAATGGCGGCTTCGCTGGAAAAGTCCGCGTACAAGCCGAGCGCGCCCTGGTCTCGTAGCGCCTGTACACCGGGACGTTCAGTGCGGTAGGTGAAGATGACGCGATGACCATCCTCGAGCAAACGCTGCGCACAATGCAGGCCGACTCGCTGGCCGGCACCGGTGATGAGGATCGGGGCTGCGGAATCTGGCATGAACGGCTCGCATCGCGGTGGGAGCAAAAACTATAACAGCGACACGCCGGAAAAGATCGCAGCCTGCGGCAGCTCCTGCACAGGCCGGCTTACGTTCCCGTAGGAGCTGTCGAGTGCAACGAGGCTGCGATCTTCAATGTTTCTGAGGTGCTGCCGTCACCGGCAGTCGCACCGGCGTGCTGTTCAGCCAGTTCGCCAGCAGGCGCGTCGACAGTGGAATAAAGAAGTAAACCATCAGCGGTGTCAGGCACGCCGTGCTGATCAACACACGCGGCAACAAGCTCATTTCAGCGAGCAGTGGGCCGAGGACAAAGTTGAACAGCAGCGACACCGGAAAGAACGCCAGCCAGATTGCTACCGCCTGCTTCCAGCGAGCAGGACGCTGACCGGCTGCACCGAACCAGCCTTCGATACCGCTGACTCTATGTTCCTTCGGATGCGCAAACAGATCGCTGCCACGATCCAGCCACGCAGTGCGCGAAGCGGAGTGCTCCCAGGCATGCAGGGTCTGTTCATCGACGAAGCGGAAAATAATCTGGAATTCGTTATCGCCGGGCGGCGGAGCGAGCACGCCGGAGCCGAGATAACCGGGAAAGTCGGTGGCCAGCTGTTCGCCTTCGCGCAGCCAGGCAATCAGATCCTGATAGCGGCCATCGGCAACGCGACGCGCAACCATCAACGTGACGGGGGAAGTAGACATTGTGTATCTCCGTATTTCGGTTGCGTCGTTCCGGGTAGGAAGTTCGCCTGACGCAGGCCGGGGTAGAGGCCTGCGCTTTTCAACAAGCAAGGATTATTCCTGATTTTAGCGATTACACCAGCGACATTCGTCGCAGATCTGTACTTGAACGATGAAGGGCGGTCAGGAGTAGAATGGGATCCAATTAACCAGCATGGAAGTTGACCGCACAATGCCCGTCATAACTGACGTACTCCCTGTTTCTCAGGCATCTACGGCGATTGAACGCGAGGATCTGTTCCCCATCCGCGAAGTCTCGCGGTTGACCGGCGTCAACCCGGTTACCTTGCGTGCATGGGAGCGACGCTACGGATTAATCGAGCCAACACGCACCGAAAGTGGGCATCGGCTGTATTCGATGAACGATATCGAGCGCGTTCGCAGCATCGTCGAATGGATCGACCGTGGCGTAGCGGTCAGCAAGATCGGCAGGATTCTCGCCAAGACCGAACCCTTGAAAGCGCTGGCGCACATCATTTCCGACGATCTGGTGCAGGCGGACTATCTGCAATGGCAGCATCAGGTGCAGCGCGCGATCAGTTCGTTCGATGATCAGGAAATGGATCGGGTCTATGGCCAGATATTTTCTTCGTATTCATTGGCCGTGGTCTTTCAGGACATTCTGATGCCGCTCTGGCGAGCATTGTTGCAGCGCCAGGACGCGTTCGGGCAAACCAGCGAATGGCTGTTTTTCGATGGTTTTCTCCGCGCGCGAGTGTTGCAGCGAATCGTCACGTTGCGCGCTTCCCAGCCACGCAGGATCGTCGTCAGCGCCTTGGCCGGTCAGTGCCGCGAACTGGAATTGCTGGTGGCGGCGTTATTTCTGAGTACCAGCGAGTCGGGCGTGCGGGTGCTGACCACAGGCCAGCCGTTCGACGAGCTGACACTGATTTGCGAGAAGATCAAACCCGAAGCGCTGGTGCTGTTTTCCAATCATGCGCCCAGCGCGCAATTGCCACGGCGCCTGCATCGGCTGGCGCTGAGTCTCGATTGTCAGCTGTTACTGGCGGGGGATGCAGCCGATCTGGCGCAGGACAGTCTGGCGGCAAGTTCGATTGGCTGTATTGGTAACGAAGGTGCAACCATGCGTCAGCGTCTGACGCAATTTCTTGCCGGAAAACTGGATACCTGAAAATCAGGTGTGCAGGGCAGGATGGGTCAAGCGATGCTGTTGCAGGATGAACTGACGCAGACGTTCGGTTTCATCGGCATCGGTCTGGTTCAGCTCGTAAGCGTAGAAGCCGTGTTCGGTTTCCCGTTCGAAATTGCCGCGCAATGCAATCCGCTCATACCCCGAAGGGCTGAACCACAAGGCAAAGTGCTTGGGTGGTTTAGTCTTGTTGCGCATTTCCAGCAACACACCTTTGTGCGACACCTCGTGCACCCACATCATGCCTGGCTGGCCTTTGGCATTTTCCAGCGCTACCGGCTCTTCGAGCACCAGCCGCCATGGGCGCACCATCGGGCCGTCTTCGTAAATGCTCGGAACGCCGAGGCGCAAATGCAGCGCATGAAACTCGTCTTCCACCAGGTGCAACGGAAAAGTCATTTGCTGATTTTCGAAGTTGGCCTGAATGGTCACTTGCTCATGAGCCGCGAGACGCGTGAGCAAATCACGAATCTGCGATCCGCCATTGACCAGCAGACTCGACGTCGCATCCCGCACGTTCAGTTGCGGGTTGTGCTGCATGGTCTGGATGAAATCCAGCTCATCCTGAGTGAGGAGGGCGTCGCGCTGCATGGCTAACTCGAAAGGAATAGTTACAAAGTCATTGGTGATTGTAGTTAATGACAATTAGTTCGCTGTTTTGTTTGAACCGTTCGTCGCTTTCAGCTGCGCCAGCTCTGCACGTAGCGCCGCAATCTCTGCCTCGAGCTGTACAACACGCTGCTGAGCTTTGACCTGAACCGTTACGTCTTTCTGCACGCCGACGGTATAAGTCATTCCATCATCAGCATTCACCGTTGAAAGCGACAGTTCATTCCAGAACGGCGTGCCGTCCTTGCGATAGTTGCGCAGGATTTCCCGGCACGTTCCGCCGTCGCGCAGCGTGTTGCGAATCAGCTCAAGACTCTCTTGATCGCGATCTCCTGCCTGCAAAAACCGGCAGTCCTGGTAGAGAATCTCTTCGCTGCTGTAACCGGTGAGACGTTCGAAAGCGGGGTTGACGTAGATCAGAATGTTGTCCTGCTCACCTTCTTTTTCGGCGACCACGATGCCGTCGTTCGACGCATTGATCACCATTTGCAGCAGACTGGCTTTGATCATCTTTGAATCCTTTCAAGAGTTGTCAGTGGCTCGCATTCTAGAAGAACCATCGGCGCTGTCTACTGGCCATTATCGGCAGATGAGATCCAATCGCAGCTTTGCAGTTCAGGCTGCTACTATCGCCGCTCATTTTTTCAGTTTCAGGATCAGATTGATGAAAGTCGCCATCCTCTCCGGTTCGGTCTACGGCACCGCCGAAGAAGTCGCCCGCCACGCCCAGAACCTGTTGAAAGCCGCTGGCTTTGAAACCTTCTACAACTCGCGCGCCAGCCTGACGGACCTTCAAACGTTCGGTCCCGAAGCGTTGCTCGCCGTGACCTCGACTACTGGCATGGGTGAGTTGCCGGATAACCTGCAACCGTTGTATTCGACCATTCGCGATCAGTTGCCGGCAGCCTGGCGCGGTTTGCCCGGTGCCGTTATTGCGTTGGGCGACGCCAGTTATGGCGACACGTTCTGCGGTGGTGGCGAGCAGATGCGCGAACTGTTCGGCGAACTGGGCGTGCGTGAGGTGCAGGACATGCTGCGCATTGATGCCAGCGAAAGCGTGACCCCGGAAACCGACGCCGAGCCATGGCTGGCGCAGTTGATCGACGCACTCAAGGGCTGATCGGCCGCTCGCGTAAAAGTGCCAGCCACGCCTGCGCGGCATTCGACAGATAAGCGCCCTGACGCCAGATAAACGCGATGTCCCAACGCAGATAATCCGGCGCGCGCAAGGTCAGGCGCACCACGCCTGGCCGCACCAGCCCGCGTGCGACCACCCTGGGCAACAGGACCACGCCTTGCCCGGCGGCGACCAGCGCTGCGAGAAAATCCGCCTGCCCGCTGCGCCCGCCTTCCTTCGGCGTGAAGCCCATTTGCTGGCACGCCTGCAGCAAGCGGTCGTTGAGCACGAAGCTGCGTTGATAAAGCAGGAACGGTGTGTCGGCCAGTTCCTCCAGGCCGATCTCGCCGCGCTCGGCCAGCGGATGATCGACCGGCAGCAACGCATCGAGCTTCTCGTCGCAGAACGGCTGACAGTCAAACTGCGGATCCTTCGGCAACAGACTGCCACCCAATTCCAGTTCACCGTTGAGCACAGCTTGCTCGATATGACGGCTGCCGCCCTCGAGTAACTGCACGCTGATGTTCGGATAGCGCCGGCGGTATTCGGCGAATAGCCCGGCAAACAGGGCATCGCTGCCCAACAGCGGCAGACCGAGGCGCAGCTCGCCACGGGCCAGATGACTGAGGTCGTCCAACTCGACCAGCAGCTCATTGCGCAAACGCAGCATGGCTTCGGCGCGTTGCAGCACCACGCTGCCAGCGGCGGTCAGGCGCAGCTGTGAGCCGAGCCGCTCGAGCAGCGGCGTGCCGAGACTTTGCTCCAATTGCGCGACCTGTTTACTCACCGCTGATTGACTGATGTGCAGGGTTTTCGCCGCTTGGGTAAAACCGCCCTGATGCATGACTTCGACAAAACTGCGCAGCTGTTTGAGTTCCATAAATCTGATTCCAGTTTGGAATGGCTACGAGTCTAACAATTCGCTTTGGGGATGGCAGGTCGCTTCGTAAAATAGGCTTCTGTAAGGAGCCAACCTCATGAACGCCGCCCGTCTCAAACACTTTTCCCGTCTGTTCGTCGAACTTGCCGTACTGCTCGGTCTCTACCTGCTCGGCTGCCTGATCGCCGCGTGGTTGCCCTGGCCTATTCCTGGCGGGGTGATTGGCATGGCGCTGTTGCTGCTGGCGTTCGCGTTCGGCTGGGTCAAACCGGCAGCGCTGCAATTGGGCGCGGGCCTGTTGATGGCCGAGATGTTGCTGTTTTTCATTCCCGCGTTGATGAGCCTGCTCGATTACGGCACGTTGCTGCGCGATGACGGCTGGCGGATTTTGCTGGTGATCGCCGCCAGCACCCTGATGGTGATGCTGGTGACCGCGTTCACCGTGGAACTGGCCGTGCGCGCGAGGCGTTCCCATGAAGCTTGAATGGATGCCGATGTTCTGGCTCGCCTTCACGTTGTTGGCGTACTTGTTCAGCCGCTGGATTTATCGGCGCACCGGGCGTTATGTGTTGTCGCCGCTGATTCTGGTGCCGGCGTTGCTTCTCGCACTCGCCGTACCGCTGCACACCGCGTACGCCGAATATTCCAGCAACACTCATTGGCTGATGCTGGTACTGGGCCCGGTGACCGTCGCCTTCGCCGTGCCGATCTGGCAGCAACGACATTTATTGATGCGGCACTGGTCGGCGCTGATGCTGGGCATGGTGGCGGGCAGTGCGGCTTCGATTGGCACCTCGTTCGGCTTGGCCAAGGCATTGGCGCTCGACAGTTCGGTGACCCTGTCGCTGGTGCCACGCTCGATCACCACGCCGTTCGCCATGCCGTTGGCACAAAACCTCGGCGGCGTACCAGAATTGACCGCCGTGTTCGTGATGTTCACTGGCGTGTTCGGCGCGATGCTTGGCGGGGTTCTGCTCAAGTGGCTGCCGTTGCGGAGCGCCCTGGCGCGGGGCGCGTTGTTCGGTGTGGGCGCACACGGTGCCGGGGTCAGTCGGGCGCACGAAGTCGGCGGTGAAGAAGGCTCTGTGGCGGGCCTGGTGATGGTCCTCACCGGACTGCTCAATCTGTTCGCCGCGCCTTTGTTGGCGTCGTTGCTTTGACATGGATCCAAGCTGTTTGCATCGCTGACTCGATCAGTCATCAAGCTGGCTGCCAATGCAACTACGCGATTGCCTGCACCTGACTAGACTGCTGTCACGTGCAGAACAATAAGAACGCAGAGGTGCATACAGTGAGCGTAGCCCCCGTCCAATCGTCCCTGAATGTCAAAGACCAGGTCAGTGCCGCAGAATGGCAGACCCGTGTCGATCTCGCCGCTTGTTATCGTCTGGTCGCCGCCCATGGCTGGGACGATCTGATCTTCACGCACATTTCCGCCAAGGTGCCGGGCACCGAAGATTTCCTGATCAATCCGTTCGGCCTGATGTTTCATGAGATCACTGCGTCGAGCCTGGTGAAAGTCGATCAGGCCGGCAACAAGCTCATGGACAGCCCTTACGAGATCAATCCCGCTGGCTACACCATCCATAGTGCTGTGCACGAAGTGCGGCACGATGTGGTTTGCGTGCTGCATACCCACACCGCGTCGGGCGTCGCGGTGTCGGCGCAAAAGCAAGGCGTGTTGCCGATCAGCCAGCAGTCGCTGTTCGTGCTGTCGAGCCTGGCCTGTCACGCCTATGAAGGCGTGGCGCTGAACCACGAAGAAAAGGCGCGCTTGCAGGCCGATCTGGGCGAAAACAATTTCCTGATGCTGCACAACCACGGACTGCTGACCTGTGGCGGCACCATCGCCGACACCTTTCTGATGATGTTCACCTTCCAGCGCGCCTGCGACATCCAGGTGATGGCGCAAACCGGTGGCGCGGAACTCATCGCCATCGAACCGCAGATTCTGGCGGGCGCCAAAGCGATGATCGCCGGCGTCACCAAAAGTGCTCAAGGCATGGGTGGCGCGCTGGCCTGGCCAGCGTTGCTGCGCAAACTCGATAAACAAGACCCGGGGTATAAACTCTAATGCCTCTCGCCGAGATTCCTCTGTGTGTCTGGCGCAAACGCAGCCAGACGTTTGTCTTCCGTGGCCAGCCGATTCGTTACTGGACGACGGGGCAAGGTGAGCCGCTGCTGCTGATCCATGGCTTCCCGACGGCGAGTTGGGATTGGCATTACCTGTGGCAGCCACTGGCTCAGCGCTATCGGATGATCGCCTGTGACATGCTTGGTTTTGGCGACTCGGCGAAACCACTCAATCACACCTATAGCCTGCTGGAACAGGCCGATCTGCAACAGGCATTGCTCGCGCATTTGCAGATCGAGCAACCGGTGCATGTGCTGGCGCACGATTACGGCGACAGCGTTGCGCAAGAACTGCTGGCCCGGCATTACGAAGATCGCATCGAAATCGCCAGTTGCGTATTCCTCAACGGTGGCCTGTTTCCGGAAACCCATCGTCCGGTGCTGATGCAAAAGCTGCTGCTCAGTCCGCTGGGCTGGATGATCGGCCGCGCGTTTACCCGTGATGCCCTGGTGAAAAGCTTTCGCCAGATCTTCGGCCCGCAGACTCGGCCCAGTGAAAGCGAGATGGATGATTTCTGGAGCCTGGTCGACAGCAATCGCGGGCCGCGCATCATGCACAAGTTGATCAACTATATTCCCGAGCGCCGCGTTCAGCGCGACCGCTGGGTGGCGGCCATGCAGCGTGGGGAAATTCCGCTGCGGTTGATTGATGGTGAAGTCGACCCGATCTCCGGTGCGCACATGGTCGAGCGCTATCGGGAGTTGATTCCTGACGCAGACACGGTGCAGTTACCGGGTATCGGTCACTATCCACAGACCGAAGCGCCGGTGCAGGTGCTCAAGCATTATCTGGAGTTTCGCGAGCGTTTTGTGCAGCCGCCGCGCAAAGTCGCCTGCTCCTGAAGATCAAAAGATCGCAGCCTGCGGCAGCTCCTACATAGATTTGTGCAGGAGCTGCCGCAGGCTGCGATCTTTTGATTTTTAGTACTACCGTGTCTCACTATCCCTCAGCCTTATCGCACACCATTCAGCCCCAACCGTGTTCATTGTGACCAAAAGCCCCGTGCCTGACACTCGGGGTCAATGTTCCATTGGACTGCTGGAGTTGCCCTGATGAATGAGTCTGTGCGTTTCGAAGATAAAGTCGTAATCGTCACCGGAGCCGGTGGTGGCCTCGGACGGGCGCACGCTCTGCTGTTCGCCAAACAAGGCGCGAAAGTGCTGGTCAACGACCTCGGCGGCTCGGCTCAGGGCGAGGGCGCCAATGCCTCCGCCGCCGACCGCGTGGTCGCGGAAATCCGTGAGGCCGGCGGCATCGCCGAGGCCAACCACGACTCCGTCACCGACGGCGACAAACTGGTGCAGAACGCCCTCGATGTGTTTGGCCGTGTTGACGTGGTGGTGAACAACGCCGGCATCTTGCGCGACAAGACCTTCCACAAAATGGATGACGCCGATTGGGATCTGGTTTACCGGGTTCACGTCGAAGGCGCCTACAAAGTCACCCGCGCCGCGTGGCCGCATATGCGCGAGCAAAATTATGGCCGGGTGATCTTCACCGCTTCGACTTCAGGCATCTACGGCAACTTCGGCCAGTCCAACTACGGCATGGCCAAACTCGGCCTGTACGGCCTGACCCGCACCCTGGCCATCGAAGGCCGCAAGAACAACATTCTGGTCAATGCCATCGCACCCACGGGCGGCACGCGCATGACCGAAGGCCTGATCCCGCCGCAAGTGTTCGAACAACTCAAACCGGAACTGGTCAGCCCGTTGGTGGTGTATCTGGCCAGCGAGCAATGCCAGGAGACTTCCGGGTTGTTCGAGGTCGGCGGTGGCTGGATGGGCAAAGTGCGTTGGGAGCGTAGCCTCGGCGCCGGCTTTGATCCACGAGTCGGGTTCTCGCCGGAAGATGTCGCGGCGCACTGGCAGCAGATTTGCGATTTTGAGGAGGCGGCGCATCCGAAGGACAATATCGAAGCGCTGAAGGAAATGATGGCGAATTTGCAGAAGTATTCGTTGTAAATGGAGAACCAAGCGAGCAGGCCAAGATGCCTGCTCGCTTGGTTGTTATTCTTCAGGTTTGAAGCCTGGTTTTCCGTTGGCAGCGCGCCATTGTTTTATCGCTATCAGCACACCAGTAGGGCTGTCTTCGACACCGTCTTCAGGATAATACAAAATATTTGTCCCATTGGGATGCTGCGATGTATCCACAATGTTATCGACTATCGCGTCGTGTTCTTTTTCTGAGGAGTAATTTCCCTCAAATAATCTGTTGATAAGGCTCGCATATTCCGACTCTGTGTACTCTTCAAGTTTGCTTTTAAGTTTGATCATGGAGTCTCGCCTTTTTTGGAATGTGCATCGATATGCTGCTTTGGTGTTAATAGGGTCAGGTTGGATATATCGTAGACTGAGCCACCCTCATTTATCGGATTGATATGGTGGATTTCAAATTTTCTTCTCTTGCCAATGTGTTCTGCAATGTCTGCACTTGGTGACAGGCCTTTGCTCGCTATTGCCGTTGTATGGATAGCTTCGGTCAATTCCCATGGTGGAGGCTTTTGCATATTCATATCCTTTTGAATGTGCGCGATAAGTCGCCGGCAAGTCAGTGCGGCCAATAGTGACGTCCATGTCACCGGCGAGTGTTTGAGGCGTTTCAAGTTACAACAGATTTCAGGTTGCAAAATCTGAGAACTTCGTAAGTAAACAGGTTTTGTTTTGGAAGAACTTTCCAGGACTTTCAATTTGTCGGTCATCGTTCTCCTGCGAACAGAGAAACGTCCGACATTGTTCTCGGAAGTTTTTCGCTGAGGGAGGCGTTTAACTTTTCATCAGGCATAAAAAAGGCCGCTGCAAACGCAGCGGCCAAGGTAAGACGTTGGATCAAGGAGCTACAAATCAACGTCAGTGAACACGGGGTTAAGAAACCGAATCCTTCGATTCCTCTGAAATCTGTTGCCAATCGCTTCAGTGAATCAGCGTAGCTGGCTTCGCGCTTTTCGGCGGCTGCCGTGAAAGCGCGTTCAGAATAAGGTCATGAGCGCGTAGGAAAAATACCGATTCCGGACATGCACTGTTGCGGGGCATGCAACAGTCCCGTGACCCGATGTGCGCCATGCGCTGCATTGATGATCCTCCATCCAGCTCACTCATGAGTTGCGCAAAGCCACGGTGCGTGCGGGCATTCATCCTTTCGAGCGACAACGCGAATACCTCCTTGGAGCGCTTATCGACCAGATTGCCCGGCAGTAGGGTGGGGTCTTCTGTCACTCACCGGGGAAGACGCATGACAAAAACAACAATGCGCGCCATCTTCACACCGCAGGCGCTGGCCGCTGCGGTGGCTCTGGGTTGCTGCGCCCAGGCGCACGCGGTTTCGTTCAATATCGGCGAGATCGAGGGGACGTTCGACTCGTCGCTGTCGGTGGGCGCGAGTTGGGGCCTGCGCGATGCCGACAAGTCGTTGGTCGGCACGGTCAACGGCGGCACCGGGCAATCTTCCACCGGGGATGACGGGCGTTTGAACTTCAAGAAGGGCGAGACCTTCTCGAAAATCTTCAAAGGTATTCACGACCTCGAACTGAAGTACGGCGACACCGGTGTGTTTGTGCGTGGCAAGTATTGGTATGACTTCGAGCTCAAGGACGAAGACCGCGAGTTCAAGCCGATCAGTGACAGTGGCCGCAAGGAGGGCGCCAAGTCGTCCGGTGCGCAGATTCTCGATGCCTTCGTGTATCACAACTACACCATCGCTGACCTGCCGGGCACCGTGCGCGCGGGAAAACAGGTGGTGAGTTGGGGCGAGAGCACGTTCATTGGCAACTCGATCAACAGCATCAACCCGATCGATGTCTCCGCGTTCCGGCGTCCCGGTGCGGAGATCAAGGAAGGCCTGATCCCGGTGAACATGCTGTTCGGCTCGCAGAGCCTGACGGACAAACTCTCGGTTGAAGGTTTCTATCAACTGGAATGGGACCAGACCGTTCTCGACAACTGCGGCACGTTCTTCGGCGTCGATGTGGCAGCGGACGGTTGCAACAACGGTTACACCGTTGGCAACCCGGCGATCGCACCATTGGTGCCGTTGACCACCGCGTTTGGCCAAGGCATTCAGGTGACGCGCGAAGGCGTGGTGATTCCCCGTGGCGGCGACCGCGATGCGCGCGATTCCGGGCAGTGGGGTACGGCATTGCGCTGGCTCGGTGATGACACCGAGTACGGTCTCTATTTCATGAATTACCACAGTCGCACGCCGTCGGTGGGTACTACCACGGCGGGGCTATCGACCCTCTCGGCGTTGCCGGCGATGGTCGGTATCGCCAACGGGCTGGCGCCTGGCAGCGGCTCAGGCCTGGCGCAAAGCGTGATGCTCGGGCGCGGTCAGTACTACCTTGAATACCCGGAAGACATTCGTCTCTACGGCGCGAGCTTCTCGACCACGCTGCCCACCGGCACTGCCTGGACCGGCGAGATCAGCTATCGGCCAAACGCGCCGGTACAGGTCAACACCAATGACCTGACACTGGCACTGCTCAACCCGATTGCCGGTGGCACGGCATCTCCACTGGTAACCGCGCCGGGTGCGGACAACAAGGGCTATCGCCGCAAGGAAGTCACGCAGATCCAGAGCACGCTCACGCACTTCTTCGATCAGGTGTTGGGCGCTGAGCGTCTGACCGTGGTCGGTGAAGCGGCGGTCGTGCATGTCGGCGGTCTGGAGTCGCGCAGCCAGCTGCGTTATGGCCGCGATTCGGTCTACGGCCAGTATGGTTTCGGTGGCGACACCGACGGTTTTGTCACCTCGACTTCGTGGGGCTACCGCGCCCGGGCCATCCTCGACTACGCCAACGTGATCGGCGGCATCAACCTCAAACCCAACCTGTCGTGGTCGCATGACGTCGCCGGCTACGGCCCTAACGGGCTGTTCAACGAAGGGGCGAAAGCGATCAGCGTCGGCGTCGATGCCGACTATCGCAACACCTACACCGCGAGCCTCAGTTACACCGACTTTTTTGGTGGTGACTACAACGTTCTCGAAGACCGTGACTTCGTGGCCCTGAGCTTCGGCGTGAACTTCTGATCTGCCCGAGAAGGATGAAAGCAATGCGCAAAATGATTCTGCAATGTGGTGTCCTCGCCCTGAGTCTGCTGGCGGCCAACGTGATGGCGGCGGTGTCAGCGGATGAGGCGAACAAGCTTGGCACCAGCCTGACCCCGCTCGGCGCCGAGAAGGCCGGTAATGCTGACGGTTCGATTCCGCCATGGACCGGCGGGATTCCGAAGAACGCCGGGACGGTGGACAGCAAGGGTTTTCTCGCCGATCCGTTCGCCAACGAAAAACCGTTGTTCACCATCACCCCGGCCAACGTCGACAAGTACAAGGACAAGCTTTCCGAAGGCCAGGTGGCGATGTTCAAACGCTACCCGCAAACCTACAAGATCCCGGTCTATCCGACTCACCGAACCGTCGCCGCCCCCGCGGACATCTACGAGTCGGCCAAACGCAGTGCGCTGAACGTGACGACGATCAACGATGGTAACGGCCTGGCCAATTTCACTGGCAATCGCTATTACGCCTTCCCGATTCCGAAAAACGGCGTCGAGGTGTTGTGGAACCACATCACTCGTTACCACGGTGGCAACGTCAAACGCATCATCACGCAGGTGACGCCGCAGACCAACGGCAGCTACACGCCTATCCGCTTCGAAGAAGAAATCGCCGTGCCGCAGTTGATGAAGGATCTCGATCCGGACAAAGCGGCCAATGTGCTGACCTTCTTCAAGCAATCGGTGACTGCGCCGGCGCGTCTGGCCGGTAACGTGCTGCTGGTGCACGAGACCCTCGATCAGGTGAAGGAGCCGCGTCTGGCGTGGATCTACAACGCCGGTCAGCGCCGGGTGCGCCGCGCGCCGCAGGTGGCGTATGACGGTCCGGGCACCGCAGCGGATGGTCTGCGTACCTCGGACAACTTCGACATGTTTTCCGGTGCCCCGGATCGCTATGACTGGAAACTGGTCGGCAAGAAGGAAATGTACATTCCGTACAACAGCTACAAGCTTGATTCACCGACGCTCAAGTACGACGACATCGTCAAGGCCGGGCACATCAACCAGGACCTGACCCGTTATGAATTGCACCGTGTCTGGGAAGTCATCGGCACGGTGAAGCCGAGCGAGCGGCATATCTATGCCAAGCGCCACATGTACATCGACGAGGACAGCTGGCAGGTGGCACTGGTTGATCACTACGATGGCCGCGGTCAACTGTGGCGGGTCGCCGAAGGACATGCGCAGTACTACTACGATCACCAGGCTCAGGCTTATACGCTGGAAGCCCTCTACGACATCATTGCCGGCCGCTACATTGCCTTGGGAATGAAGAACGAAGAGAAACACAGCTTCGAATTCGGCTTCGAAGCCAAGGCCGCCGACTACACCCCGTCGGCCCTGCGCGCAGAGGGCGTTCGGTAACGTTTGCGATACACCGGCTGTACAAAAGGCGACCGCACGGTCGCCTTTTTTATGGCTGGCAATCAGCGCGCTGAATACTCGTCAACAAGCTCACTGGAGAGGGCTAGGGTGACCGTACAACGATAAAAAGGCTCACCCGATGACCGCCATGACACCGTGCCTGGATCGCCCCGGATTTCTTCCCCGACTGTCCTCTCACCACCAGACGCGCGCACGCTTGTGCGAACCATTGCTGGCGTCAGAGGCACGGGTGAGGCTGATCTGCGCGCCGGCCGGCAGCGGCAAGAGTGCACTGCTCACCGAATGTCTGTTGCAGGCGCCGGCACAGTGTTCGGTGCACTGGATAGCGCTGGCGGGCGGCGCGCTCAGTAAGGGTGAATTCTGTCGGCGGTTGACGCAAGCGCTGGGCTTGATCGACACGGATGAAGCCGGCCTGGTTGCTGCCCTGGCTCGCTGGTCGGTATCGACGTGGCTGTTTATCGACGATTATTGCCGTCAGCCGGATCCGGTGCTGGATGCTTTGCTCGATCGATTGTTGGCAGTCAGCAGTCCGGCCTTGATCTGGTGGATCGGCACGCGCCGGCGCCCGCAGTGCAACTGGCCGCGCCTGTTGCTCGACGATGAGCTGTATGAGTGTGAACCCGTGACGCTGGCCTTGAGCCAAAGTGAAATCGCTCAGGTGCTGCACCATTTGCCTGCCGAGCAAGCGCTGAGTGTTGCCGGGCGCATTGTGCAACGTACCGGTGGCTGGTGCGCCGGCGTGCGCATGGCGTTGCTGCAAAAGTGCGATTGGGCGCAGAGCAATCAGCCGCAGCAACGGGTGGACACCTTGCTCGATTACCTGCAACACGAACTGTTCAACAGCCTGTCGCCGGAGCTGGCGGAGGCCTGGCGTGTATTGGCGCATTTACCGCGCTTCAATAATGAACTGTGTGAGCATCTGTTCGGAGCCGGCGAAGGCGCTGATCTCTTGCGCACGTTGCACAGCCTCGGTTGTTTTATCGAACCGTGGCAGGATTCGGCGCAATGGCTGCAGATTTTTCCGCCGCTGACCCGTGTGATTCAGCAGTCACGCTGGCCACAGGGGCGCTCTTGGCATCGGCGCGCGTGCCAGTGGTTTACCGCGCGGGAGGACTGGCGCTCGGCGTTCGAGCAAGCTCTTTTGGCCGAAGAGTTCGAGGTGGCGGTGAGCTTGTTGCAGCACTTCACTTTCGAGCATCTGTTTGACGATCAAACGGTAGTGCTGCTGTTGCGCCTGCACGAGCAGCAAGGCGAAGAATTGACGTTGGGCTCGCCGCAATTGGTCGGATTGATGACGGCGGCGCTGCTGTTCGCCGGCCGTTTTGATCAGGCCGCTGCCAGCATCGAACATATGTCGAGATTCGTTCCGCAACCTTCGGCGCAAAAGCAGCGGCAATGGGTGGCGCGATGGCAGGCGCTGCAAGGTTGGTTGCTACATTTGCAGGGGCGAATGGCGCCTGCGCGTGAGCATTTCCGTCAAGCGCTGGCCGAGTTGGCAAGCGATGCCTGGCCTGCGCGGCTGTTGTGCCTGTCGGGGCAAACCCAGCAAGCCTTGCTCTGTGGCGAACTGGAACTGGCCCAGGGCATAAACCGCGAGGCGTTGTGTCTGGCGCGTGCTCAAGGGTCATTGCTGTTCGAGGGGTTGCTGGAACTCGACCACGCACAACTGCTGGAGCAGCGCGGTGCGCCGGCCCGCGCCGACAGTTTGTTGGCCGGCATGCAGCAATTGCTTTGTCAGCGTGAACATCGCCCCGTGCCGTTGCTTGGTCGCATCGCGTTGCGGCGTGGCAGGCTGGCACTGTGCATGGGGGAGGAAACACGCGCCGCCGAGCTATTCCAGAGGGGGCTGGAGGACTGCCTGCGCAGTCATGACAAGCGCGTGCTGTATGGTTTTCTGGGGCTGGCCCAACTGGCGGCCAATCAGCAGGATTACGCGCGAGCATTTGTGTACCTGCGCGATGCTGAGCGGTTGATGCAGCAGCGGCAGATTCCGGACACGGTGTATCGCGGCGTCTTGTTGCAGGTCAGCAGCCAATTCTGGTTGCAGCAGGGCAGGGCGGAGCTGGCGCATGAAGCGCTGAGCAGGGTATTGCGCCACTTTCAAGGGGCGCAGGCACGGCAAGCGCCACCGGCGACTCTGGAGCTGATTCCGCGTCTCGAATATCTGTTGCTCACCGCCAGGGCGCAGATGCAGCCTGAGCTGATCGATCTGATTGAGATCCAGCACGCGTTGATCGGCGCGCAGCAAAAAGGCATGTTGAACCTCGAAGCCGAGTTGCACCTGGTGCTGGCGCAACTCGCCTGGCACAAAGGTGAAGTGTCATTGGCTCAACGAGCGCTGCATCAGGGGCAAGCGTTGGTAGCGCGGTGTCAGTTGCAGCAATCGCTGCTCGAGTGGCGCTTGCGTCATCCTGAAACAACGCTGATCCGCGCAGCCGCCGAGGCCATCGCTGCAACCCCTGCGGTCGGCGCCGAGGCGCTGTTGAGCCGGCGTGAAGTTGAAGTGCTGAAGCTGATTGCCCAAGGCGAGTCCAATCAGAAGATCGCCGAGCAACTGTACATTTCGCTGCATACCGTCAAGACCCATGCGCGCAGGATAAACGCCAAGTTAAGCGTGGAGCGCAGAACGCAAGCGGTGGCAAAGGCTAAAGTGCTCGGGCTGTGTTGATGTGAACAGGGTCGAAGTCAATTAGCCCGCGTCATAGCCCATGCGCCAGCTCACCGCGCGCGTTGCCGCGAGTAAGCGCCGGGCGGCAGG
This sequence comes from Pseudomonas sp. MYb2, assembly GCF_002979955.1. Classification (NCBI taxonomy): domain Bacteria; kingdom Pseudomonadati; phylum Pseudomonadota; class Gammaproteobacteria; order Pseudomonadales; family Pseudomonadaceae; genus Pseudomonas; species Pseudomonas sp. MYb2. Next base: position 197,146 of record NZ_PCQC01000004.1, read on the forward strand.
GCCATTTTCGTCAGCGTGAAACAACGAGGTCGGGCCGACAATCGTCAGTACCGCCGCGATCTGGCCGACGGCATTGAACACCGGCGCCGACAACGCATCGACACCGGGCATCAGCAGGCCGTGGACATGATGCAAGCCGCGCGCGCGGATCTGTTCGCACTGCGTCGCGTAGGCTTTGTCATCCTTCAACGGATGATCGGCTACGGCGATCTCCTTTTCGCGCAGTTCATCGGTTTCCCGATGCGGCAGATATGCGCTGAACACCAATCCCGTCGATGAACTGAGTAGCGGCAGCACCGAGCCCAATTGCGTTACAACGGTCACCGCGCGCACCGCCGGTTCGATGTGCACCACGGTTGCGCCCTGATTGCCCCAGACCGCGAGGAAGCAGGTTTCGTTGAGCTCATCGCGCAATTCGGCCAGTGGCAGGGCGGCGACTTTCAGCACGTCCATACTGTTGAGTGCGGCGAGGCCGACGCGCAGCGCTTCACGGCCAAGACCGTAATGGTTGGTAGCGGCGTTCTGCTCGGCAAATCCGGAGGCGATCAAGGCCTGCAGATAGCGATGCACCTTGCTCGCCGGCATCTGCACGTGTTCGGCCAGGCGCGACAACGAAGTCGATGGCGACAACTCGGCCAGGGCCTTGAGGATGTCGGTGCCGACCTCGGCGGAGCGGACTTTCTGTTTGCCATTGCTGTCGCTGGTTTTTTCCATGGTGCGGCCGGGTTCCGATACGAATGGGCGTCTTTATAGCTTGACGCTGGATAGCGAGCAAATTACGTTATGCGTAATCGAATTACGATAATAACAACCCCGGCGTGCCGAAACCTCTGAGCCAGAGCGATGGGCCACTGCCGACTCCCTGTTCAGGAGGCTCCATGAACCTCGATTCAACCGCGCAGGCGCTGGCGTACCAGTCCGGTTTCGGCAACGAATTCAGCTCTGAGGCGTTGCCCGGCGCGCTACCCGTCGGCCAGAACTCCCCGCAAAAAGCCCCGTACGGTCTCTACACCGAATTGTTCTCCGGCACCGCGTTCACCATGACCCGCAGTGAAGCGCGGCGCACCTGGATGTACCGCATTCAGCCGTCGGCCAATCACCCGGCGTTCGTCAAACTGGAACGGCAACTGGCTGGTGGGCCGCTGGGAGAAGTGACGCCCAATCGCCTGCGCTGGAATCCTTTGGAGATCCCGGCCGAGCCGACCGATTTCATTGACGGTCTGGTGAGCATGGCGGCGAACACCGGTGCGGAGAAACCGGCCGGGATCAGCATCTACAACTACGTTGCCAACCGTTCGATGGAGCGCGTGTTCTTCAACGCTGACGGCGAATTGCTGTTGGTGCCGCAACTCGGCCGTCTGCGCATCGCCACTGAATTGGGCGTGCTGGACGTCGCACCGCTGGAAATCGTCGTGCTGCCACGCGGCCTGAAGTTCCGCGTTGAATTGCTCGACCCGCAAGCACGCGGTTACGTCGCCGAAAACCATGGCGCGCCACTGCGCCTGCCGGATCTGGGACCGATCGGCAGCAACGGTCTGGCCAATCCGCGCGACTTCCTGACGCCGGTCGCGGCCTACGAAAACCTCCAGCAACCGACCACGCTGGTGCAGAAATTCCTCGGTCAGTTGTGGGCCACCGAACTCAATCATTCGCCGTTGAACGTGGTCGCCTGGCACGGCAATAACGTGCCGTACAAATACGATCTGCGCCGTTTCAATACGATCGGTACGGTGAGTTTCGATCACCCGGATCCGTCGATCTTCACCGTGCTGACCTCGCCGACCAGCGTGCACGGCCTGGCCAACCTCGACTTCGTGATCTTCCCGCCGCGCTGGATGGTCGCCGAAAACACCTTCCGTCCACCCTGGTTCCACCGCAACCTGATGAACGAATTCATGGGGCTGATCCAGGGTGAATACGATGCCAAGGCCGAAGGCTTCGTGCCCGGTGGCGCCTCGCTGCACAGTTGCATGAGCGCGCACGGCCCGGATGGCGAGACCTGCACCAAAGCAATCAACGCCGAACTCAAACCGGCAAAGATCGACAACACCATGGCCTTCATGTTCGAGACCAGCCAGGTGCTGCGCCCAAGCCGCTTCGCCCTCGACTGCCCACAACTGCAATCCACTTACGACGCTTGCTGGGCCACGCTGCCCGCTACGTTCGACCCTACCCGGAGATAACCCATGACGCAGAATTCCATCACCCGCAGTTGGGTCGCCTCGGCCAACGGCCACGCCGATTTCCCGCTGCAGAATCTGCCGCTGGGTGTGTTCAGCAGCGATGGTTCGGCACCGCGCGCTGGGGTGGCGATTGGCGAGCACATCTTCGATCTGCAAGTGGCGCTGGAAGCCGGGCTGTTCGACGGTGCTGCGCGCAGTGCAGTGGAAGCCATGCAGGGCGGACAGCTGAACGCGTTTTTCAATCTCGGTCGCGAGGCGCGTGTTGCCCTGCGTACGCGCCTGCTGGAACTGTTCAGCGAAGGCAGCACGCACCGAGGCAGCATCGAAGCCCAAGGCGCAACACTGCTGCCATTGGCTGCCGATTGCCAACTGCATCTGCCGGCCCGCATCAGCGATTACACCGACTTCTACGTCGGTATCGAGCACGCGCAAAATGTGGGCAAACTGTTCCGCCCGGACAACCCGCTGCTGCCGAACTACAAGCACGTGCCGATCGGCTATCACGGCCGCGCCTCTACAGTGCGTGCTTCTGGCACCGATGTACGCCGCCCTAAAGGTCAGACCTTGCCGGCGGGAGCGAGCGAGCCGACCTTCGGCCCATGCGCACGCCTGGACTATGAACTGGAACTGGGCATCTGGATCGGTCAGGGCAACGAGATGGGCGACTCGATAGCCATCGGTGATGCCGCTGATCACATCGCCGGTTTCTGCCTGCTCAACGACTGGTCGGCGCGTGATATCCAGGCCTGGGAATACCAGCCGCTGGGGCCGTTCCTGTCGAAGAGTTTCATCACCAGCGTTTCGCCGTGGGTCGTCACTGCCGAAGCGCTGGAACCCTTCCGTACCGCGCAGCCGAAGCGTCCTGAAGGTGATCCGCAACCGTTGCCGTATCTGTTCGACAAGCGTGATCAGGACGGCGGCGCCTTCGACATCGAACTGGAAGTGCTGCTGCTCACCGAAGCCATGCGCGAGCAGAACCTGCCGGCCCATCGCCTGACCCTGAGCAACACCCGTTACATGTACTGGACCGTGGCGCAGATGGTTGCGCATCACAGCGTCAACGGTTGCCAGTTGCAGGCCGGTGACCTGTTCGGCTCGGGCACATTGTCCGGTCCTGAAAACGGTCAGTTCGGCAGCCTGCTGGAAATCACCGAGGGCGGTAAAAAACCGATCGAGCTGGCGTCTGGCGAAGTGCGTAAATTCCTCGAGGACGGTGACGAAATCATCCTTCGCGCACGTTGTGCCCGTGACGGTTTCGCGTCGATCGGCTTCGGTGAGTGCCGCGGCAAAGTGCTCGCGGCGCGCTGACAGGAGCGGCTCATGGATCTCTATACCTACTACCGCTCGACATCGTCTTACCGGGTGCGCATCGCGCTGGCGTTGAAGGGGCTCGACTATCAGGCATTGCCGGTCAACCTGATTGCGCCGGCCGGCGGCGAGCATCGGCAAGCGGCGTATCTGGCGATCAACCCACAGGGCCGCGTGCCGGCCCTGCGTACCGATAGTGGTGAGTTGCTGATTCAATCGCCGGCGATCATCGAGTATCTGGAGGAGCGTTATCCACAGGTGCCGCTATTGCCGGAAGATCTGGTTGCCCGTGCCCAAGTGCGCGGTGTGGCGGCGGTGATCGGTTGCGATGTGCATCCGTTGCACAACGTCAGCGTACTCAATCGCTTGCGCCAGTCGGGGCAGGACGAGCCGCAGGTGGTCGAGTGGATCAGCCACTGGATCGGTCAAGGGTTGGCGACGGTGGAGGAGTTGATTGGCGACGAGGGTTTCTGTTTTGGCGAGTGGCCGTGCGTGGCCGATGTGTACCTGATCCCGCAGTTGTATGCGGCGCAGCGGTTCAATGTTTCGCTGGAGGCTTACCCGAAAATCCGCCGGGTCGCCGCACTTGCGGCTGAACATCCAGCGTTCATCAAGGCCCATCCCGCCAACCAACCAGACACCCCATAACCCTGTAGGAGTGAGCCTGCTCGCGATGAGGGAGTGTCAGTCACTCATGTTCTGACTGAACCACCGCTATCGCGAGCAGGCTCACTCCTACAAGGGAATATCGCTATTCGCATAATCATAAAAACAAAACAGGTACCTTGCGATGCACAACCAGATTGCCAGCTTCCGGACGGCACTCGACGCCCGTCCTGTGTCCCGCTATCAGTGGTTACTGTTGATCCTGCTCGCGCTGTTGCTGGTCACCGACGGCTACGACGCCCAGGTTCTCGGTTACGTGGTACCTGCTTTGGCGCAGGATTGGGGCCTGGAAAAATCGGCGTTCGGCCCGGTATTCAGTGCCAACCTGCTTGGCCTCACCCTTGGTTCACTGGCGGTTACGCCGCTGGCCGATCGCTTTGGCGTGCGACGGATTCTGCTCGCTTGCGTACTGATCTACGCCACGTTGACCGTGCTGATGGTCTTCGCTGATTCGCTCAATACGCTGATGATCGCGCGCTTTATCTGCGGCATCGGCATGGGCGGGGCGATGCCCAGTGCCATGGCGTTGATGTCGGAATACTCGCCACCGCGTTTGCGCACCTTGATGGTGACGCTGGCGGCCTGTGGCTTTTCATTCGGTGGGGCAGCCGGTGGTTTCGTCGCCGCAGGCTTCATCGACCAATTCGGTTGGCAAGCGGTGTTCCTCGCCGGTGGCGTCACGCCGTTGCTGCTGTTTCCGTTTCTGTGGTGGATGCTGCCGGAGTCGCTGCCACGTCTGCTGCGTGATGCGCCGCCGTATGCGCGACTGCGCAAAGTCACCGCGCGGATGTTGCCGGACTGGCAGCCACCCGTTGCCAGCCTCGAGCAGAACGAACGCGAGCAGGGCAGCAAGCTGACGGTGGTCGAGTTGTTTCGCAACGGCTACGCGCGACCGACCTTGCTGATCTGGGCGACGTTTTTTGTCAGCCTGATCCTGCTGTATTTCATGATCAGCTGGCTGCCGACGCTGCTGCTGGAAAGTGGCCTGAAACTCAACGAAGCCAATCTGGTGACGTCGATGTTCCTGTTCGCCGGGACCTTGGGCGCGATTTGCATGGCCTGGTTCGCTGACCGCTTGCAGCGCAAGGTGCGTTTGCTGTCGGCGGTGTTGGCAGGTGCAGCGCTGTGCACGATTCTGCTCGGACTCAATCATGACAATCCGCGTTATCTGGTGGCCTGCGTTTTCGCCGCTGGCTTCTGCATCATTGGCGGGCAACTGACGTTGAATGCCTTTGCCAGCAATTTCTATCCGGCGCATGTGCGCGCGACCGGTACCGGTTGGGCGTTGGGCGTGGGGCGTTTTGGTTCAATCCTCGGGCCGCTGTTCGGCAGCCTGCTGCTGGCGATGCACATTCCGGTGGAGCAGATTTTCTTTTTCTGCGCGATTCCGGCGGTGATTGCTGCGCTGCTGATCATTCAAGTGCGCTCGCCCTCCGAAAATGGTTCGGCGGTGGGTGTCGGGACGCCGGTCAAATCCTGAAGATCAAAAGATCGCAGCCTGCGGCAGCTCCTACATGAGATCACCTGTAGGAGCTGCCGCAGGCTGCGATCTTTTGCATTTAATGGACGACGGAGTTGGGCGGCAGGTGGCCGAGGCGTTCGGTCAGGCGCAGTCGTTGAATCGGGTCGTCGCTCAGCAGCAGGGCATGCTCAAGGTCGAAGCGTTCGGCATTCGGGCAATCAAGCCGCTGATACAGACTGGCCCGCGCCAGGTAATCGGCGGCAGCGCCATCGCCCAACTCGAGTACGCGCTCGGCGTCGATCAATGCGGCAATAAAGTCATCATGCGTCAGGTGCAACTGGCGCAAGTTGCGCGACAGGCGCTGGAGCATCTGCACCGGCGTGGCGGTCAACAGGTGCTCGGCGTTGATTTTCATGTTCGGCCCGTATTGGCGCTGCAACAGTTCGCGACAATCATTCGGATACAGGCGTCGACCGCCGCAAGGATCTAGCAAATGATCCGCGCCGGGTACGCGTAATAAAAAATGCCCGGGGAAATTGACGCCGACCAGTGGAATCTCCAGGCCGCGTGCCAGCTCGAGGGCAATCAACGCCAGCGCCAGGGGCTGACCGCGCCGCGTCTGCAAGACTTTATGCAGCAACGCCGCCTGCGGGCGCAGCGGCAAGAAGTCGTCCTGGGCGAATCCCAGTTCAATCATGCGCCGCAGCAGCGGCTGCGCCAGTTCACTGACCGGCAGCATCGGCAAACCGTAGCTGACCTTTTGTTGCAGCTCTTTGAAGTCGAGCAAGAGTACCGCGGGATCGACGGCTTTATCGTGCTCGGCCGCGATCCACAGCGCGGCTTCGAACAGCGCAGGTGGTGAGCGGTGCAGACAGTCGAAAAAACGTTGGCGCGGACTCATTGAAATCTCCGGGGAATGCCTCGTTTTAGCCCCGTCCGTGTCATTCGTCCAGTGCCTGGGTTCGCCGCGCAACGGTTATGCCGCAAAGCGCTTGTCGCTACGGGCGCTTATTCCGGTGCGCTCCAGCAATTTTCAGGCGCAGGCCTATACTGGCGTTCTACAAGAAGTGATTCGGGAGCCCAACGATGTTTGCGCTCATGCAAAGCACTCGCCTGGAATCGCTGCACCTTAGCGTTGACCCGGTGTCCGGGTTGAAGGCGGTCATTGCCATTCATAACAGTCGCCTCGGGCCAGCCTTGGGCGGATGTCGTTATCTTGCCTATCCCAATGACGAATCTGCCGTTGAGGATGCCATTCGCCTCGCTCAGGGCATGAGCTATAAAGCCGCGCTGGCGGGTCTGCAGCAGGGCGGCGGGGTTGCGGTGATCGTGCGTCCGGTGCATGTGGAAAACCGCGGCGCACTGTTTGAAGCGTTTGGCCGCTGCATCAATCAGCTCGACGGCCGCTACATCACCGCGATCGACAGCGGTACGTCGGTGGCGGACATGGATTGCATCGCTCAACAGACCCAGCATGTCACTAGCACCACCTCGGCCGGCGACCCGGCGCCACACGCAGCGATGGGTGTGTTCACCGGCATTCGCGCAACGGCGATGGCCCGGCTGGGCAGCGATAATCTCGAAGGCTTGCGCATTGCGATTCAGGGCCTGGGCAATGTCGGTTTTGCCTTGGCCGAGCAACTGCACGCCGCCGGGGCTGAGTTGCTGGTCAGCGATATCGACCACGGCAAGGTGCAACTGGCGATGGAGCAACTCAACGCCCATCCGATCGCCAACGATGCATTGCTCAGCACGCCGTGCGACATCCTCGCGCCGTGCGGTCTGGGTGGTGTGCTGAACAGCCACACGGTCACCCAACTGCGGTGTTCGGCCGTGGCCGGTTCGGCAAACAATCAACTGACGCATCTGGATGTCGCCGATCAACTGGAGCGACGCGGAATTCTGTATGCGCCGGATTATGTGATCAATGCGGGTGGGCTGATTTACGTCTCGCTGAAACATCGTGGCGAGGAATTGCCGACGATTACTGCGCATCTGTCGAAAATCAGTTCTCGGCTGACCGAGGTGTTCGCCCATGCACAGGCGGAGAAGCGTTCGCCGGCGCGGGTGGCGGATGAGTTGGCGGAAAAGGTTTTGTATCGCTGAAACGCAAAAGATCGCAGCCTTCGGCAGCTCCTACATTTGGAATATTTATCCCTGTAGGAGCTGCCGAAGGCTGCGATCTTTTGATGTGGCGCTGATTACTTCGGCGCTTTTGCCGCTTTAGCAGGCTTGGCCAGCGCTTCAGCTGCTTCCACCACCTCAGCTTGTTCAGCAGCCTCGGCCGGGGCGTTGAGCAGCTCGGACAATGCGTCAGGCTGGCTCTTGAATGCCCGGGCGAACACATCGCGGTTCTTCGCCATGTAGATCCCGGCTTCTTCCACTTGCTGCTCCGTCAGGGACGGAACGGCTTTTTGCAGCACATCGGCCAGATATTCGGCCAGTTCGAGCATTTTGTCATGACGGTCAGCTTCGGCTTTATCCATGAACAAGCGCTCCAGATCTCGGCTGCTGCGGTATACCACTTCGACGGCCATTCACCACCTCACATGCCTTCACATTAAGTTGTCTTGACGACTACTGTATCCATATACAGCGAAAAGGATAAGCGAATCCCTGCGCCATGGGTAGTGGCTTTTTAATGTAGACCGGATTTCGGGTTTGTCAGGGAGACCGTGTCGCTGCATTCGCGAGCAGGCTCGCTCCCACAAAAGCACAGCGGTGCGACCAAACGCCACGGCGCGGGTTTCGCGGCGGCTCGCCATGATGGCGTGGCCTCTTTTCTGCATGAAAACCGTTACGTGCAGAAAACCGTCACGTCCAACACGCATCATCCGCTCGAATCGGGCTAAGGAACCTCATCGTGAAAAACAACTGGGCCGAGAAACTGCGGCAAAACGTGCATCAACTGGCCGAGTCCCTGGGCAACCTGTTCGTCGAGACCTTCCACTACCTGGCGCTGTTTGCCATCGGTGCGGTGACGGCATACGCGGCGGTGATGGAGTTTCTCGGCATGCTCGAGGAAGGCCACATCAAGATCGATGACATTCTGTTGCTGTTCATCTATCTCGAACTGGGGGCGATGGTCGGGATTTATTTCAAGACCAACCACATGCCGGTGCGCTTCCTGATCTACGTGGCGATCACCGCGCTGACCCGTTTGCTGATCTCCAACGTCTCGCACCACAACCCGCCGGACATGGGCATCATCTACCTGTGCGGCGGGATTCTGCTGCTGGCGCTGGCGATTCTGGTGGTGCGTTACGCTTCGTCGCAGTTTCCTTCGGTGAAGATCGAGAAACCGCAGCGCACACTGGGTAGCGGTTCCAGCGAGCATCCTGAAGTCGAAAAGGGCGAGCTTTAAAGCCCGGCCGTCGGTCGGGGCTGGCCGATGACGCGTGGCGGTGGCGGGGTCAGCCCGGTGCCGCTGGTCATCGCTTCGAGGATTGCCATGGCGCTGTGACCCTGTTCGATGGCGATGCCGAATTGAATGCTCTGCACCAGGCGCTTGAGGCGCGCAGGATCGTTGCGCTGCTCGGCACTGATCATGCGTTTGGCCACGATGTGACCGCTGTTGGACAGGGTCAGCATGATGCTGCCGTCCAGGCCCTGAATGCTCAGATTGATCTGATAGTCCGGCGCGAAGGCATCGGTAATGATCTGAAAAGGGTTGTCCATGATGCGTCACCGCCTGATTGAACGTGCAGTTGTTGACCGGCCGTGATCGGGTTGGTTCGCCAAACCGGATCATCGGCCATTCCGTGTCCTGTCTCTGTTGCTCATGTAGGAGCTGCCGAAGGCTGCGATCTTTTGATCTTCAATGTTTTGATTTCGGTCATGAAGGTCAAAAGATCGCAGCCTCGTTTCACTCGACAGCTCCTACAGGGGGAGTTTGCAAGGGCTGTGCCGGGAAAATTGTCGAACAATGAACACGGGCATAAAAAAGGCGAGCCGCTTGGCTCGCCTTTTTTTATGGCGCGTTTTCAGGGCAGAAACGAGTAGATGATCGCTGACAGTGCAATCAGGCCGATCAGAACCACAAACACGTTGGAAGCCTGGCCTGAATACTGGCGCAAGGCCGGCACGCGGCGGATGGCGTACATCGGCATCAGGAACAACAGGCAGGCAATCACCGGCCCGCCGAGGGTTTCGATCATGCCGAGAATGCTTGGGTTGAACGTTGCCACCGCCCAGCAGCTGAGGATCATGAACAGCGCGGTCGCTCGGTTCAGCCAGCTCGCCGACATCACCCGGCCACGGCTGCGCAGGCTTTTCACGATCATGCCCTGAAAGCCTTCGCTGGCGCCGATGTAGTGACCGAGGAAGGATTTGGTGATCGCCACCAGTGCAATCAGCGGCGCGGCGTAAGCGATGACCGGAGTCTGGAAGTGGTTGGCCAGGTACGACAGGATCGAAATATTCTGCGCCTTCGCCGCTGCCAGATCTGCCGGCGACAACGCCAGCACACAGCTGAAGCAGAAGAACATCACCGTGATGACCATCATGCCGTGAGCCATGGCAAGGATGCCGCTGCTCTTGCGTTCGGCCTGATCGCCGTAACGTTGCTTCTGATCAACGGCGAAGGCGGAAATGATCGGCGAATGGTTGAACGAGAACACCATTACCGGGATCGCCAGCCACATTGTCTTGAGGAACACCGACATCGGCATCGCCTCTTGGGCGCTGGCGAAAAACGCGCCATTCCAGTTCGGGACCAGGCTGACCGCGAGCAGCAGCAAGGCGGCGACGAACGGGTAAACCAGCACGCTCATGGCTTTGACGATGACGCTCTGGCCACAGCGGACAATGGCCATCAGACCCAGAATCAACGCCAGCGAGAGGATCGCCCGAGGCGGCGGGGCGATGTGCAGTTGGTGTTCGAGGAAGCTGCTCAAGGTGTTGGTCAGCGCCACGCTGTACACCAGCAGGATCGGGAAGATCGCGAAGAAATACAGCAACGTGATCAACTTGCCGGCGCCGATGCCGAAGTGTTCTTCGACCACCTCGGTGATGTCCCCGGAGCGCCCGGACAGCACGAAGCGAGTCAGGCCCCTGTGGGCAAAAAACGTCATCGGGAAGGCCAGCACGGCGAGAATCAGCAACGGCCAGAAACCGCCGACACCGGCGTTGATCGGCAGGAACAAGGTGCCAGCACCGATCGCCGTGCCGTACAGGCCAAGCATCCAGGTGGTGTCGAATTTGCTCCAGCCCTTGTGGGTGGTTTCTGTATTGCGTGTGCGGTCTACAGCGGGTTTTTCGGCAGCAGGTGTACGTACATCGGTCATCGGTATCGCCTCGTTATTATTCTTGCTCGGGCTCACGGTTGGCAGACCGTCGAATGCGGTCTGCCGGGGCAGTCAGGGAATGCGCCTCAGCACTCCACCCAGTTCACAGCCAGGCCGCCCCGTGAAGTCTCTTTGTATTTGTCATGCATGTCGGCACCGGTGTCGCGCATGGTGCGGATCACCCGGTCGAGGGAAATGAAGTGGTTGCCGTCGCCGCGCAGGGCCATTTGCGTGGCGTTGATCGCTTTTACGGCGGCGATGGCGTTGCGCTCGATGCAAGGCACTTGCACCAGGCCGCCGACCGGGTCGCAGGTCAGGCCAAGGTTGTGCTCAAGGCCGATTTCGGCGGCGTTTTCCAGTTGCTCCGGGGTGGCGCCGAGCACGTCCGCGAGGCCGGCAGCGGCCATCGCACAGGCCGAACCGACTTCGCCCTGGCAGCCGACTTCAGCGCCGGAAATCGAGGCATTTTTCTTACAGAGAATGCCGACGGCGGCCGCGCCCAAGAAGAAAGCGACGACGTCATCGTCAGACGCATCCGGATTGAATTTCATGTAGTAGTGCAGAACCGCCGGGATGATCCCCGCTGCACCGTTGGTCGGTGCGGTGACCATGCGCCCGCCCGCGGCGTTTTCTTCGTTGACGGCGAGGGCGAACAGGTTGACCCATTCCATCGCCGACAGCGTCGAACTGATCACGTTCGGCTTGCCGATTTCCAACAGGCTGCGATGCAATTTCGCGGCGCGGCGCGGCACATTCAGCCCGCCGGGCAGGATGCCTTCGTGTCGCAAACCCTGTTCGACGCACTCGCGCATCACCGACCAGATGTGCAGCAGGCCCTGACGGATTTCCGCGTCAGTGCGCCACGCACGCTCGTTGGCCATCATCAGTTCGGAGACGCGCAGGTTGTGCTGTTTGCACAGTGCAAGCAGTTCAGCGGCGCTGGAGAAGTCGTACGGCAACGCCACATCACCGGCCGGCGCTACGCCGGACTCCGCTTCGGCCGCTTCGATAATGAAACCGCCGCCGACCGAGTAGTACGTTTGCTCGAACAGCTCGGCCGTTTCGCCAAAGGCTGTCAGCGACATGGCGTTGGGGTGGTAGGGCAGGCTCTCGTCCAGCAGCAGGAGATCGCGCTGCCAGTCGAAGGCAATTTCTCTTTGCCCGGCGAGGGACAGTTGGCCTGTCTCGCGCAGTTGCTGGATGCGTGGATCGATGGTCGACGGATCGATGCTGTCCGGCCACTCACCCATCAGGCCCATGACCGTGGCGCGGTCAGTGGCATGACCGACGCCAGTAGCCGACAGCGAGCCGTATAAGCGGATTTCCACACGACGCACATCGTTCAACAAATGCTGATCAATCAGCGCCTGAGCGAAGGTCGCGGCAGCACGCATCGGACCGACGGTGTGGGAACTGGACGGGCCGATGCCGACTTTGAATAGATCGAAAACACTGATAGCCATGCTAAACCCTTACAAGCAATGGAGTAGGAATCGCTGCCATTTTTTGTAGGACAAGCGCAATGTCGGCGATACTGCCTACCTCGGTCCTACGTGACTAACGAAACTTCCTAAGTAAGCCTTTAGCGGGACTAAACGATGAGTCGTCAATTGCATGCCCAGACATACGTCTGGCTGCAGGTGTTTTCCTGTGCCGCGCGGCACCTGTCGTTCACCCGCTGTGCGGAAGAGCTGCACATCACGCCGGGAGCGGTCAGCCAGCAGATTCGCCAACTGGAGGAGCGCCTCGGTTTTCGCCTGTTTCACCGGCGTGCGCGCGGCGTGGAATTGAGTGCAGAAGGGCAGCGGTTGGCCATTACCGTCAACGAGGCGTACGGCAGCATTGATGCGGAATTGCGTCGACTGGATGCCGGGATGATCAGCGGAATCTTGCGGGTGCGTTCGATTCCCTCGTTCTTGAGCAAGTGGCTGACGCCGCGTTTGCCACGTCTGCAGCAGCGCTATCCGGACATTCAGCTACGGCTGGTGGCCGAGGACAGCAGCGTGCCGTTGCACGAGGGTGACTTTGATCTGGCTATCGACTTGAACGACGGCAGTTACCCGGGTTTGTTATCCACAGCGTTGCTCGATGAGCAGATTTTCCCGGTGTGCGCGCCGAGCCTGTTGCGTGGACGACCGCCACTGCATGGGCCGGCGGATCTGGTGCATTTTCCGCTGCTGCACGACATCACTGCCTGGCGTGGCAGTTATGAATACGCGGAATGGGAATTTTATTTGAACGCGATCGGCTTCGAGGGCGCCGACGTACGGCGCGGGCACACTTTCAATCGCAATCACCTGACCATCGAAGCGGCGATTGCCGGTATGGGCGTGGCGATTGCCCGGCGCACGTTGCTCAACGATGAGCTGGAACGGGGGACGTTGATTGTGCCGTTCGGCCTGTCGGTACCCAATCACAAACGCTACGTGTTGCTCTATGCGCCGGGGGCCTTGAGCCATCCGGGCGTGCGTGCGGTGCATGATTGGCTGGTGGAAGAGGCAGGGATTTTTCGCAGCTTGCACCCGTTGAACGACGGGCAATTGTGAGCAAATTTTGCCGGATTGCAAAGCGACCCAACTCCCGACCTTAACAGTGCTTTGCTCGGTTGTCCGGCTTTTTTTGCGAATGAATATTTATCTTTTTCCAGGGGTTGAAATGTTCGCCGGTCGGGCCGATTGTTGTAACCAGGAGGTCAGGAAATTCAACTCAAGGCCTCTCACGAGCTAGCTGAAATAAGGGATGAACTATGCAAATCCAAGTCAACAGCGATAACCATGTTCAAGGCAGTAAACGACTGGAGGAGTGGGTACGTACAACCATTGAGAGCACGCTCGACCGTTATGAAGAAGACCTGACCCGTGTCGAAGTCCACCTGAGCGACGAGAACGGTGACAAACCAGGTCCCCATGACTTGCGCTGCCAACTGGAAGCGCGGCCAAAAGGCCATCAACCGATTTCCGTGACCCATAAAGCCGATTCGCTGGAACAGGCAATCGACGGCGCTGCCGAAAAACTCGAGCACGCACTGGAGCACCTGTTCGGCAAACTGCGAGGTAAACCACGCGCCGCTGTAGTGCCATTCACCGGCAAGGCCAATGACAAGCTCTTGGCGGAAGAATTTGATGAGAATGAGCAGGCAGCGATCAACAGTTGATGCGCTGATTTTGTAAGCCACCCAATGAGAACGGGCCTGCGGAAGCAGGCCCGTTTTTGTTTGTGGCGGTTTTTGCGCAGGGCATAAGAGAGCGGCCCCTCACCCCAGCCCTCTCCCTCCGGGAGAGGGGGCCGACCGAGGTGTCTGAAGAGGTACGTTGACCTGAAAGACGGAGTCGATTATGGATTCGGCTGATGTACTTTCAGGTTTATGAATTTCTGAAGCATCCCGCATTCAGTGCCCCCTCTCTCCGGGAGAGGGCCGACCGAGGTGTCTGAAGAGGTACGTCGACCTGAGAGACCGAGTCGATTATGGATTCGGGTGATGTACTTTCAGGTTTATGAATTTCTGAAGCATCCCGCCATCAGTACCCCCTCTCTCCGGGAGAGGGCCGACCGAG